>JARDZO010000027.1 GCA_029240815.1 Brevibacillus sp.
CAATGGCTTTACGGAAACGACTATTTTATTGAAGTGAGGGATGGGTATGGAGTGGCCAAATTTCTATTCCAACGCGTACGGAACAAACAATCAAATGGTATCCGGTTTGCTGTCGGAAATGGTGATAGACGAGCAGATGCGCCAGTATCGGAAGCGTACATTGTATCAAGAAATTGACGAAGCCTTGGCATCGAAAAACAAAGAAGTGTTCTTGCGCCTGACCGATGAACTAAAAGAAATCATGGCGTACGAGCAAGCGTAATAAAACGGGTCAGAGCAGGCAATTGCCAGTCTCCGCAGATTCATGGTACGCTAGTTTCCAGAATCTACGTATGGAAGAGGAGACGGCCTTATGCAGTGGAATGTGAATGAAATCGAAAACTGGGAGGAGCTGCGGAGCTTTGTAGATACCGCACTTCTCCCTATTTATTTGTATCGTGGTGGCAAGGAAGTATCCGAGCATGTCCTACGCATGAACTATTTGCTGAATGTAGCCGCTGCGATTGAGCAAAAACTCAAGGGTAGAGTCCTGCTCTATCCGGTTATCTATCATTTCGCAGAAGAGCAGCTTACTCAGCAGACTCCTTCTGGCTTTGCTTGCAACGTCCTGCTGCATTTCCGCAGTGATCGAGTTCGAGTAGCGGAACTAGGAACAGAAGGGAGTGTCCTGACACTTCCTGTAGGGGAAGAAGACCTGGAATCTTCCTTGCGCTTTGAGGTGACAGTCGATGTCTTGTATAAAGAAATAATTCGTCATTGGCAGCAGAGAAGTACGCAATAGAGAGAGAGGTTTCCGGTAATACTACAGAAAAACGGGAGGGGCAAGGTGCTATTTTTGACAAAATGGCAACAATCACTTCGCTAGCAGGGATTGGAATAAGACATGTCCACTGGACATTCTTGACATCTGAAAAGTCGTTAGCTATGATTGGGATTGACCTAGTGTATGTGTGTGAAAACGCCATCGTTGCGCTATTTTACAGGATAAGGAGGGAAAAAAAGAGATGGGCGACAAACGCGAAATGTCCAGACGTACTTTCTTGAACTACGCTCTGATGGGAACTGGCGGGTTCCTTGCAGCGGGTATGATCACTCCAATGATTCGCTTTGCGGTTGACCCCTTGCTACAAGGACATGCAGGTGGAGATAAAGTGGCAGTTGGCAGTCCGGATGAGTTTAATGCCGACCCGAAACGTGTTGAATTTAAGGTACATACCAAGGACGGTTGGTATGAATCAGAATCTACACTATCTGCATGGGTAACCAAAAACGACAAGGGTGAGATCCTCGCTCTGTCCCCGATCTGTAAGCATTTGGGTTGTACAGTAGACTGGAACACCAGTCCTGAACATCCAAATCAGTATTTCTGTCCGTGCCACATGGGCCGTTATACCATTAACGGTGAACACATCTTGGGAACGCCTCCGACAGTATCCCTCGATGAGTACGAGACGGAAGTAAAAGATGGAAAGCTGTATCTGGGGAAAGTAAAAGGAAATCCTCGTCCGGGGGTGACAGGCTAAGATGTTACAGAAAATGTATGATTGGGTCGATGAGCGCCTGAACATTACTCCAATGTGGCGCGATTTGGCAGACCATGAAGTACCTGAGCACGTGAACCCGGCGCATCATTTTTCCGCTTTCGTTTACTGCTTTGGGGGCCTAACGTTCTTTATTACCGTTATTCAAATCTTGTCTGGTATGTTCTTGACAATGTACTATGTACCAGACATCATCAATGCGTATGAGTCCGTTAATTACCTGCAGAATGAAGTTGCTTTCGGGGTAATCGTACGCGGTATGCATCACTGGGGCGCCAGCTTGGTCATTGTGATGATGTTCCTACATACGTTGCGTGTATTCTTTACAGGTTCATACAAGAAACCTCGCGAGTTGAACTGGGTTGTGGGGATGTTGATTTTCTTCACCATGCTCGGTCTCGGTTTCACGGGATATCTGTTGCCGTGGGATAACACTGCATACTTTGCGACCAAAGTAGGTCTGGAGATCGCAAACTCCGTTCCGTTCATTGGTCCATATGTCAAAATGTTGCTGACAGGTGGAGACATCGTAGGGGCTCAGACGCTTTCCCGCTTCTTCGCGATCCACGTGTTCTTCCTTCCAGGTGCACTGCTTGGCCTGTTGGGAGCTCACTTTGTCATGATTCGCGCTCAAGGTATTTCCGGTCCACTATAAACAGTCTTCGATCACTAAGGAGGAAATAGCATGGCTAAACAAGACAAAGATGCTACCTTCGTCGGAGACTCACGGGTATCGGCGAAGCGCATCCCTAACATTTCTCCATCTTACTCTGACTTCCCAGGAAAGACGGAAGCATTCTGGCCGAACTTCCTGTTGAAAGAGTGGATGGTGGCAGCTGTTTGCCTGGTTGGATTCCTCGTGCTGACGGTGTCTCATCCGTCGCCGTTGACTGACAAGGCAAACCCGAATGATACTTCATTCGTTCCGTTGCCTGACTGGTACTTCCTGTTCCTGTACCAAATGCTGAAATATCCTTGGGCTTCTGGTGACTGGGTAGTCCTGGGTACCATCATCATTCCTGGTATCGCTTTTGGTGCGCTGATGCTGGCTCCTTGGTTAGATACCAGCAAAGAACGCCGTCCAAGCAGACGCCCGGTAGCAACTGGCTTGATGCTGACTGCACTGGTAGGCGTATTCTATCTGACTTGGGCTGCGGACCACGAGCATTCCCTCAACCATGCAGCGAGTAAAACTGGCGGAGAACATGGTGGAAGTGGAGGATCTAGCGCGACTGCTCCTGCACCTGCTGATACCAGCTTCACTGCGGACGCTGTTTGGAAAGCGCAATCAAGCTGCATGGGATGCCATGGCAAGGACATGGAAGGCGGCATGGGGCCTAACCTTCAAAAAATCGGCAGCAAATATGATGCCACTCAGATTGCCGACATCATCCATAACGGGAAACCACCTGCAATGCCAGGCGGTATGATTAAAGATGAAGCGGAAATCAAAAAGCTGGCTGAATACATGGCAAGCTTGAAATAAGCTTATAGGGAAAAAGCTGGCTGACGAAAAGGTCAGCTTTTTCTTTAGCGGCGTACACAGCGGGAGACGATAATCATGATCTGGATATGGGAGTGGTTCAGGCATTCGTTGGGGAAAAGATGGTTTCTATGGACGCTGTTTGTCATCAATCTGTTGGGGACCATATACGGATTTATCTGGTATGGAAATCAATTAACAGAGACACCTGCGTTCTTAACACCTTTTGTTCCGGATAGCCCGACAGGTAGCGGACTCTTTACGCTGGTTCTTCTTACCTATTTGTTGGGTCGCCACATTCCTGTACTGGAAGCTTTGGCTGGCATAACCAATTTTAAATATGGTGTTTGGGCGGTCTGCATTATCTTAGCTGGGTGGATGATGGGGAATGAAGTGCGTTGGACGGACGTAATGTTGATCATCTCGCATTCAGGTATGGCTGTGGAATCTGTCCTGTACGCAAGATTTTACAAGCTGAGTCTGCTACCAGTTGGAATTGCGGCATTGTGGACCCTGAATAACGATTTTCTTGATTACGTAATGGACATCCATCCGTGGTTGCCGAGCGTACTCGATCCATACGAAGGGTTTGTTGGCTTGTTTACCGTGCTTCTCAGCTTAATTTCCATATCCGTCATCTGGTTTATTAATAGCAAGTATACGATAAACAAGGTCTAATCTTGTCCTCCTTTCCATAGTCTGTACAAGGGAAAGGAGGTTTTTTGCGTTGAAGAAAAACATCCGCTATTTGTTATTTTTCTTAGGCGTTGGCTTGTTTCTGTCCTGGCCGATTCACAATCTCTATTCCAAGCTGGATCGGCCGATTGAAGAAAAGCAACTGGCTGCTCTGGATCAAGTCGCGCATGAGCTTTTGACGAATGTAAAAAAAGGGGACATCGAGAACGCACAGAAACGGATCGTTCAGTTGGCAGAGCAGTTCCCGAATCAGCACTTGCCGATCCCTATTCGGATTGAAAGTCTCAATGCGGTCACTCAGTCCATCCTCGCGGCAAAACAAAGCTTTGCCTCAACCAATGTGAGCGAACAACAGCTTCTGTGGCACGCGACACAGGTGCGAGTAGCCATAGACGCACTGACTCACGTGCATCAACCGATGTGGAGAAGTTACTATCCTTCTTTTGCGACACAGGTGCAAAATTTGCAACAATCTGCCGTCGAACGCAATTTTACACAGTTCCGCGAGCAGTTTGAGGAAAACTATCGACTGTACCTGGCGATCAAGCCGGCGATGAGTATTCAGCTTCCGGAAGGCCAGATGTCATCGATCTCGGCCTCCTACAATGTCATCTCCAAAGAAATGCGCAATTCCCAAATGGATTGGCAATTGGTAAGGGAAGCTTTGCGCGACTTGAATGGCTCCATGCAGGCAGCGTTCGTTGGAGAAGAGAAAAGCACCTTTGCGCTACTGATGATGCGGCCGGATTCCCCGATGGTCATGATCGTCTCTGTCGGGATTGCTCTCTTGATTTCGTTGTCGTACGTAGCTTGGAAGAAGTACGATGGGCAAATTCGCTCAGCTTAAGAGCGAGTAGGCAGGACAAATCGAAGAAAAAAGACGCTAGCGTTTGTTGCTGCTGGCGTCTTTTTTATGGAAAGATGGAAGGGAGATGCGAAATTAGTTTTGCAGCGGTTGCTTGTTCTCATCGAGTGTAAAGCCTTCGCCCAGCACTTCATGCACATCATTGACAATGACAAAGGCATGCGGGTCTACTTCCTGGACGATATTTTTGAAGCGCATGACCTCATTTCGGCTGACGACTACATAAATTACTTGCTTTTCAGCCCCGGAAAACGCTCCTTTCCCTGAAAGTAAGGTCACTCCGCGGCCCAGATCAAGAATTTGCTTGCAGATCTCGTCCGTATGCTCGGAAATGATGGTAAGGGCTTTCCCTGCGTATGCTCCGTCCTGGAAGAAATCGATCACACGCGCTGCAATAAAGACGACGACGAGAGTGTACATCGCACTCTCCAGATTCAGATAGAACAACGATGCTCCAATCACCAGGATGTCTCCCAGGAACAAGGTTCTACCCATGCTGACACCCATGTATTTTTGCAGGAGACGCGCGATAATGTCGACACCGCCAGTGGTGCCCCCATAGCGGAAAATGATGCCGAGTCCAACGCCGACTGCTACTCCGGCATAGAGAGAAGCTAACAAACGATCATTCATCGGGAGTGGCAATACCTTATCGAAGACTGATAAAAAGACAGAGAGCGACACGGTACCGAGAATCGTATAGAAAAAGGACGTCCGACCAAGGATTTTCCATCCTAAGAAAAACAGTGGAATGTTCAATACTAAGAACACAACCCCTTGATCCACGACCGGAAACAGCAATTTGATTAGAATGCTGATACCCGTAATTCCGCCTTCTGCAAGGTGATTGGGAATGTTAAACGAGTTAATGCCGAATCCCATGATTGCAGAACCGATGATGATGGCAATGATGCTCTTAATACGTACATTCATAAAGTCCTCCTGTTCGCCGACGGTTTTGGTTGCGATCCCGATCGACATGTAATGCAGGTAAATCGCAAGTTACCTAAAGCCATACGAATGCCATTATAATGGAACGTTTATTTGATTGTCCATATGCTGGAAAGCGGAAGTATTGAGATTTGGCAAACGAAGCCTTTTCGGTTACGATAAGTGAAAGCCAGAAGCATGCCTAGGTAAAGGAGTGAGCCGATGGAACGGCAAAAGACCATGCAGGAAATGCAGCAGGAAGTGGACAAGTACATATCGCAATTTAAAGAGGGCTATTTTTCACCGCTCTCCATGATGGCAAGAATGACTGAAGAAGTAGGTGAACTGGCCAGAGAAATCAATCACTTCTATGGCGAGAAGCCGAAAAAACACGACGAGGGCGAAAAGACAGTAGAAGAAGAGCTGGGAGACGTGCTTTTCATCGTGATCTGTTTTGCCAATTCCCTCGGTATTGATATGCAAGAAGCGTTTGATCGTATTATGCACAAATTTAACACACGCGATAAAGATCGCTGGACGAGAATAGAGGAGAGTCAGACATGATGGAAAAGCAGATTCGTGTGGCAGTAGCGGGAGCCAACGGCCGAATGGGCCAGGAAGTTGTGAAAATGCTGGGGGACGATAATCAATTACTCTATACGGGGAATCTGGACACCAGAGGAAACGAGGAGTCCATCCGACTGCAGCTGGAAGAGATGAAACCAGATGTCCTCGTAGATTTTACGACGCCGCACAGCGTTTATCGCCACATGGAGATTTGTTTGAAATACGGAGTACGCCCGGTAGTGGGTACGACTGGTTTGTCACCTGAACAACTGCATGAAATGACAGAACGATATCAGGAAGCCGGACTGGGAGCGATCATTGCCCCCAACTTTGCGATTGGTGCCATACTGTGTATGAAGTTTTCCGCGATGGCAGCAAAGTACATGCCACATGTGGAAATTATTGAGCTGCACCACGACCGAAAGTTGGACGCGCCAAGTGGGACCGCTTTGAAAACTGCGGAAATGATTGCTTCCGTACGTGAAGATCTCAAGCAAGGGCACCCCGAAGAAAAGGAAACCATTCCAGGCGCGCGCGGAGCGGAGTATGAAGGCTTCCGTATTCACAGTGTTCGACTTCCGGGAATGGTTGCCCATCAAGAAGTTTTGTTTGGAGCGGTAGGGCAGACCTTGTCCATTCGCCATGATTCCATTAATCGCGAATCCTTCATGCCAGGTGTCAACATGGCAGTAAAAGCAGTGGTAAACATGAATAATCTGATTTACGGTTTGGAGCATTTGATTGATTAAACGTTTGTTTAAAAGATGTATATAAAGTGTGAAATCAGCGATCTCGAGTGAACGTAAAGGGAGAGGTTTGCGTGAAAATTGCTTTAATAGCCCATGATCGGAAAAAGGAAGAGATTGTTCAGCTGGCGATGGCCTACGAATCGATCCTGTCCCAACATGTCCTTTTTGCAACTGGTACGACAGGCCTTCGAATTATGGAAGCGACGGCGTTGTCCGTCAGCCGAGTTCTCTCCGGACCACTTGGCGGTGACCAGCAGATCGGTGCGATGATCGCCCGTAATGAAATGGATCTCATTATCTTTTTGCGAGATCCTTTGACGTCCCAGCCCCATGAGCCGGACATTATGGCATTGCTCAGACTTTGCGACGTTCACAAAATACCGTTTGCCACGAATCTCGGTACAGCGGAAATCTTGTTAAAAGCGTTGGAGCGTGGAGAGCTGGATTGGCGAGACGTGGTACATAAGGAGAAAGAGTAATGAGTGCACTCGACATATTGGCAATTGGCGCACACCCGGATGATGTAGAGATCGGGGCAGCCGGCAGTCTGTTGTTGGCTGCCAAACAGGGCAAGCGTGTCGGGATTTTGGATCTGACATTTGCTGAGCTGTCATCCAATGGAAATGTAGAACGTCGCCAACAAGAAGCAGCGGCAGCAGACAAAGTGATGGGTGTTGCAAAGCGTTTTAATTTTGGCTTGCCCGATCGTGGATTGGAAGCAGTCAAAGAGGAAGCAATCAGTCGTGTCGTTGATTTGATTCGACGGACCCGTCCGCATATCGTATTGGCACCATTCTATCAGGATCGCCATCCAGATCATGAAAGTGTCAGCAGGATTGTTCGTGAAGCTGTCTTTTCCTCTGGTATTCGCAAGTATCAACCGGATGAGTCACATCCAGCTTACCGCCCTAGTCAATTTCTTTATTACTTTATTAATTCAACTGTAACTCCACAGGTAGTGGTTGATATCACCTCCGTTTACGCAGAAAAAATGGAGGTCTTGCGTTGTTATCGAAGTCAGTTTGAACTGGAAGAAGGCAGTGTAACGACGCCGCTTACAAACGGGTACTTGGAAAGTGTCGAGTACCGCGAACGTCTATTTGGCCAGCAAGCTGGCGTTACCTTTGCAGAAGGTTTTATGAGTGCTACGCCTTATGTATTGGCCAACCTGTAAAAAGGAGTGACACCGAGAATGAACATCGGGATCACCTGCTATCCGTCATTAGGAGGATCGGGCGTCGTTGCCACTGAATTAGGCAAATTGTTGGCGGAGAGAGGCCACCAGGTGCATTTTATCACCTCGGGGATGCCGTTTCGCCTGGGCGCTTTTCATCCAAATATCTTTTATCATGAAGTAGAAGTGAATAACTACGATGTATTTAAATACGCACCGTATGATCTGACGCTGGCAAACCGAATGGCTCAGGTCGCTCAAAATGAAAAACTGGATTTGCTGCACGTTCATTACGCTGTTCCACACGCGCTTTGCGCCTTCCTGGCGAAACAAATGGTTGGTGATCATCTCAAGATTATGACGACCCTGCACGGAACGGACATCACGGTTTTGGGGTATGACTCCAATCTGAGTGATATGATTCGCTTTGGCATAGAGCGCAGTGATCTCGTAACTGCTGTATCCAAGGATTTGATTCGCCAAACGAAAGAATTGCTCCATGTGGAAAAAGAAATTGTGCCGGTATACAATTTTGTAGATAAAAGACGCTACTATCCCAAGGATGTACGTGAGCTGAAGAAAAAGTTTGCTCCGAACGGCGAAAAAATTCTCATGCACATTTCCAACTTCCGACCAGTAAAACGAGTCCCGGATGTAATCGAGATCTTTGCCAAGGTTCGCGAGGCTGTACCGTCTCGACTGATTCTAATCGGCGAAGGACCGGAAATGGGTGTCGTACGCAAGATGATCGCTGAGAGAGAATTGACGGATGATGTCTGTTTCTTGGGTAAGCAGGAAGACGTCGCAGAAGTGCTGTCTCTGGCAGATGTCATGCTGTTGCCGTCCGAAAAAGAAAGCTTTGGCCTGGTAGCTCTGGAAGCAATGGCTTGTGGAGTCCCCGTGGTTGCTTCGGTAGCGGGTGGAATACCGGAAGTCGTACTGGATGGTATTACCGGTTATTTACGTCCAATTGGTGATGTTGAGGGAATGTCCAATGAAACCATTCGCTTATTGCAAAACAAAGAGCTGTACGAAAATTTCTCCAGAAACAGCATTGAGCGTTCCTGTGAAACATTTTGCCATGAAACGATCGCTTCCCAGTACGAAGCACTCTATGAACAAATTCTCAGGTAGACGGTGAGCGCAGGCAGCATCTTAGGGTCGATGCAAGCTGCTTTTTGCCATCTGGTGCAATTTTGAAATAAAGATAAACAACCCGTATAAAAATTTCATCTGAAATTCCTCCTTTAGTGGGCGGACGGGACGGAAATGGAGGGAGAGAACATGCGAAAAGAGCTGGCGGTCACAGTGCTGCAAACACTGGAGACGCATGGCTTTGAAGCCTATTTTGTCGGTGGTTGCGTCCGCGATTGGCTGCTCGGAAGACCCGTGCACGATATAGATATATGTACGAATGCCCATCCTGGCGACGTGATTCGCCTCTTTCCCGACCATGTTCCGACAGGGCTCAAGCACGGGACGGTTTCTGTGAAAATGAACGGTCATTTTTTCGAGGTGACGACGTATCGGACAGAAGGAAAGTACGAAGATTACCGACGTCCGAGCGATGTCCAGTTTGTAGCCGAACTGAAGCTCGACCTGGAACGACGAGACTTTACCATGAATGCGATG
Organism: Brevibacillus sp.; assembly: GCA_029240815.1. The sequence goes on from JARDZO010000027.1 coordinate 9,638, forward strand.
GCAATGAACCTTCAGAATGAGTTGCAGGACCCGTTTGATGGGAGAGGGGATTTGTCAGCGCGCCTTGTCCGTGCGGTAGGCGTTGCTGAGGAGCGATTTCAGGAGGATGCCTTGCGATTGCTGCGGGCAGTCCGCTTTGCCGCACAGCTCGGCTTTGCGATCGAGCCGAAGACATTGGCTGCAATGAAAGCGACAGCACCGTACCTGTCGCATATTGCCGTTGAGAGGGTAAGAGAAGAGCTGAACAAGACGCTGGACAGTGAAGCACCACAAACAGGCTGCCAGCTGTTGACTGAAACGAAGCTTTTAGCGTATTCACCACTTTTGGAGCTACTGTTTACTAGAGCTGGCGCCCAAGCGTGGAGGTTAGTCCATCTGGGTTCGTTAACACAGAAATGGTCCATGTTGCTATACGCAGCTGATTTTGATAAGGAAGCTACCCGTCAGGTGTGCGTTCAGTTGCGCATGTCCAAACGGGAGACGGAAGCAATCACGACATTCGTCGGCATCTTGGAGAGAATCAATCCGGACTGGGATACCCCTTGCCAATTGGAGTGGCGTCCGATTTTGTTGGAAGTGGGCTTGGAAACATGTCGAGAGCTGGCTCAGATCATACAGGCGTGCTGGTGGACGAAACAAGAGGCACGATTCTTCGAGAGTCTCCAAATGGCGTATGAAAAGATGCCGGTCAAGTCTGTGAAAGAGCTTGCGGTGACTGGATTAGATTTACAGATAGCCTTGCAGAAAAAGCCGGGAGAATGGATTTGGCGAGTGTTGAATAGCTTGTTGTCTCAAACGGCCCTGCATGGATTGCCGAATACTCAGGAAGCCTTGATCGAGGTAGCGAAGAAAGAGGTTGCAAGAGATGAATATTAAGCAGGTCATTTTACAAGCGTTTCACGATCATCCGGATCAATTCATTTCTGGAGAAGAATTAAGCCAGACCTGCGGCTGCTCGCGTACGGCGGTTTGGAAGCATATTGAGGAGCTGCGCAAGGACGGGTACGAGTTTGAAGCTGTCCGCAAGTCGGGGTATCGTCTCCTTGTTGCTCCGGATCGGCTATCTGCGGCCGAAATTACGGCAGGCTTGAATACCCAGCGTATCGGTCAACAGGTGATGGCTCATGACGAGGTGCAGTCTACGCAACCACTTGCCCACGAAGCTGCAGCCCGAGGCGCTGAAGAAGGGACACTGGTGCTGGCTGAGCAGCAGACAGGCGGGAAGGGTCGTCTGGGTCGTCAGTGGCACTCTCCAAAAGGGACGGGAATATGGATGAGTTTAATCATTCGTCCTGCTATTCCGTTGCCAAAGACGCCTCAAATGACTCTCTTGACAGCCGTCAGTGTTGCCCGCACGATCCGCGAAGTAACGGGACTGCCTGTCAAAATCAAATGGCCGAATGACATTTTCATCGGAGATAAAAAAGTATGTGGGATTTTGACGGAACTGAATGCGGAATCGGATCGAGTCAACTATTTGGTCATTGGAATTGGTGTGAACGCGAATAGTATCGCTGAAGATTTTCCACAAGAACTGGCTGAGATTGCCACTTCGCTGCGAATCGAATCTGGTGAGCCTGTAAAACGGGTGCGCTTCATTCAGCAATTTTGCCGATTTTTCGAGGAAGAGTACGATTATTTCCTGCTAAATGGCTTTGAACGGGTAAAAGCAGAATGGGAAGCGAATTCGTATACGATCGGACGCTGGGTGAACGTGCAGACGATCTCACAAAAGCTCGAAGGACGAGCCATTGCTCTGGATGATGAAGGGGTATTGATGGTGCAAGATCAGGCTGGTTCTATCCATAAAGTGTATTCTGCTGACGTCAATTATCGTGCAAATCAATAAATCTTCTGCTATACTCCATAAAGTGGAGGCTGTATCACGAGGTGAACGGTACTCCCGGAGTATTTTGGGGTCTTATTGCGTATAGTTAAATGAATAATGTATGGACAAGAATCTGCTCAGAGCCTGTGAGGACCGAGACAGAAGGAATCCGTAAAGACGTATGATGTCTCTTTGGCATGGACAACCTTCTCCCGTATTCGGCGAGAAGGTTTTTTGATTCCATTTGCCCACAGGTTAGGTGCGTACAGAGGTGAAAAGAATGGCAAGTGGCAAACAGATTACAACTTCCGACATTCGAAAAAAGAAAGAAGCGGGCATTCCTATTACGATGATGACGGCTTACGACTTCCCATCTGCCAAATTGGTCGAGGAAGCGGGAGTGGACATGATATTGGTAGGCGACTCGTTGGGAATGGTTGTGCTGGGGTATGATTCTACGATCCCCGTGACGATGGACGATATGATCCACCATACAAAAGCAGTGACTCGTGCGGCAAAACGAGCATTTGTCGTATCGGATCTGCCGTTTCTGAGCTATCACGGAACGGTGGAGGAAGCGGTGAAAAATGCAGGTCGGCTGATGCAGGAAGGCTTTGCAAAAGCAGTCAAAATGGAAGGCGGTCGAGAACTGGCCCCGCTCGTTACACGTTGTGTTCAGGCTGGAATTCCAGTAGTCGGACATATCGGCTTGACGCCACAATCCGTTCACCAGCTCGGAGGCTACAAAGTGCAAGGGCGTGACTTGGCACAAGCCCAGCGGCTGCTGGAGGACGCCATCGCATTGCAGGAAGCGGGAGCATTTGCAATCGTGTTGGAGTGCGTACCGGAGGAAGTGACGGGAATGATCGCCAAAAAATTGGACATTCCGGTAATTGGCATCGGTGCGGGCGTGACATGCGACGGACAAGTTCTCGTCTTTCATGACGTGGTAGGCTATGCCTCCCAGATTACACCTAAATTTGTGAAGCGGTACGCAGACATTGGGGACACGATCCGCGAAGCAGTAGCAGGTTATGTGAAGGAAGTCGAGGAGCGGCGTTTCCCTGCTCCTGAGCACGTGTTCCACGCTTCGGAAGACACGATCAAACAGTTGTACGGCGAAGGAGTTGCCCAATCATGATCCAAACCTTGCAACAGATTTCAACTATCGCAGAAATGCGCGTTCATATAGAGGAAGCACGACGTCAAGGGAAGAAAATCGGCATCGTGCCAACTATGGGTTTCTTGCATGAGGGTCATATGAGCCTCGTGAAGGCAGCAAGAGAAAAATGTGATCTGGTCGTCATGAGCATTTTTGTCAATCCGCTGCAATTTGGTCCAAATGAGGACTTTGAGCGTTATCCGCGCGACATTGAGCGCGATCGTGAGTTAGCCAAATCAGGTGGGGTCGATCTGTTGTTCACGCCTGAAGTTAGTGAGATGTATCCAAAACCGATCTTGACCAATATTTCGGTATCCAACGTAACGGAGCTGCTCTGTGGCAAATCCCGCCCTGGGCATTTTGATGGGGTAGCGACTGTGGTGACAAAGCTTTTCCAGATCGTTCAGCCAGATTACGCATTTTTTGGGCAAAAGGATGCCCAGCAAGTCGCAGTGGTTACCCAAATGGCATTCGACCTGTCAATGCCTGTTCAGATCGTTCCTTGCCCAATTGTTCGTGAAGCAGACGGCTTGGCAATGAGCTCGCGCAATGTGTACTTGTCGCAGGAGGAACGCAGAGAAGCACTGGTTCTCTCGCGCAGTCTGGAGCAAGCTAAGGCTTGGCTGGCAGAAGGCGTTGCTCTGTCTGAAATTCAAGAACGCATGATTCAGATGATCTCCGAAATGCCGCTTGCTTCCATTGAATACGTAGAAGTGCTGCGTTACCCTGACCTGGTGCCAGTAGAGCAGCCCATACCGGGAGAATCGATCATTGTGGCGTTGGCTGTCCGTTTCGGGAAGACACGTCTGATTGACAACTTGATTACCAACGTCTGAGACCTATGAAAGACAAGGGGGAATTACCTGTGTTCCGCACAATGATGAAGGCCAAAATCCACCGTGCTACGGTTACCGAAGCGAATCTGAATTACGTCGGTAGCATAACGATTGATAAAAATCTGTTGGACGCGTTAGATATATTGCCAAATGAGAAAGTACAAATCGTGAATAACAACAATGGCGCCAGACTGGAGACGTACGTCATCGAAGGAGCACCAGGAAGCGGAGTTATTTGCTTGAACGGTGCCGCTGCCCGTCTCGTACAGGAGGGTGACATCGTCATTATCATCGCCTATGGTATGATGACTGACGAAGAAGCGCGCACGTATAAACCACGTGTTGCCATCATGGATGAAAAAAACCAAATCAAAGAATTGCTCGGAGAAGAAATCCACGCGACAATCCTGTAAGACTTCTTCGATCTGCATAGAGCTACCCGCCTTGTGAGACAATGAGAGTACTCACGCCTCATAGGGGGTGGCTTTTGCGTGAAAATAGAAGACTGGTTCCAAACGTTGCGCTCGAAAGCGGAAACGATCGAAGAAAAATGGTCGGATGCATCTGAGCAGGAAAGGCTGCAGCTTGCCGATCAATTGTTTTATTTGCGCCAAGTAAGCGATACTGTCGTCGACCTCTGGTTGCAGTTTGAGGAGCGCTTGTCCATTGCCATTCGGAAGATCAAACAAATGGAAGGACAGCTGCCTGCTGAGGACAATCATACACAGGTAGCTGTAACCAACGAAGCATCTGATAAGGATACGCCGAAAAAAGAGCTTGGTTCTGCTTTGCAAAAAAGCGGGAAAGAAAGCGTGAGTCAGTCAAAAGAGACGAATCCGTATGAGCCGATGTTTCGACGTGGAGAAGGCTTTTATCATCTGCGAATGTTCCAGGATGCAAAAAAGTGCTTTGAAGAATTGATCCAGCAATCTCCTGATTGGGAAAGTGGCAGATTGTACTATGCCTACAGTCTGTTATTTTGCGAAGAGCAGGAACACGCTTTTCGTGAATTCCGGTTATTGAGCAGGTCGGCCAGTTCACCTACTGTGGTATCAAGCAGTTTCAATGCGATGGGCTGCATTCTTGCCGAAGAACAGCATTGGCTGGAAGCGGCACAAGCCTTTAAATCATCTCTCGAAGTGAAGCCTGAGCAGGAGGAAGCCCGCTATAATCTGGCGCTATGCTACCTCAAAGATGGGGATGCCCAGGAAGCGATGGATGTGATCGAGCAGTACTTGCAAAAGGACGAAGATGATTGGGAAGCGCAAATGCTTTGGCTCCGAGCGGCTCAGTTACTCCAAACGATGGATGAATCGACTGAGCTTTCACCCCCAGCTCCGTTGCAATTGCCGACTCGCGATCTGGATAGCGATACTTTGCAGGAAATGGCATCTTTGTACGAGTCCGTCGGGAATTATCATCGTGCCCAAATTTGCTATCACTTTTTGACGGAAAGACTGCCAAGAGAAGGCTGGGCGTGGCATGGATTAGCCTGGAACACGTGGTTGATCGCGGGGACCAAGCGGGCATTGACTTTACTCAAAAAGGCGATCAGTCTCGCTCCGCTACATGACGATTTTACCTTTAGCTATGGCTGGATGCTCCTGTTCGATGGTAAGGTTGACGAAGCGATAGGGACATTCCGTCATATGCTCGAGAAAAACAGAGACAATCGACTAGGGCAGTCCGGGATGATATCCGCTTATGAAAAGATCGGGGAGCTTGCGGCTGCTAAACGTCTGGCCAAAGAGTTCACGGAAGACCAAGAGCCGTACGTTCGCTCACTCGGCTATTTTCATCTGGGACGATTGGCAGTGGTCGAGGAGAACTGGCGAATGGCTGAGCAATATTTTCAAAGGACGCTCCCGCATGCCAATCAGTTCCGTGAAGTACCGATCTATATGCAGCTGTGCGCAAGCAAATTGGGTGAGCGTGTTTCCATTTCAGAACTGCTCCAGCCATAACTGTGCAAAAAAGCAGGAAAAACCCCCGCCGTTGCCGAAGAGTGAGGGGGGAGCGGATGCAAGGATCCGCCCAGGTTACGAGGTGACAAACGTTTGAATCGATTATTAGTTGTAGACTTTGAAACAACGGGAAGCCATCCGCGCCAAGGGGACAGCATCATTCAGATCGGAGCCGTAGCGATCGACGATGGGCAAGTTACAGACAGCTTTTCCACTTTGGTGAATCCCGGACAGCCCATCCCGCCTTTTATTACGCAATTAACGGGGATTACCGAGGAAATGGTAGCAGATGCTCCTTCCCTCGAAGAAGTCTTTCCACGGTTACTCCGAATGCTGGATGGTCGGGCCTTTGTCGCCCATAATGCGAGCTTTGACCTCCAATTTTTGCAAGAAGCCCTGCTGAGTCAGGGCTATTATGCGTTTGATGGCTACGTGCTGGATACGGTCGAGCTATCGCGAGTATTGATGCCCACGCAAAATAGCTATCGACTCGGTGAGTTGGCGTCCGATTTGGACATCGAGCATGAAAACCCCCATCAGGCAGACAGTGACGCGATGGCAACGGCCCAGCTGTTTCTGCATCTGATGGACATTTTGGAAAACATGCCGTTGGTGACGATCCAGCGGTTACAAATGCTGGTCTCTTCCTTTCGTTCGGATATCGACGCGCTGTTGCGGTATGTGGAAATGGAGAAGATGGCGACAATCCCTCAGTTAGACGCGGAAACTGTGCCTAACGAACCTTCAGGGATGTGGGATATTTATCGACAATTGGCCCTGCGCAGGCGTGAAGAAAAAATGACTTCTTCCTTCCAACGTCCCGCGTACAATGAAGTGCCGGAGCTTCCTTTTGCAGAGATGCTTGAGGGTGTCATTGGCGAGCAGGGAACCATGCCCGTGCATGTGTCAGGCTATCAGCGCAGAAACGCTCAGGAAGCCATGATGCACGCCGTATTCGAGGCCATGGAGGATGGCTCTCATCTCCTCGTAGAAGCAGGTACAGGAACGGGGAAGTCATTAGGCTATCTGCTTCCGGGCATCATATGGGCCATGCAAAATCAACAGCAGCTGGTGGTCAGTACGAATACCATTCAGCTTCAGGAACAGTTGTTTCATAAAGAAATCTTGACCTTGCAGCAGACTCTTCCATTCGAATTTACTGCTTCGACGTTAAAGGGAAGAGGAAATTACTTGTGTCTGCGTAAATTCGAGCAGGCACTGGAGGAGCCAGTCGAGGGAAGCAGCCAGGAAATGCGGCTGGTCAAAGGACAGATGCTGACCTGGCTGACCCAGACGCAGACAGGTGATGTGGAAGAACTGAGCATGCCGCCGACAGGACAGATGTTTTGGCAGCAAGTCAAAAGCGACACAGGTTCTTGTTTGAATAGAGCTTGTCCATGGTTTAGTCGATGCTACTATTTTCAGGCAAAGGATCGCGCGAAAGACGCGGATGTTCTGATCGTCAACCATGCGCTATTGATCAGTGACCTGCAAGCAGAAAATAGGATCCTCCCTCCCTATGAAGTAGCGATTATCGATGAGGCACATCATCTGGAAGACGCCGCGACCCAGCATATGGGCAAGCAGTTTACTACGACACAACTGCTCTTTCTGTTCGATCGAGCTTCAGTCGAAGAAGGTGGGGTCTTGTCCCGCTTAGCTGAAGAATGGGAAAGCTGGTTAGGGGCGCCACAAACCTTTGTTGCGGAACAGTTGGCTGAGCTCAGGCAGCTGTCTCCTCAACTGCGAGACAAGGCGCAGCATTGGACACAGCTCTTGTACGCATGGGCATCGGATCGCGCAGAAGAAACGACCGATGCAGGGCGTGAAACAGTTCGCTATCGTATGGAATCCTTTACTGGCAAACACGAGAGGATTAAAAAATCGACGCGTAAGCTGATCGAAAGCATGACGGCTTTTGCCGAGGTTCTGGAGCGGCTCGTACAAGGCATTCCAAGCGAAGAAAAACCGCCATTCGCGTTAAGAAGCTTGCGAACGGACCTCCTGGGGTTATTAAATGAGTGGCAAAAAGTCGTGGAGCTATTGCATTTCTTTTTGCTGGAGCAAGATTCAGGGTACGTGTACTGGATGGAGGTAGAGTCGCGTACAGCACGGAAGCAGGTACATATTTCTGCAGCGCTGCTGAAAGTTTCCGATTCCTTGTCAGAGCCGCTGTTTGCTCAAAAGCAGAGTCTGATTCTCACATCGGCGACATTGACGGTGAAGAACAGCTTTTCTTATGTGATGAGCCGTTTCGGTCTGGATCAATTGCCTGAGTCGCGTGTCCGTACACTTTCGCTTCCTTCGCCTTTCGCATACGAGCAGCAGGGGTTGCTGCTGATTCCGGCAGGTTTCCCGGCACCGGCGAAGGAAAATGATCAAACGTATCTGGACGCTGTGGTGCAAGGCTGTATAGACGTTGTGAAGGCTTCAAAAGGCAGGACAATGATTTTATTCACCTCCCACTCTATGCTTCGCCTCGTGTATCACGCGATGAAGGAACGGTTTGCGAATGGCGAAGAATCGTATACCCTTTTGGGACACGGCATCGACAGCAACAACCGAAGCAAGCTGGTAGGTCTATTCCAAACGATCGAGAAAAGCGTGCTACTCGGTACAAGCAGCTTCTGGGAAGGGGTGGATATCCCAGGTGAAGCCTTGAGCGCTCTGGTGATCGTCCGTTTGCCCTTTACCCCTCCGAATCATCCGGTTTACCAGGGGCGTGCGGAGCTGTTAAAGACAGAAGGGAAAAATGCTTTCATGTCGATGGCTTTGCCACAGGCTGTCATTTTGTTCAAGCAAGGTGTCGGGAGATTGATTCGCCATCATCTGGATCGTGGAGTAGTCATCGTTTTGGATACGCGGGTGGTGGAGTCCAGATACGGTCGCTCCTTCTTGCAATCCTTGCCTCCGTACCAGGTAGAGAGTGGTCCGTGGCCTACGCTGCGCGAGAGAATCGAGCCCTTCCTAGGTATGCCCACCCTGCTTGACTCATAAAATGAAGAAATAGTCTCCCAGGGATTTAGGTGATAAAATAGATGGGATGGAAAACAAAATGGAGCTGGTTACTGCTGGGGTTTTGCGCGGCGTTCCTCTTGGCTTACTCACTCGAAAGTGGATCGCAGAGTGCAGTGAAGGTGGAAGATCCGTATGCCAGTGAGAACGAGCAAGACTTCCTAGGTCTTGTCATTACCTATTTTGCCCTTCCTCATGGCGAAAGCACACTCGTCCGATTGCCCGGTGGCAAGACGATGTTGATCGACACGGGAAGTGCAGAGGATTGGCCTGTTTTGTTTGAACGATTGTCAGAGCGGAAATTGACGAGGTTGGATTACGTAATCATTACGAACGATCAACCGGAGTATGCAGGTGGATATCCCCAGCTTATGGAGCAGTTTTTGGTAGACACCGTGATTTTACCCAAGCTGACCCTGCAAACAATCACCAAAGCCCTTTCTATGCATCCTCCTCAAAAGCGGATGGCGCTCACGAATCAATCTGAATGTAAGCTGGGAGACGAAGTGAACATGCAGGTGTTGCTACCGGAGGAGCCCCTGTTTTTATCTCCCCAAAACAATTCGCTGGTTTTTCGATTGCAGCATGGCCAATTGCGCTTTTTGTTTACGAGTGGAATCAATGAGAAAGCGGAGGAACGATTGCTGGAGCGGCATGCAGACCAGTTAAAAGCAGAGGTACTGCAGGTCGGGGACCAGGGCAGCAATCAAGGCTCTTCCCAGCCTTTTCTCACACAGGTAGATCCACAGGTTGCCATTATCCAAACGGGTAAGCTCCGTGACGATATGAAAGAAAGTCATTCCGAAGTACTGGAGCGATTGGGCGAATCGTGGGCTGAGACGTACATGACCAGTCACGATGGAAGCATCACGATCTTGTCGAACGGAAAGGACTACCGGATATTGAAGCAGAAGAAATAAAGAGGGGAGACCGAACGTGGCCAAACACGAAAAAATTTCGGAAGCGGTCGTCCGCCGTTTGCCGATTTATCTACGCTACCTCAGTTATTTGCAACAAGTGGGGGTGGCTACTGTCTCCTCCCAACAAATGGGCAAGAATCTGGACGTCAACCCAGCGCAAATCCGAAAAGATCTCGCCACGTTCGGGGATTTTGGCAAAAAAGGGATTGGCTATGATGTCAATTACCTGGTGGAAAAAATTCGCCAGATTCTCAAACTGACGGATGAAATTCGGGTTGCACTGGTTGGCGCCGGGCACTTGGGCCATGCGATCAGTAATTACAACGCTTATTTGAAGGATAACATGCGGATTGCGGCTATTTTTGACTGTGATCCTGAAAAGCTGGGAAAACATGTGGCAGGAATTCCGATACAGCCTTTGGAAATGCTGGCTCAGACGATCGCCGATCAGCAGATCAAGCTGGCGATTATCACAGTTCCTGCACCAGCAGCGCAATCCGTATGTGATCAATTGACTGAAGCGGGTATAAAAGGGATTTTGAACTTTGCGCCAACCACCATACGTGCTGGCAAAGATGTAAGGATCCATTATGCGGATGTGACATCCAATCTGCAGAGCTTGGCTTACTACTTAACGTAAAGAACGGAGTGTATTCATGAAAAAAACGATCCTGATCCACGCAACTGTCATTACCGTAAACGATAGCAACGAAGTCATCCACGATGGCGCCGTAGCTTTTGAAGGCGACACGATTACGTATGTTGGACCTACACCAGAAGATCTCTCTGAAGCCGGATACGACGAAGTAATCGACCAAAAAGGGGATTATATCCTGCCTGGTTTGATCAATACACATGGTCACGCAGGGATGTCGCTCTTGCGTGGATATGCGGATGACTTGCCATTGCAGCAATGGCTCGAAGACAAAATGTGGCCGTTGGAAGCCCAATTTACGAGCGATCACGTAAAGTGGGGCACACAGCTTTCGTTAATCGAGATGATTCGTACCGGTACGACTACGTTCGTGGATATGTACGACCACATGGACGAAGTGGCAAAAGCAGTCGATGCAGCTGGCATGCGTGCACGTCTTTGCCGCGGTATGATCGGCTTGTGCTCAGAGGAAGAACGTCAAGTGAAACTGAATGATGCGACCGCATTCGCAAAGGAATGGCACAATCAAGCTGACGGTCGTATCACTGTGATGATGGCTCCTCATGCGCCTTACACATGCGATCCGCAGTTCATTACCCAGATCATCGAAAAAGCGGACGAGCTGTCGCTGCCACTGCACATCCACATGTCAGAGACGGCTTGGGAAGTGGGACAAAACGAACGCGATTACGGACTTCGTCCAGTAGCTCACCTGGAAAAGCTGGGAATGTTTTCGCGTCCGACGCTCGTTGCTCATGCTGTGCACCTGACGGATGAAGAGATTGGCATTTTGGCAAAATACCAAGTGAAGGTTTCCCACAACGTGGTGAGCAACCTGAAGCTGGCGAGCGGTGTCGCACCTGTTCCAAAAATGCTGGCAAAAGGTGTGAGCGTCTCGCTTGGCACAGACAGCTCTGCTAGCAACAACAACTTGAACTTGTTTGAAGAGTTGAAGCTAGCTGCGATCTTGCATAAAGGAGTTAACAACGACCCTGTGGCTGTGCCTGCTGAAGAAGCGCTGCGCATGGCGACTCGCTATGGTGCAGAAGGTGTGTTCCAGGCTGATAAGCTGGGAACGATTGAAGTGGGGAAACAGGCTGACCTCGTTGTTTTGGACAGTCATCAAGCGCATTTCCATCCTGCACATGAGCCAATTTCACATGTTGTCTACGCAGCGAATGGCCGTGATGTAAAAGATACGATCGTAGCAGGAAAGTATTTGATGCGCAATCATCAGTTGTTGACACTAGATGAAGAACGTGCGATTTTTGAAGCCAATCGCATCTTCCAAACCTTGCAAAGATAAAAGGCTCCTGTCAGGTGTGGACAGGAGTAAAGAGAGGTTTAGGTGTAGGTAGGGGAAATTGGTTGCAACAAGATCATCATGCCGTGCTCATTTTCGCCACAACTCGGTCAGGGGATGATGGCGAAAATGAAGGTTGGGTGTGTGTGACAAGTTACGCAGTGGTGAAGACAAGGCTGCCCAAGAGACGCGGTATTCCTGTAACAAAAACCCTAGTACGTCAGGAGATGTCGTTTGCCCAGAGCTCTTCACGCGCTCACCTCCTCGGGGTGTACATGTAGTATGACCGACAAGACACTTGCTATGATTAGCAACATTTCCGTCCTGTTCTAAAACCTTCCCGTATAGCATAGGCTTAGACAATAAACGGGACAGGGGGGTGTGGACATGTATGTCCGGCCCAAACTGCTTTGGTGGCTCGTACCCATCTTTCTCAGTCTTTTCTTCGTAGGCATCGCTTTAGGGACAATCGGAAACCAAAGCGACATGAAAGGTGGACGAGTCATGGAGCAGGGTGCAGGTGCAGGATATGACTCGGTGACACTGTCTATGTTATTGGATCAGCTGACGCGAGAGGAAGAGCGTTCTTTCGTCGTGTACATGCAAAATCAAGCTTTGAATGGGCGATATCAGCACGAGAGCTTTGAGCTATCCGGTGAGATCGCTGGGCACACGCTAGAAATTTCGCGTAACGCCGAACAGAAAGTAAACGTAGTAATAGATGGGCAAACCCAGGAGCATACCTCGCTGCCTTACGCTCTCTACACCCCGCATGAGCATGCGGCACTGATTAAAAGTGTCTTGCAGTCCGTGACTCCTCAGCCTGTACAAGACCCGAGCGGTCAAGGCTGGAGGGGATTTCGACTGCCTATGCCGGCACGAGAAGTGACCTCTCTGCTCACACTCTGGTTAGGTCCTTCCTTTCCGATTGACGAAATAACACCAGAACTGGCAAAAGGAATTGAAGTCACCTATCAGCTGTGGTATGAGCCTGCCTCTGGGAATATTCGGCAAATGGATATTGTGTTGCAAATGAAGACGAGTACAGGTGAGAAGCGCGATGAACTCCGATTCCGCCTGTGACGTCATGAGGAAAAAGGAGTTATTGGACTGTGGCTTTAAGAATAACCGTGGTGGTTTTGGCCGCCCTGCTCTTGGTAGGAGCGGGATTTACCTACCATTTGACCTCTTCCGTCGTAGGGGAAAGAAATAGCTTTGATGACCAGGTAATGCAGTGGGTTCAAGAACGCACGACGATCAGCCAGGTTGATTCAATTGATGAGTACAGAGGGAAACAAAGCTACGCAGTCGTTTTGGGGAAAAACAATGCGGGGACACCTGTCGTTGCTTGGTTGACGGACAAGACTGCCGCGTTTGATCGGATGGATCGAGCCGTACCACGAATAAACGTAGAAGCAGCCGTGTTAAAAGGATTTCCACAAGCCACGATCACGCACATTGTTCCTGGCCTGGAAAATGAGAAACGCTTTTGGGAAGTGACACTAACAGATAAGGACGGTCGGTTCCATTATCTGCATTACGATTTGTTTAACGGAGCTTTACTTGCTTCATACGTATTGTCACCAACTTCCTGAACAAGGAGTTACAAGAAGACCTTTTCCTGTGGGAAAGGTCTTTTTTTTGGTTCGATTTCAACCGATTTGGTATCCCAACCAAGAACTGTATAAAAAAATGATATACTCATGTGATATACTGAGTGCGTTGAAGAGAGAGAATAGAACGTATTTGCAGGGGGGAGAAGCTGTGCAAATGAAAAAGGGTACGATTGGGTTGTCCTTGGTAGCGACACTCGCTCTCCTGTTCGGTGGGTGGTTCTTGTATCAAAAGATTGAGATTGAAGAACCGATCCGTACCGAAATCGGACAGCTGCAATCTGCGTCGTTGGCGCATTTGGATGTAGGTAAAGACAAAATTGAGATAGATTTGAAAGTAACAAAGCCTGAAGCGTTTCCACAGGAGTATCGCGATCTGCTGGAGATGACCTCTAAGCTTTCTGCCAACAAGCAAGTTGTGATCTCTGTAGACAATCAATCGCAGGATTTGAATGATATTTGGAAAAATGGTCAGTTTGTATTCACGGAGGCGATCGAACTTCATCAATACAGCCGTATTCCACAGCTGGTAGAGCAATGGAAAACGGAGCACAAACTCGACGATGCTTCCGCTTTGATGGACGACAATAACATCTACGTGTATCTAAAAAAGGGAACCGAGGATTTTTACACAATCGTTCCCCGTACCATGGAAGAAGAGGTGACGGCTCGTGGGTAAAGAATTACTGATCGGTGTCATTCCCGGAGTCTTGATCTTTCTGTTGTTTTTAGGTGTGAACATCACTCCGTTTGTTCTGTTTGCCGTTGTGATCGGAGCGATTTTATTCCTAGTCAATCGTCAGCAAAGCGGCCAGGGTGGCAACTTTGCGATTGGCAGCAAGCGAAAACAGAGTAAGCATGTCATTCCAAAAAGCGATATTCAATTTGCTGACATCGGCGGTCAGGAACGGGCAAAGAAAGAGCTCAAAGAAGCACTCGACTTTCTAGTGTACAAGGACAAGATAGAGAAGTATGGCATTCGCCCGATCAAAGGGGTACTGCTGACAGGTCCTCCGGGAACCGGTAAGACGTTAATGGCAAAAGCTGCTGCGAATTACACCAACTCGGCATTCGTGGCTGCTTCCGGTTCTCAGTTTGTAGAGATGTACGTGGGTGTCGGTGCCCAGCGCATTCGGGAGATGTTTAAAGAAGTAAAAGGTATGGCCGAGAAAAACGGTCAAGACAGCGCGATCATCTTCATCGATGAGATTGACGTCATCGGTGGAAAGCGGGATGGTCAGCAGCAAAAAGAGTACGATCAGACCTTGAATCAGTTGCTGACAGAAATGGATGGGGTGGCTACGAGTGACAAGCCACGCGTTCTCGTCATGGCAGCTACCAACCGCAAAGACATGCTGGATTCGGCTCTGTTGCGTCCAGGTCGTTTTGACCGACACATCACCGTCGACTTGCCAGACAAGCCTGCCCGTGAGCAGATCTTGACGATTCATACGTCAAATAAGCCGTTGGCCTCTGACGTGGTGCTGGAGAAAGTGGCGCAAGAGACGTTTGGTTTTTCTGGGGCACAGTTGGAGAGCGTGGCCAACGAGGCGGCGATTTACGCCATGCGTGACAGCAGCAGTAAGATAGAATCTCGACATTTTGCCTATGCCGTAGACAAAGTGATGCTCGGTGAGAAAGTGGACCGGGAAGCTTCTGAGGAAGAGAAAAGACGGGTGGCCCTGCATGAATTGGGGCATGCGATTGTGAGTGAAATGGTGCGCCCTGGTTCGGTTTCCCAGGTCACGTTGAGTCCGCGTGGTCAAGCTCTGGGGTACGTCCGTCAAAACCCGTTAGAAGACCGCTATTTGTATACGAAAGACGCGATGGAAAAGCAGATCATGGTATGTCTGGGTGGTGCCGTCGCAGAAGAAATTTACTACGGGGGTCGCAGTACAGGCTCCAAGAACGATTTCGAGCAAGCGTTGGGAATGGCGCAGGAAATCGTGCAGAGTGGTATGTCACGTCTGGGTATCGTCCATTTGCAGTTTGTCGATAAAACGCGCATCCATGATGAAGTGGAACACTTGTTGGAAAATCTGCTGGATAAAACGCATGAAATACTAGGCAAATGTGATGAAGTATTCAAGAACAGCCTGCAAACCTTGCTTGACTCGGAAGTGCTGCAAGGTGAGGAGTTTCGCGCGTTACTTGAGAAAAACCAATCAAAAGAACACGTTGCTGTATAAACGAAGCCCGCTAGCCACCTGAGTATCCTGTTGGCCGGCGGGTTTTTTGGTAGGCGCAGTAATCGCCAAGGCGTAGTAATTAAAACGTAATATGACCGTCGAGCTCCGATAGCCACGGTAACGATAAAGGATAATAAGGATTCGTAAGGCTTGGTAAGTGTAGCTGGCTGAGGAAACTTTTTTTCTCCTAGGTACCAAACGCCTATCCGGATGAATAACCTACATAAGATACGGGATAGACATCAGGAGGCAAGGAGACTCTATGGCGAATGTAAATCGGCGAAAGCTAAACAAAAATTTGGGCAAAACGTTTAAACAAAGCGCCCCGGGAAATGAGATACCACTCATGCAGACCCCTTCGGACGTGGATTGGCTCAGCGCATTGGAGGCAGAGCTATTGGATACGGAACTCAATTCACCGCCACAGCCTGCACCAATCGTATCCAGGAGTAGCCAAAATCCCCCCTCAATGCCTAAAATGCCCAAGCAGGGTGTTTCCTCCAATCAAACAACTTTTACCAAAGTGATAAAAGATCGCAATGATGACCGAGTGAGATCATTTGTGTACACAGACGATCTAACAGATCAGTCTGTTACGAATGAAAAAATCGCGAATCGCGCTGTTGACACGTCGAAAGTAAAGCCTGGATCCATAGACAACTCCTTATTGAAGGACTATGCGGTGGATAGCAGCAAGCTGGCGGATTACAGCGTGACTTCGAACAAAATTGCCCCTCAAGCCATCCATAGTGAGCATCTGGGAAGAGGGATCATCTATAGCGAGATGATTCAGGATCGTTCCATTTCTGGTCAAAAGCTAATCAATAACAGCATCACATCTGAAAAATTGGCGGATAAAGTCATTGATTCCATGAAGTTTGCTGAAGGAACGATCCAGAGCAAGCACATTCAAGATCAAGCCATCACCACTGAATTGATTCAGGATCAAGCCATTACGGGAGACAAAATCAAAACAGGTGGTGTCCAGACAAGGCATATGGCCAATTACGCCATCAATTCGGTCAAACTGGAGGATGGGGCGGTTACAACCGACAAGCTCCGCGATGGGGCTGTTACTGCAGTAAAACTCGATGAGGATGCAGTCGAATCCCAGCACATTCGGGAAGGTGCAATTCTTCATCACCACGTGGCGGAGTTAGCAATCGATGGTAGCAATTTAGCACCAGGAGCGGTAAATGATGTGCACATCGCTTTCCAATCGATCTTTCCACAACACTTGCATCCAGAAGCAGTTACGAGTGATAAAATCAGTCCGTACGCCGTGTTGACAGAGCATTTGGATCATTCCAGCGTCACCTCTGAAAAAGTCGCCAAGGAATCGATTAGCAGTGTCCACTTGCAAGCGGCAAGCATTCAAACGTCCCATTTGCAGGATCAGGTGGTCTCGACGAAAAAGCTCGGGGATTCACAGGTGACGACTTCGAAACTCGCGGATAAGTCGATCACACATGAAAAATTGGGTAACCGAAGCGTGTGGAGTCATCATCTGCTCGAAGAAAGTGTGGAAGCAAAGCATCTTGCGGATGGAGCAATCATCCCAGAAAAGCTGGCAAAAAAGGTTATTGAAGAACAGCACTTGACCGAACGATTGATTGGACCTGCGCACTTGCGTGAATACGCCGTACAAACTCAACATCTGTCGGATCATCTCGTCACGACATCCAAGCTTGCTCCTGAGTCCGTATCGACGGATAAAATTACTGAATTGAGCGTCACCACGAATAAACTGGCAGATTCCGCTGTGACCGCGCAAAAAATGGGCAGTGAGGCAGTGAAAACCCGTCATTTGGGTAAAGCTTCCGTAACAGGGGAAAAGTTAGCTGAAAAAAGTGTAACTGCAGTGAATCTCGCTAGTCTTTCGGTGCAAAACGAGCATATCCAGTCCAAATCCATCACCAAGGAAAAATTGCAGGAAGGCAGTGTCACACGTGAGAAGCTGGTCGATCGAGTCGTGGATGGCACAAAGCTAGAGCTGAAATCGGTGACAGGAGAGCATATTGCTTTTGACAGCCTGACAGGGAGGCATATCGCGGAAGGAAGCATTACGGGTGAAAAACTCAAAGAAAAAGTGATCGAAACCAAACACTTGAACAAGTCTATCATCACGGAAGAACACCTTGCAGACGGAAGCGTCATCAGTCAAAAAATTGTACCCGGTGCGATCCGTCCTTCCCATTTGGAGGATCACTCCATTCCAGCAGAAAAGCTAGCCTTTCATCCAGTTGAAACCAGCAGAACCCCAGGAACGACTCTGCAGCTGTTTGGATTTACCCCATTTCGGATGGAGGCAGAACAAAAGACGGTTGACGTCAAGATTACACTTCAGCAGCCATTTGCGAATACCCAATATTGTATGGTCGGAATGACGAATCAGCCTGGCACGACTGTCTCCCTCAAGAAGGTAACGAAATGGGCAGCGATTCTCACTGTTTTCCGCCATGAGGGCCTGGGGGAGAAGGGCGGAGTGCTGCAATGGATCGCGATTGGAGAAAAGGGTTCTCTTGAGGACAACGACGATTTCGATAGCTTAGAGATGACGAACGAGGAAGAAACGATTGATTTGCCTGAGGAGTTAGAAGAAGAGACGTTTGGTCTCCCAGAGGAATTAGAAGAAGAGACGTCTAAGTTTCCAGTGGAATTAGAAGAAGACCAGTGAAAAGGATACACCTTCCTGTGAATTGCAGGAAGGTTTTTTTGTTTTCATAATGTTATTATGGTAAACTGAGTGCTAGGAGTCTTTCATTGAATTTGCCAGACCCCAATAGTATAATTGTTAGGTATACTCAGTCTGCTATTTGTCTGGGACGGTAAATGGAGGGAAATGATCCGATGTTGACGACGATTGCCCAGGTGGGGCAGCATGTTGGACAAGAAGTACGTATGGGTTGCTGGCTTTATAACAAGCGAGGCAGCGGAAAAATTCAATTTCTGCAATTGCGTGATGGCTCCGGCTTCATCCAAGGAGTCGTGGTTAAAGCAGAAGTAGCTGAAGATGTTTGGGAAAAAGCATCTAAACTGACACAAGAAAGCTCTCTTTACATAACGGGTGTCGTTCGGGCAGATGACCGTGCACCGAGTGGATACGAATTAAACGTGACTGGTGTGGAGATTATCCAGATCGCAGAAAACTATCCGATTTCCCTAAAAGAGCACGGCGTCGATTTTCTGATGGACCACCGCCATTTGTGGCTGCGTACCCCGCGTCAGCGTGCGGTTATGGCTGTTCGTTCTGAAGTGATTCGTGCGATGTATGAGTTCTTCCAGCAAAATGGATTTTTCAAAGTCGATCCACCGATTTTGACTCCTACTTCTGCGGAAGGGACGACAAATCTGTTCCACACCAAGTACTTTGATGAAGATGCTTACCTGTCTCAATCAGGTCAGCTGTATATGGAAGCAGCTGCAATGGCATTGGGGCGTGTATACTCGTTTGGACCAACATTCCGTGCAGAAAAATCGAAGACTCGTCGCCATTTGATCGAGTTTTGGATGATCGAGCCGGAGATGGCGTTCGTGGATCAAGAAGAAAACCTGCGCATTCAAGAAGCGTTCGTATCTCATGTCGTACAATCCGTTCTGAAAAACTGTCAGATGGAACTGAAAACGTTGGAACGCGACACGACCAAGCTGCAAGGTGTGACTGGTTCGTTCCCACGTATCAGCTATGACGATGCGATCAAGTTGCTTCAGGAAAAAGGCAGTGAAATTAAGTGGGGCGACGATTTTGGTGCTCCAGATGAGACGACCATTGCCGAGCACTTCGACAAGCCTGTCTTCATCACGAACTATCCTACCGAGATCAAGGCTTTCTATATGAAGCCAGATCCAGAGCGTCCAGAAGTGGTACTGTGTGCCGACATGATCGCGCCGGAAGGATATGGGGAGATCATCGGAGGAAGTCAACGTATCGATGACCCAGAGCTGTTGGAAAAACGCTTTGCCGAGCATGAGCTTTCTGAAGACGCTTATCGCTGGTATCTGGATCTGCGCAAGTATGGGACTGTCCCTCACTCCGGCTTTGGCCTGGGTCTGGAGCGTACCATCGCCTGGATTTGCGGATTGGATCACGTACGCGAGACAATCCCATTCCCACGTATGCTGAATCGTCTCTACCCATAATGTTCTAAGCCCAAGATTACACCCTGTTGCTAGAGGGCAGCAGGGTGTTCCTATTGTTTTGACACGATTTTCGTGTTTCTGCACTCCCTTGTCATTCCTACACAGAGGTGAAAAAAGCTTTATGGATTCCCAAATATTGCAACTGTTGCAAGAAGGTGCAACATCCGTCTCCAACCTGCTCTTGAAGATGTACAAACGCATGTCTTTGGCTGATGACGAGATGATGCTGCTCATCCATCTGCTTTCCTTTCAACAAGAGGGGAATCGTTTCCCTACCTTGACCGAGCTGGAGGAGCGAATGTCCTTGTCGAACATGAGACTGATTCAATCGCTGCAAAAGCTTCTGAAAGAAGAATGGATTAGCATTGACGAATTTATCGACCCACAAACCGGGATGCGGCATGAGCAATACAATTTGACGCCTTTGTATCGGAAGCTGTACCAAACCTGGCGAGAGCAGCAAACGGATCCGCATTTGATAGAATCGATCAACGAACCGTTTCGACAAGCTGCAGCATCACTGGATGACGAGCCTGTTGCGATTTATGGCCGATTTGAACAGGCTTTCGGACGTCCGCTCTCCCCGTTTGAACTGGAAAGTATCCACATGTGGACCGGGCAAGACGGTTACTCGGAAGAATTGGTTTTGACCGCCTTGCGCGAAGCAGCCACCGTAGGCAAGCTGCACATTCGCTACATCGATCGAATTTTACTCGAATGGCAGAAGCAGCAAATTACCAGTGTGGAGCAGGCTCGGCACTACAGCATGAATTTTCGCAGACAATCCATCTCTAGAGACCATCGTCAACCGCTTTGATTGTTCCACAATCGAGGCGGTTTTTTCTTTGCTTCTGCACGGTATACGTACCCATTTTGCGACTTCATCATAACCTATACCATAAATGCAAGTTGCTACACCTGTATACATGATCTTCAATCTGCAGGGGCAACAGAGTTGGAGGGAATGGCTTGTGGAAAAAAAGAAAAAGTGGGATCTGCCTCATTGGGTAATGCCAGGCGTATTCTCTGGCAACTACGTGGTAGATGAAGCGGTTGAGCGTATTTCCATTGTAAAACCTACGGAAAAGGAATTGGAGCCAGCGAACGTCAATCCAGAGGAGACGATCATTGAGACAGCTGTAGAAAAATCAACGCCAACGCAGTACGAACATCCGATAGAAATCATTCTTACGCAAAAAGAGTCCATCATCCGTGATCATGTGGAAAAGCTGGATCTGGAAATAGCCTCTCTGAAGGAACAACTGACTTCCTGGGAAAAGCGATTTCGGGACCTGGAGGAGGCGCAAACCAAAGAGATTCAGTACTTGTATCAGGTGGTTCTTGCCCTGAAAAAGGAGTGGGAGAACGAGCGTAATGAAGATCGCCATCATTAGCCCTGGCCCTTTCTCTGTTCCACCCGTCAAAGGGAGCTCTGTTGAACATGATATAGATGAAGTGACCAAGATGATCGATCCAGAGCATCAGGTTACGATATATACAAGAACTTGTGAAGCCTATCCAAAATCAGCGGTGGAAGAAAATCGGGAGTTTATCCGCTTTTCTTATAATCAGGGTCCGAAGCCTTACTTACGGCGAATCATTCGACATATTCGCAAGCGAAAGCCGGATGTCATCATGGTGGAGAACAGACCGATTTACGTTCTTGCCTTGAAGCGCCATTTTCCAAAGATCCCGGTGTTCGTCAATATGCACTCTCATGTCTATGCTTCCAAAGGCATGATCAGTAAAGAGAAAATGAAAAAAGTAGTACGTCTCGCTGCCGGTTTTTTTACCAATAGTGAATACCTGCGACGTCATTTTATGAAGGCTTGTCGAATTCCTGCCCATAAGATTCACGCGGTTCATTTGGGAGTAGACGTCAGCCCATACCAGGTGGCTAAAATTCATTATTCGATCCGAAAGTTGAGGAAACAAATTGGTCTTCAACCAGAAGATCGCGTACTTTTTTATGCGGGTCGATTGATGCGGGCAAAGGGTGTACACGTCTTGTTAAAGGCATTTCGGGAAGTCAGCGAGCAGGATCCGCTGGCTCGGCTCGTCATCGTTGGCGGTACGGGCTATGGCAGCAACCGTCTGAATCCGTATGTGCGAGAGCTGAAGGAACTGGCAAAGCCTCTGGGTGACAAGGTCAAGTTTGTTAAATTTGTACCTAGTGCGCAAATGCCGCTTTACTATCAGCTCGGCGATGTCGTGGCGACTCCATCGGTTTGGCAGGAAGCATTTTGCCGCGTCAATCTGGAGGCAATGGCTTCCGGGAAGCCCGTCATTACGACCCCTCGAGGAGGAATAGGAGAGGTGGTCACGCATCAAGGAAGCGGATTTTTACTCCCTCCAAAGGAGTGGAAAAAAGAGCTCCCTGCTGTCTGGAATCTGCTCTGGAGCATACCTGCGATCCGGACGGAAATGGGTAAAAACGCATTGTTGAGAGCCAAGCAGTTTTCGTGGTACGCGACAGCTCAAGGGTATTTGAATGTTTTCGAGAAAGTGTGCAAGAAACAGACGACTCCTTTTCCACCCAAACAGCCTCTGCGAAAAACCGGCTAATCTGGGGCCATCTTATATAGGTGCATGCCCTTTCTTTCCTCGCGGTGGACGCCTGCCCTGTCCTGAAAGCAAGAGACGCATACCTTATAAGTATCGCAGAGCACCTTTGGGGAGTGATACTTGTGAAAGGGTTAATCTTGTGTGCTGGACGGGGTACGCGACTGCACCCGTTCTCC
>JARDZO010000226.1 GCA_029240815.1 Brevibacillus sp.
GATGATAGTAGGCCGGATAGACGGAGACCCTGGAAGATAAGGTAGAGAGAGGAATCATTTCTTCGCCGCACTCGGTTACGGGCGGGGTGTAAGCCGTTCGGTCATCGAATGTTACTGGGATTGGGGGATAGTTCATAT
Source organism: Brevibacillus sp. (assembly GCA_029240815.1). The sequence goes on from JARDZO010000226.1 coordinate 139, forward strand.
CGTTCACCTCCTTGGTAAGTTTGATAGGTTTGGATGGCTTTAGGAAATATGGTAGCGGAAAATGGAATTTTAGTAAACTGCAATTTTATTTAATTTTCTGCAATTAAGGATCAGAATACAAAAAGGGTGCCTCTTCAAGCCGTGGATAGCTTGCGGGGCACCTGTTTTTTTGCTGTTTCTATCGTTTTTTCTATCGAACGTAGATTTTTGTTTTCGCCTTGCCTTCACGTATTTGACCATTCAATTCTTGTTTCACGTTGACTTCGAGGTTGTAGGTTTCCTTTTTCTCAGGCTTGAAGCGGTAGACGTACTTGTATCCGCCGAGGTCGTCATCGTAGGTTCCGATGAACTGGACCAGATTCGGATTGTTCCACGAGATGAAATGCTCGGAGGAATCTGAATCCTTTTTCAAGGGAAACGTGACAGTCAGATAGATTTCTTCCCCTGCTTTCATATAAGCCGTGTTTGGGGAGAGGGAGACGGCGATGGTGGGGTTTTCTTTGACTTCGAATTTATTGACCCCTACTCCCTCCCATACTTCTTTTGTCTTTTCATCTTGCATGGCATTAAAAAAGTAAGCCGTATACTTTCCAGACTTTTTCGGCGTAAAGTAACCTGTCGTGACATAGTAGTTTCCTCTTCGGATGGTGCGGACTTGCTCAACTTTTTGCGTGTCATCCACTGAGCTCATAGAGAAAAAACGAAAATTCCCTTCTTCCGTTATTTTTCCTTTGTACGGCGTAGTCACGGTAAATTTGATTTTTTGCCCGACGATCAGATTCTTGGAAGGGGAAATGGCAAAATCAGCATCCACAGCGGGAATGACTCCAGGCATGTTGTCTTTGACGCGAATGGACACGGATGCATGGCCCACCCATCCTTGTCCTTCTCCGTACATGTAAATGTAGTAATCAAAGGTCTTTTCACCGATGTATTCTGATTGGAAAGTCACTCTCGATACATAATGACCGTCTTCGATCTGGGTCACAACAGGCTCTCCGATATCCAAGAATAAGGCCTCATAGGACTCTCCCTTTTTTTCGGTCACCGCTTCAATGGTAATTTCATCGCCGAGCTCGAACTTACCATCCTTGGGTGTGACTGTCAGCTTCACCGGTACTTCTATTTTTTCTGCGGCTTGCGTCGGTACATTCGCAAACAGCATGGCTAGCATGATCATTCCTATCAAGACAACCCGAATGCGAAAACGAACCTTACAGGTATCAGACAACTCACTCACTCCTTTTTGGAAGATATATCCTAAAATCAATAATAAGAAGATTTCTAGGATTTGTAAAAAGCTTTCGAGTGTTTCACTCTTTCGTATATCGACAAACAGGTTTTTCCCAGCTTTTGCTTGAATCCCGACAAGCATTTGCTATTATTAAAGCAAGTGCTTGTCATAGAAATGAACGACAGCTGAATACGTTAGTACAAACAGGTCCTTGTTTCTGCGAATTCCTTTTGCAGGATCAAGGTTAAAAGGGAAGTTTGGTGAAATGCCAACGCGGTCCCGCCACTGTAAGAGAGGAGCTTTTCTTCACGGCGCCAGCCATCCACTGCCCACATGGGAGCGGGAAGGAGAAGATGAGCGATGATCCTCGAGCCAGGAGACCTGCCTGTTTTTGTGTGTGCACTGATTTCCTTCGGGTCAAAGGAAGAGGTGAGGATAGTTGCAGTTTGCCATCCGCGCTTTGTTTTCCTTTCATGTTTGGGGGAGAACAAAGCGTTTTTTTCTGTGTAAAACGTCCCCTCTCATCGGGGAATTGGAACATCTCGACGATTTTCATAAACGCAGATGTGACCGCATGAAATAGTCACAACCATTTTTGGAGGATTCCCAATGAATAAACAAGACGCAAAACGAGGCTTGCTATTGGTCTATACAGGAGACGGCAAGGGGAAAACGACTGCAGCTCTCGGACTGGCGGTACGCGCGACCGGACGCGGTAAAAAGGTATTAATGGTGCAGTTCATCAAATCACCGGAGCGGACCTACGGGGAGAAGATCGTCTTTGACAAAATCGGGATCGAGATCGTTCAAAAGGGGATTGGTTTTACGTGGACGAAGACTCCCGAAGAACATCGTGCAGCGTTGAAGGAAGCATGGAGCTATGCGAAGGAGCAGCTCCTCAGTGGCAGATACGACGTAGTCATTTTCGATGAGCTGAACAACGCGCTGGCCATCGACCGTTTTCCGATCAATGATGTTCTGCCGCTCGCGGATGTCGTGGAGACGATCAAGGGTAGGCCGAACCATATTCATCTCGTGATTACGGGACGCAGCGCCCAACAGGAGATCATCGACATGGCGGATCTGGTGACGGAAATGAAGCCGATCAAGCACTACTACGAGGAAGGCATCCCGGCCGTGCTGGGAGTTGAATTCTAATGGGCGTGCTTGAAACGTTCGGGCATGGAGGAGATCTGCTGACTGCTTCGCAGCGGTTCAATGTAGCGCCGGGCGACTTTCTTGATTACAGCGCCAATATCAATCCGTTTGGAATGCCTGAGAGTGTCAAGCAGATGCTGTTGGCATCGATTGCGGATGTCACGAAATACCCTGACCCAGGTCACCGCGTTTTTCGCCAAGCATTGGCAGAGCGTCTGAACTTGCCTGAATCATGGCTGCTGCCTGCGAATGGAGCAGCGGAGGCGATGGCATTGGCGATTCTCGGTCTTGAGCCGCAGACGGTCGGAGTGGTTTATCCGTGTTTTTCCGAATACGCGCAGCTCGCACAGCAGTTTGGCGCACGAGTCGTCGGCTGCTATGGCGTGGAAGAGAACGGCTACAAGCCGGACATGGGCGAGCTGTACCGGCTGTTTGAAGAAACTGATCTGATTTTCGTCGGTTCACCGAACAATCCGACCGGTGTTCTGTACCAGCCAGATGAGCTGCTGGAAATGGCTGACTGGGCGCAGCAGACAAAGACGTGGCTGGTTGTAGACGAAGCCTTTCTCGACTTCGTGGAGGAGGATCTGCAGTATACGCTGGCAGATCAGCTTGAGCACTTTCCTCGCGTCATTCTCATGCGCTCGATGACCAAGATGTACGCGATTCCCGGCTTGCGTCTCGGATACGCGATCGCTCAGCCAGAGGTGATCAGCCGCATGCGCAAAAAGCAGGTGAGCTGGAGTGTCAATGCTCTGGCGCTGCGTGCAGGAGAGCTTTGCCTCAGGGAGCAGGCGTACGAGGAAAAGACGCGCGTGTTGATTGCTCGGGAGCGTGAGTACCTCGCCAAATTCATCCATGATGAGCTGGAGTGGAAGGTATGGGCTGGAGAAGCGAACTTTCTGCTGGTGCGTTCTCCGAAAGACAGGACCGCCGAACAACTCCAAGAAATGCTGGGCAAAAAAGGAGTCCTGATCCGCAGCTGTGCCATGTATCCCGGGTTGACCGCCCATGATGTGCGGATTGCGGTTCGCGGTCGAGAGGAAAATGAACGATTGGTGACCGCTCTGCGACAGGCTTGGTGCGACGGGAGGTGGGCGCGATGAGTCTCATCCTGGTGACGGGAGGAGTGCGTTCTGGCAAAAGCCGCTTTGCGGAAGAGCTGGCGGAAAAGACGAGTGAATCAGTGATCTATGTAGCAACGGGTGAAGCATGGGATGAAGAAATGAGGGCGAGAATCGAGCGTCATCAAGCGCGCCGACCTGCGAGCTGGGGATGTGTCGAGGTAGGTGGACGACTGTCCGAATCGCTCACGGCCTGTGCAAGCCATGAGGTCGTTCTCGTAGATTGCCTGTCGACGTGGGTGAGTAATCGACTGATGAGTGTACCGGAGTCAGAGTGGAGAAGCGAAGCCATTACACGCGATGTATTGCGTGATGCACAGGAATGGTTGTCTGCCATAGCAGAAGCAGGGCAAAGGCAAAGCGTCATCGCAGTCACTAGTGAAGTCGGGCTCGGCGGTGTAGCCATGAACCGACTGGGACGCTGGTTCGCCGATGTGCTGGGGGACGTCAATCAGTTGACTGCAAGGCAGGCCGATACCGTTTACGCTGTCCTGTCCGGGATTCCGTGGAGGATAAAAGGATGAGTGCGCTATGGCATGCGATTGCCTTTTTTACGAGAATTCCGGTTCCGTGGCTGAAACCATCTGAGACGGCTTGGAAAAAAAGCGTCAACTATTATCCGGCTGTCGGAATCTTGATTGGAGTGGTGCTGTGCGGGGTACATCAAGCGGCGCTATATCTTTTCAGCCCGTTGTTGGCAGCCGTCTTGACGCTCGTCATCTGGGTGTACATCACGGGCGGACTTCATCTGGACGGCTGGATGGATTTGGCGGACGGTCTGGGTAGCAGTCGGCCACGCGAGCAAGTCTTGGCGATCATGAAAGACAGCCGCGTGGGAGCGATGGGCGCATTGGCAGCGATCTTGTTGCTGTTGCTCAAGACGGTTGCATTGGCAGAGCTGACTCGACCTGAATGGGTACTGCTGTTGTTCGTGCCTTTCGCTGCCCGCACCCACGTGTTGCTATCCATACGGCTATGGCCGTACTTATCGGCTGAAAAAGGCATTGGAAAGGGCATCAGTGAAGGGCTCTCTTCCCTTTCTATCTGGCTGGGGTATGTCATTCTTGTGGCTGCGGGCTGGCTTCTCGGCGGTTGGGCAGCTGTGACGGCAATTGTAATATCGATGCTGTTTGCCTTGTGGTTTTCCCGTGCAGTGGCAGGAAAGCTGGGTGGTCTAAATGGAGACTGCTACGGAGCCGTCATCGAGAGCAGCGAGGCCGTCATGCTGCTCGTCCTGGCAGGGAGCTGGTGGAGATGAGATGGCTCTGGGTGCGCCATGGCGAGACGGAGATGAATCGGCAAAAGCGGTATTTGGGACACAGCGACGTTTCCCTGAATGGTCGAGGGCTGAAAGAAGCCAAAGAACTGGCCAAACGTTTGATGTGTGCCGAGGACGATCCCGTCCAGCTCTATTCGAGCGACTTGCGCAGATGTGTGCAGACTGCCCAACTGCTCGCGGAAACGTGGAATGTGCCACTGTATGTCGTACCTGCTCTACGCGAGCTGTCTTTTGGTGATTGGGAGCTGCTTACCTATGAACAACTGATGGAAAAGGACGGAGAACGCGCCACTCGTTGGTACGACAACCCGTTCACGTACGGTCCACCAAACGGAGAAAGCCTGCGCCAGCTGGGTGAGCGAGTCGATCGATGGCTGCATGACGTATTTGCTGAGGCGAGCGCTGGCGAGTCAGGTACAAAGGTGTTCGTCACCCATGGTGGTGTCATTCGTTGGTTCCAGGCGGCTTGGCTGGAGCGAGAACCGAGCCTCTACTGGCAGGTGGAAGGCTTGAAACACGGCGAGGCTCTTCTCGTGGAATGGGATGGGCATCGCTGGATGAAGCAATCTCTTACGAACGAGAGAGGATCATGATGAACGAGGCTTTGATAGTAGGAGCTGCTTACTTGATTGACCGAGTGGTGGGCGATCCGCGCGGTTTGACTCATCCAGTGGTCATCATCGGCTGGTGGATAGCGCGACTGGAAAGGGTCATTCGGGCATTGGTCAAAAAGGAAGAGCATTTGAAAATAGCCGGACTGTCATTTCCACTTCTGATTGTGGCAGGCAGCTATTTGGTGGTTTGGCTGATCGTGTGGGCGGCAGCATGGGTCCATCCCGTGCTCGGCTGGGTCCTGAGTGCCTGGTTGATCTCTACGACGATTGCAACCAAAGGCCTGGCAGACGCTGGATTGGAGATTGCCAAGCACTTGGTAGCAGGCGATTGGACTCAGGCGAGGCGCTCCCTCTCCATGGTAGTCGGTCGTGACACCGAGCATTTGGATGAATCGGAAATATGCCGGGGAGCAGTGGAGACAGTGGCAGAAAACATCGTGGACGCGATTGTTTCACCACTGATCTATGCCGCGATCGGTGGAGCGCCGTTGGCGATGGCTTATCGGGCAGCCAATACGCTGGACTCGATGGTGGGCTACAAAAATGAAAAATATCATAATCTCGGTTGGGCGTCCGCCCGTTTTGACGACGTCCTGAACTACGTTCCTGCCCGCTTTACCGCTCTCTTGCTAGTCATCGCAAGCAAGCTCCAGCAGCTGGATTGGGAGCAATGCTGGACGATCATTCGCCGCGACGCACATCTGCATCCAAGTCCCAATAGTGGATTACCGGAAGCAGGGGTCGCAGGAGCGCTGGGCGTACAGCTCGGCGGACTTAACTTTTATCAAGGAATACCATCAGATCGCGCCAGAATGGGCGATTCGCACCGACCGCTGCACGCAGGTGATATTCAATCGACTGTTCGCTTGATGTACCTGGTTTCCTTGCTTTGTCTCATCGTTTGTTTGGCGATTGCAGTCATGCTTGGATAACGTGCGATAAAGATAGAATCGATTGTAGCGAAAAAGGGATCACTGGCTGGTGTTGAGCTCGTCAGTGGAGAGGAGGGGCCGTATGAGCGGCAAGTTGTTTGTGATCGGGTTTGGCCCGGGGAGTTTTGAGCACATCACCAAACGGGCACGGGAAGCCATTCAAGAGAGTGATGTCATCATTGGCTACTCGACTTATGTGGATCTGATCCGTGAGCTGTTGACTGATCAGGAAGTGGTCAGTACCGGAATGACCGAAGAGGTGACGCGTGCGCGGGAAGCGGTTCGTCAGGCAGAAGAGGAAGGCAAGAAAGTAGCCGTCATCTCTAGCGGCGATGCAGGCGTGTACGGGATGGCAGGTCTTGTCTACGAGGTGTTGGTAGAAAAGGGTTGGACTGAGGCAACAGGAGTTCCTATCGAAATCGTACCGGGAATCTCCGCGATCAACTCCTGTGGCGCGATTCTGGGTGCGCCGATCATGCACGATGCCTGCACGATCAGTCTGAGTGACCACTTGACTCCGTGGGAGCTGATCGCCAGACGGATCGATGCGGCAGGAATGGCGGACTTCGTCATCGCCCTCTACAACCCGCGCAGTGGCCGACGCACTCGCCAAATTGTAGAGGCACAGCGTATTCTGCTGCAATATCGCTCACCGGATACGCCGGTAGGGATCGTAAAGAGTGCTTTCCGTGAGCGAGAGCATGTCGTAGTCACCACACTGGCACAAATGCTGGAGCACGATATCGGGATGCTGACGACCGTAATCATCGGCAATACGTCCACGTTCGTCTACGACGGCAAAATGATTACGCCGCGCGGCTACCAACGCAAGTACACCCTGTCAGCGGATGAACAGCCGTTGAAGCCACATCAGCGTTTGCGGGTGGAGAATGAGCCGTGGTCACTAGAGGCTGCAGGAGAAGCAGATGAAACAGCAACCAGCTCGATTTCCTCGGCTCCATCTGACAGGAAAGAAAAGCAAGGCGGTTCCGTCACATTGTCTACATCCGTGATGGAAACGACTGGCTCTGAAGCAGCAGGAACCGCAACGGCGACGGCAGTATTGGAAGCACCACCTGCCACGCAATCGGTGCCAAATCCGCTTGACTGGGCGATGCAAGCACTTACGGCTGTCAATGAAGCCAAAGGGATTGTGACCCAACCAGCTGCCAGCAATGGGGTTCGTCCGGCCTCGTCGTTTACACCGGAAATGATCTTCGAATGCGCCGTCAGTCCTGGTGTAGCAAATAAAAAGATTACTCCTCAGCAGATGCTGGCTCTCGCCGAAGTGGCGGGCGAAAAAGGCGAGCTCGAATACACGCCGCACCACCAGATTATCTTGCGCGTTCCGACAGCCAATCCGGACAGCATCACGACGCGGTTGCGTCAGCTGGGGCTGATTTTGAGCCCGATCGGAGATGTCTTGCAGGTCAAGGCATGCGATTTTTGCGACGGCGAGAAAAAAGACGGCATTCCGTTCGCAGAAGAACTGCATCAAAAGCTGGGCGGCAAAGAAATGCCCAAAGAGCTGAAAATCGGTTTTAACGGCTGCGGTATGGCTTGTTACGGAGCGGTCAAAGAAGACATCGGAATTGTTTTCCGCAAAGGAAAGTTCGATTTGTTCTTGGGTGCTAAGACAGTTGGGCGAAACGCGCATTCAGGCCTCCCTGTCGCGGAGGGCATCCCGAAGGAAGAGATCGTATCACTGGTCGAGCGGATCGTGACGCGATTCAAGCAGGAAGCATTTCCGAATGAGCGGTTCCACAAATACTTTCAGCGTGTAGGCGAGCTGGAAGGCTACGCATGGCGTGAACCAGCAAAGGCAGAAATCGAGAACGCTGCTTGCGGAGACTAAGCTAGATGGATTGCGAAAACAGAGAGACAAGGCTGGCGATTGTGCTGACCTGTTCGGAAATACAAAAAAGGAAAAATCAGGAGGAGATTACATGGACGCGGTACTATTTGTCGGCCACGGAAGCAAAGATCCAGAGGGCAACGAAGAAATTAGGCAGTTTGTGAATTCGCTCGCGCCAGAGCTGGACGTTCCGATCATTGAAACTTGTTTTTTGGAATTCGAACGTCCTGACATGCTTCAAGGGCTGAACACTTGCGTAAAACGGGGAGCCACTCGTGTGGCGGTCATCCCGATCATTCTGTTCTCGGCCGGACATGCGAAAATCCACATTCCTGCGGCGATCGACGAAGCGAAAGAACTGCATCCTCACGTTCAATTCATCTACGGACGCCCGATCGGTATCCATGATGAAGTCATCAACATCCTGACGACGCGCATGAACGAAGCAGGTTTTGCTTCCGGTGAAGAACATGAAGACCTGGCTGTACTCGTGATCGGACGGGGAAGCAGCGATGCGGATGCCAACAGCGATATTTACAAAATGTCCCGACTGTTCTGGGAGCGCTACAAGGCGAAGTGGGTAGAAACGGCATTCATGGGTGTTACTTATCCGTTGTATGACGAGGGAATCGAGCGCTGCCTGAAGCTGGGTGCTCGCCATGTCGTAGTGCTGCCGTACTTCCTGTTTACCGGGATCCTGATCAAGCGGATGAGTGATCAGCTGGAGCAGTTCCGCGTGAAATATCCCGAGGCGCAATTCACGATGGCCGAGTATTTCGGATTCCATCCGTTGCTGAAAGAAGTGCTCAAGGATCGGGTAGAGGAAGCGCTGCATGGCGAGGTCAAGCTAAATTGCGACACCTGTCAGTACCGACTGGCAGCGATGGAGCACATCGATCATCACCATCACCACCACGATGATGAGCACGGGCATCACCACCATCATCATGGGCACCACCATGATCACGATCACGACCATGATCACGAC
>JARDZO010000227.1 GCA_029240815.1 Brevibacillus sp.
TTATTGGGGTATAGCCAAGCGGTAAGGCAACGGACTTTGACTCCGTCATTCCTAGGTTCAAATCCTAGTACCCCAGCCATTTATATGCGGACGTAGCTCAATTGGTAGAGCGTCGCCTTGCCAAGGCGAAGGTCGAGGGTTCGAGACCCTTCGTCCGCTCCATAAGCTTCACAAGAAGAAATGCTTACAATATGGAGGCATAGCCAAGGGGTAAGGCACGGGTCTGCAAAACCCTTATCCCCGGTTCAAATCCGGGTGCCTCCTCCATAGTACTTGCCGGTGTGGCGGAATGGCAGACGCGCGCGACTCAAAATCGTGAGGGAAACCGTGGGGGTTCAAGTCCCTTCACCGGCACCATACTTAACAAACAGCCCTGAATGTCAAGGTTCCTTGATGATCGGGGTTTTTTTCTGCTTTGTGCGAATTGAAAAATTGAAATCGACAGTAGAATAGCACGGGCATTTCGGGCATAGTGAATACGTGGGCAGCTATTTGTCAGTAAGAAAAACGAGGTGGTTTCGATGAAGTACGGTTTGTATGCCAAACCCCCAGTGGGCACAACCATTCTGTCTGCCCTTCAATGGATGATCGTTGCGGTCTCCAGCAGCGTTGCGGTTCCTTTAATGATCGGTGACGTATATGGACTTAGGCCGGATGAGATCGGCAACCTGATGCAGCAAACGATGTTTTTTATTGGTTTGGCTTCTCTTTTACAGGTATGGATTGGCCACCGTTATCCGATGCTGGAAGGACCAGCAGGTCTATGGTGGGGTATCTTCATTATTTTAGCTCAGATCGGTACGAGTGTAGGTCTTCAACCGCGTGAGATCGGGCAATCCTTCCAGATCGGACTTGGAATGGCTGGGTTGTTGTTCCTGGTCTTCGGTTTAATGGGGTGGATTGGAAAACTGCAACGATGGTTTACGCCTCTCGTCTCCGGAACCTATATGATCCTGCTCGCTGTCTCGTTATGTAGCAACATTTTAGCGGGAATGCTTGGGATCGGATTTCAACATTCCAAAGAGGTTATCCCTAAAGTAGCGATTGTCTCTATCGCGATTGTCGCGCTGGTGATCATAGTGATGCGGACGAGACGGTTTTCCAGTTTCGCGGTTTTGTTTGGAATGGTCATCGGGTGGGTGCTATATGCCATTATGGGTTGGACAGAGCCCGTTCGACCTGCTGAACAGATGATTGCGTGGCCTTCGCTCTTTTTCTGGGGAACTCCTCGTTGGGATTGGGGAGTCATATTGACGAGCATGCTGACGGGTTTTGTGTTGCTGACCAACCTCGTGACGAGCATGGTAGTGATGGGGAAAGCGACCGATACCGTACCGACAAATGAGCAGTACAATCGGGGAGGCATATTTACTGGTGTATCCCATCTGTTATCAGGGTTGGGGGGAGTGGTCGGGATGATTCCCCTCTCTCTTGCAGCAGCGGTCATTCAGACGACGCGTATGGCGTCTCGATTGCCTTTTATGCTGGCTATGGTCGGCATCATGGTAATTGGTTTGCTTCCGTACGTCTCACACTTTTTGGCTGCACTTCCTACACCAGTTGCTTATGCGGCGATGTTCATTTCCTATACACAGCTGCTCGGGTTCGGTCTAAAAGATTATGTGAACGTGAAAATGGACGATCGGACGATAATGGTTGGAGGAAGCTCCTTGCTGGTTGGGATTGGGGTCATGTTCGTGCCAGCGACAGCGTGGCAACACTTGCCTGCATTGGTCAGCTTCCTGTTCGGTAACGGATTGCTATTAGGGGTTATCGTTTGCTTACTGCTAGAACATGTTGTATTCCGCAAACGAGGAGACGATCAAAAGAAAGAAGACGGCCACGCTGCTTGACGGGCCGTCTTTCTTTTAGAGATGAAGGATAAAGGAACGACTCAATTCACCGCCATTAATCTCTGTATACATGCGGCCTACCGATACGAGGATCTCATCTTTTTTCTCTGGGGAAACTTGCTCATGAAAAAAGATCACCTGCATGAGGTTTCGGCTATTTTCCGTTACACAAGAGCGCTTGGAGTCGACGATCGGACTGCCGAATGCCCCTTTGTCGTCCGCAAGCAGCAGCTTGCCTTCCATGTTGACTTCACGTCCATTTAGCCCTTCGTAAACGTCTTCACTTTGTCCAACTCGCAAGACCACATCACCAACCAATTGGTCCTGGTCATAGATACCAAAAGGAAGGGCGTGAAGAACGGAGAAGAAATTATTAATATCGACTGCACTGTTGATCCAGAAAAACGGATTTCCTTGCAAAAGTCGACGGAGCAACGCCTCTGAAGAGGGGCGGTATCTGGATGGATCGGTCCCGATTTGCTTAAAAGCGGCTCGCCATTCACGAATGCCTTCGATTTCAGTCAGGCGAGACGGGTCGTGCTCGAGGCGAAGACTTTCTACAAAATAATTGATGCGGCCTTGGAGCATCTTGGGAGAGTCGCTGACGGAAGCACCGCTGTAATGGAGAATGCCCAGAGAAAGTTGAGGGAGGCGTTCGGACACAGTAGCGTCCAGCTGTACTTTCATCATGTGTCACTCCTTTTCAGACCTATTTTTGGTAGTATAACAAATTTTTTTTGTGGAAGCGACTAAGCTTCGATACAATATAAAAGAACAGAGGAGGGATTCCCTGGAGATGACGATACGTGACGTGGAAATTTATACTGATGGTGCATGCTCTGGCAACCCGGGACCGGGTGGTTGGGGAGCTGTCCTAATGTACGGGCAGCATATGAAAGAAATGTCTGGGGCTGAATTAAATACAACGAATAACCGAATGGAGCTGCAGGCAGCAATTGAAGCTTTATCGGTTTTAAAAGAGCCGTGTCAAGTCACTTTGTACAGCGACAGTGCCTACCTGGTCAATTGCTTTTTGCAAGGCTGGTACAAAGGCTGGTTGAAAAATGGCTGGAAAAACAGCAAGGGACAACCGGTGGAAAATCAGGATTTGTGGAAAGAACTGCTTCGTTTGATGGACACTCATAAGGTACAGTACGTGAAAGTAAAAGGACATGCCGACAACAAGTGGAACAATCGCTGTGATGAGTTGGCGACAGGAGCGATCAAGCAGCTGTGAGCGAGCAGCAGTATTGGGAACAAACGAAGCAGTCCATCATTGCCTATGCAAAGCAGATTGGAATCGACAAGATTGGGTTTGCCAGTGCCGATCCCTTTATAGAATTAAAAGGACGGCTCATCGAACATCGGGAAAAGGGATATGAGTCAGGATTTGAAGAGCCAGACCTGGATAAGCGTACGCAGCCGGGCCTGCTTGTGGAAGGGGCGCGCTCCCTGATCTCCATCGCACTTGCTTACCCTTCCAAGCTGGAGCAGCCTCCCAAGTCTGAGCCAGGTGCCTATCGCGGAATCCTGTGTCGGGCTGCATGGGGGACGGATTATCACCATGTGCTGCGTGACAAGCTGGACAAGCTGACCGTTTTTATTGCTGAGCTGGAGCCAGGGGCCCGGATCGAATCCATGGTGGATACAGGGGCTCTTTCCGATCGAGCAGTGGCTGAGCGGGCAGGACTGGGCTTTGTGGGAAAAAACTGCGCATTGATTACCGATGAATTCGGATCGTGGGTGTACTTGGGGGAGCTGGTGACGAACCTGCCACTGCCAGCAGATCAACCTGTTGAAGAAGGATGCGGAGATTGCAATATTTGCGTAGATGCCTGTCCTACCGGAGCATTAGTGCAAGGAGGACAGCTCAATGCACAGCGATGCATCGCGTATTTGACACAAGTAAAGGATTTCATTCCAGATGAATTCCGTGCGAAGATTGGCAACCGACTTTATGGCTGTGATACGTGCCAGACGGTTTGCCCGAAAAATCGTCGCATCAATATGACGCATCACACAGAGTTTCAGCCCGATCCCGAGGTCGCTAAACCACTCTTGCTGCCGTTGCTCGATATGAGTAACAAGGAGTTCAAGGAAAAGTTTGGCCTTTCGTCCTCGTCATGGAGAGGGAAAAAGCCAATTCAGCGCAATGCGATCCTGGCTCTGGCCCACTTCAAAGACAAGACGGCTATTCCTCAGCTTTCCCGTCTATTAGAGAGCGATCCCCGTCCTGTCATTCGTGGAACGGCTGCGTGGGCGTTGGGAAAAATAGGCGGTGACGAAGCCCGAGTGGCGCTGGACAAAGCAAAAGAACGTGAGGATGCCCCTGAAGTACTGGCAGAGGTAGAGAAAGGCTTGAGAATAATCAAGAATCACACCGCCACAGCAAGTAACTGAGGACACAAGAAAGAACAAGGAAAACGGGTAAGGGAGGAACGTTGGATGGCAAATGTACTTGGGTATACCACCATGGACTCACCAATTGGACCGTTGTTGCTTGCTTCTACCGAAGAAGGATTGTGTTACATCCAGTTTGAAGACGATCAAAGCGGGCTGGGACCTTTGCAGCGTTGGTGTAAAAAAACGTTTCTAGGAGTCTCACCCGTGCGTGATGACGCCCGGAACGAAGCTGTAATAACGCAGTTACTGGAGTATTTTGCAGGAAAGCGAAAGGGATTTGATTTGCCATTCGTTTTGTATGGAACTCCGTTTCAAAAATCTGTATGGAACGCCCTGGCCGATATTCCGTACGGAGAGACTCGTTCCTATAAAGATATCGCCATGGCAATCGGGGCATCAAAGGCGGTACGAGCGATCGGGGGAGCGAACAATCGCAACCCGATCCCTATCGTCATCCCGTGTCATCGCGTCATCGGTTCAAATGGAGCCCTCGTTGGTTACGGTGGTGGGCTGCCGATCAAGGAGCATTTATTGTCGCTAGAAGGCGTCCCGCTGCAAATACAGACTACCTTTGACCAAGCTATCCGACTCTAACGGATAGCCAAGCTATCCGATTCTGACGGATAGCTTTTCTTTTCTTCTGAACGACCGGCATATGACATATTCTTCATTGAGAAGATGACGGGAAAAGTCTGATGTTGGTAGGAGAAGAAAGGAGGAGCAGGAGAATGGACTGGCGGGCATTTGTCCAAAACTACTTCGATGGTGTACATAAGTCATGGCTAGATGGAGATTATCAGCGATTGTTGCCCTATTACTCAGCGCCTGAGCAGGGGACAGAGAGTGAATGGGAGCGTCTGAAGAGAGAGCATCGGCAGTTGACAGATCGTGGAGGAACGACTTACTCCATCCGGGGGCGGGTGATCCCCCTATGTTGGATGGAAACCGAGCAGGCCATGGACATCTTGCTCTCCTGGCAAGGGAAACGTCGCTATGGAATCGGTACCCACGAATTGATCGAAGCAAGTCGTCGCATGCTTCGGATTCGACTGAGTAAAGGGACGGATCAGTGGAAAATTGACTCTCATCAGGAATGGGAGGGAGATATGAAAAATCAGTTTGACGCTGAACAGGAGGCAGAAGATGTCTCGTCTTCCATGGTGGAAGACGTGGTTTCCGAACCGTTGCTGGTCGTGCATGGGGCGGGAGGCTACAATCCCAAAAATGCCGTGGCGTATGCGGAGCGTTACTGGAATTCGCCTAACCCTGCTTACCCGCATTTTACAGATGATTGTACGAACTTCATTTCGCAATGCTTGTATGCCGGGGGAATTCCCATGCTCTTTTCCAAAGAAAAAGGAAAGGGCTGGTGGATTCGGACGGGAAAAGGTAGTGAATGGAGCTACAGCTGGGCGGTGGCACACGCGTTGTATTTGGTGCTCAAGTCAGGGGCAGCACCGATGAGGGCAGTGACAAAAACCTCTCCGGACCAATTAGTGCCCGGCGATATTATTTGCTATGACTTTGATGGGGACGGACGGTTTCAACACAATACAATCGTGGTGGCCAAAGACGCGAACGACATGCCCCTCGTCAATGCGCATACGACCGACAGCAGCATGCGCTATTGGGCGTATGAGGATTCAACTGCCTATACCCCGAATATGCGCTATGCGTTCTTTCATATCAGAGGGGTGTAAGAGTTTGTGGAAACGATCACAGGTACAAGAGCAGTCACGGGCTCTACCGCTGCCTTCGTATGATCGTGTACAAAAAACCGATGCCACGTACTAGCCAGACGACGCCTACTAGCCACAGAAAATCGGCAAAGGAATGCGGCTCGCCTTTGATCGATTGGACATAGATCAGCGCATGGAAAACGACGAGCAAAAACAACAGGGGATTGCTGAGATGAAGTCGTTTCCAGCTGGAGGTGCCCAGCCATTTTTTTACGACTTGAAAAGACGTCAGCCAGAGTGAGAAGAGGATCCATGCAGCGCATAGCCCCAGAAAGTTGGCCACTCCTGGTAGCGACCAGTTGGGGATGGGCCATTTGTTTTCGTCGGAGGAAGCGAGGAAAAACAGGCCAAGCCAGCCCTCTGCTTTTGGGGCTTGATTATCGTGGATGATCATCAAGCGAGGCTCTCCTTGAAAGAGGACGAGCACAAGTGCTACATGGAGCATGCCGCACAGTCCGGCAAAGATCCCGACATCCCGGCGGATCGAGAGGCAAGCAGACCTCCATTGTGATGGCAGCCATGCGCAAAGTGGGCCGATCAACAGAGTGACTCCGATCAGGATGAACGCGAAATAGCCGAGAATCATACTCCAGGCTTCCCTGACCGGAAAAGCAGCAAAGTCAGTCCACTGCCATCGAGCCCCGAGAGCGAGCAGCATTAAACAAACGCCATACGTACTCATACGAAACCAAGTATTGTTCCATTTGCTCATGCACATCCACGCCTCTTTCTTCACCGAAAAGGTGTTTTTCTTTTTAGATGCAGGAGGGCAGCTACTTGTTACAGGAGTTGGTATGTGGTCATGACCATGGTGATTTAGGTATAATAGAGCTTGGTTTCGTTTAAAGTCCGGAACATGAGGAGATTTGCTGATATGCCGTTGCACATTGTACTGCACGAGCCGCTCATTCCTGCCAACACGGGGAACATCGCCCGTTCTTGCGCAGCGACAGGGGCTCATCTGCATTTGATTCATCCGTTAGGGTTTTCCACCGACGACCGCTATTTGAAACGCGCGGGCCTGGACTATTGGCACGCGGTAAACATTCATTATCACGACAGCTTTGAGCATTTCGCCGAATCGCAAGGTCCAGATGCAGGTACATTCTACTTCGTGGAGACATGGGGAGAAACGCTTTATTCAGACGTTTCTTTTCGGGATGGGGATTACATCATTCTGGGGAAAGAAACGACGGGTTTGCCGCCCGAGCTGACTGAGCGGTACCGCGAGCAGACGATCCGGATTCCCATGAGTGGGGCTACTCGTTCCGTCAATTTGTCCAACTGCGCGGCGATTGTCTTGTTTGAAGGCCTTCGACAATTGGGTTTTCCAGGGCTCAAGTAGTACGATACAAGAGCATGTGATACGCCGACCAATAAAAGGGAGAGATCGTAAATGACTGTGAATACTATCCTGTTTGACCTCGACGGCACGCTTTTGGAAATGCAGACAGACCCTTTTGTCAAAAGCTATTTGAAGGAAGTTGGCCATCATGTCGGCGATCAATACGATACGCAAAAACTTCTGACGATGATCTGGGAAGCGACAAAAGCAATGATCGTGAGTCAGGAGCCAGATAAAACAAACGAGCAAGTCTTCATCGAGTATTTTACGACGCACAGCGGATGGAAGCGTGAGGAGGTATGGCCTCTGTTTGATTCCTTTTACCGCGACGTGTTTCCGACCTTGTCCCACCTGACCTATCCGTCTCCATGGGCGAAAAAGATCGTTGAGGCAGCGAAGAATCAAGGATTCCGTATCGCGGTAGCGACGAATCCGGTATTCCCTCGCGAGGCCATCTACCATCGACTTGCCTGGATCGGAATGACTGCTGATGAATTTGAGCTGGTCACCGTTTACGAAGATATGCACTCCACCAAGCCAAATCCGAGCTATTTTATGGAAATCTGCGCAAAACTCGGTGTAGAGCCAACCGATTGCGTCATGGTCGGCAATCATATGCAAGAAGACATGGTTGCTTCCAAGCTGGGAATGAAGACATTTCTCGTCACCAACTGGATGGAGGACCGCGGCGAGCCACAATATCCGGTGGATCAACGTGGGTCGATAGAGGAGCTGCATCAGGCGATTTCAACAGGCACTGGTGTATTTTCACGGTAAATTGAATCAAGGGCAGGCTGTCTTCATGGGACAAGCCTGTTATTTTTTTGCCCACTATTCGGATTCCCACACTTTTCCCAAAATCATGCGGTAGGCTAGTCTTGTGCCAACCAGATATGGAAAATCCGAAAGGGGAAGGAAAGCATGAAAAAGTTAGTTTCTTCTATATTAATGTTCAGTTTATTGTTTGGTGGAATATCAATTGTCAGTGCTGAGGGTGAAACGAATCACGCAGCCAAGGCAAACAAAGAAGAAAAAGCACAACAGCGTCTGGAAAACCAACAAGCGAAGGCTGAAAAGCTGGGCATTGACGTGACAGGCAAAACAGCGGCGCAAATCAAGGAAGAGCTCGCGGCCAAACAAGCAGAAAAGAAAGCACAAAGCGAAGCAAAACGCAGTGAAAAGGCTGCAAAATGGGGCGTCGACCTCACTGGGAAGTCAAAAGACGAAGTAAAAGCAGCGATCCAAGAGGTAAAAGCAGTGAAGAAAGAAGAGCATCTGGTTAAACTGTCAAAACAAGCAACGAAGCTGGGTATCGAGACAGCTGGCAAGACCGCAAAGCAGCTGAAGGAAGAAATCGAAGGAAGAAAAGCGGAAAAGAAAGCTGACAAAGAAGAAAAGAAAGCCGAAAAGGCCGAGAAGAAAGCCGCAAAACAGGCGGAGAAAAAGAACAAGGAATAAAAACGCAAAAAAAAGCAGGTTGCCCGATAAAGGCAGCCTGCTTTTTTCCCTGGGAGCGCTAAGCCGAAAAGAAAGCTAGTCCCGTCTGTAAGCTCTTACAGATTCCAGGTTTTGTCTTCATTGTATCCAGCGGTAAGAATGAAGAACAGAAAAGCGGCAAAGACCACAGCTACGATAACCGCACCCATGTTGGATTGCTCCTTTCGTAAACAAACTACTCCCATTATAGCGTAGCCTGCCCACTTTGCAAACGGATTAACAGGCATAGGAAACGCGATTGTGACAGTGATGTTGACAAGTTTCACCAGTCCTCCTTAATTTTTTGTGGCAAGATTGCTGAAACTTGTGCTGATGTCTCGCATACACATATGTAAAGGCTTTTGAGCCTGTAGGCAACTGAAGAAAACGGGTGCCACGCGAATGCGTGACCGCAGGCAGACATATACATGAGAGTACATTGTCGTTGGGGAAGAGAGAGGGGCTTATGAGGGAGGAGT
>JARDZO010000228.1 GCA_029240815.1 Brevibacillus sp.
AGACGTTCGATGATGAACATGAGAATGGCCGTCACGATCATGAGCAGCACGGAAATAGCGGCAATCGTCGGGTCAAAGTTGTTTTCCACGTACGTCAGCATCTGGATCGGCAGCGTGCTTACCCCTGGTCCAGTCATAAAGACGGAAATATCTACGTTATTGAACGACTCCAGAAAGGCGATCAGGATCGCGGCGATAATGCCGGATCGAATGTTGGGCAGCACGACTTTAAAGAACGTTTCCAAGCGCCCTGCCCCAAGACTCAGCGCCGCTTCTTCCACCGCGAAATCAAAGTTTGACAGGCTGGAGGCGATTACTCGGATAATGAAGGGCAGCATGACCACCGTATGACCCACGAGCAACCCAGCATAAATAGGCAGATCATAGACGACGATGACATACTTCAGCATTGCAAAACCCATGACAATTCCCGGGATCAAGACGGGAGAAATGAATACCGCGTTTAGCGCAGCTTTCCCTTTAAACTCAAAGCGGCTGAGCGCGTACGCCGCAGGAATCCCCAATAGGAGCGCCAAGAGATTACCGAGCAAGGAGACAAACATGGACGTTTTAAACGTCGTCAGAAACATCTCTACTTCAAAAATGTTCTCGTACCAACGCCAGGAAAAGCCCTCTGGCGGAAACTTCAATACCGTCCCCGGTTCAAACGATGTAAAGGAAATGATGATGAGCGGACCCAGCAAAAACAAAAACACGAGAAGCGTAAACAGGGCCAACCCTCGATTTTTCTCCTGCATAGCTTCTACCCCTTCGGATTTAATTTCGTCGCCAGTTTGTTCATCAGAAAAATCACGACAAACGTAATGACAATCATGATCGTGGCAATAACGGAAGCCATGTACCAGTCATTTAACGTAATGGCGTTTTGATAGAGAAACGTGGAAATAACCCGTTGTTTCCCTCCCAGCAAGGCTGGTGTCGTATAGGCTGTCAAGCTGCCTACGAATACGAGAATGCTCCCGATGATGAGTCCAGGTACACTGAGCGGCACAATGACTTTGCGAAACGCTGTGAACTTGGAAGCACCCAGACTCTCTGCCGCCTTGATCAGATCGGGATCGATGTTTTCCATGACGCCTACCAGCGTGATGATAATCAGTGGCAAAAACAAGTGAATCAAGCCGATCATCATCGCTGTCGGGGTGTACAATATTTCCAACGGCTTTTCAATGAGTCCGATTGAGATTAGGGAACTGTTCAAAAGCCCTTTTTTTCCGAGAATAATCATCCAGCTGAACGAGCGAACTACTGAACTCGTCAGCAAGGGGAAGATGGCCAAAGCTAGCAGAATGCCCTTTTTGCGGGCCCCCAGCTTGGAAATGTAATAGGCTGTCGGGAAGCCCAACAGAATACATACGATCGTCGTTACAAGGCTTACTTGTAACGTAGTCAGCAAGATTTTCATGAAATACGGGTCGGTCAGAAATTGGAGATAGCCTTTTAAGGTAAAACTCCCTTCATGAAAGAAGGTGGACGCAATGGTCAGTACGATCGGAATGATCATGAACAGCGTCAAAAACAATACGCCTGGCAGCAATAACAGATAAAGACCCTTTTTTTTCATTCATTTAACTCCTGTTCCCAGTATCGTCAGGCTTTCAGGGCGCGGATAAAACGCTCAAAAAAGGTTTGGGCATCCACGGCCAGACAGACGTTCATGTTGGGTTCTTTGCTCAATCGATTCTGGAAATCGCACACGGTTTGTCCATCACACAGTTCGCTTTTGGTTTCCACATCCACGTACAGCTTTTGGGTCGTCACCAGATTGCGGTCCAAGGCAACTCCCACTGCGAGAGGATCATGCATGGCGCAAGCTCTCACGCCGTTGCGTTCAAAATAGCGCTCTGTGTAGTCTGATGTACTTTGCTTCACATAGCGGGCAATCGCTGTATCACCCAGCTCACGAATATGATCTTCGGTCAGCAGTGCTTTTCTCGTCACATCCAGCCCGACGAGCGTCATCTCAGGAAAGCCTGCATGAAAAACGATCTTCGCCGCTTCTGGGTCGACGTACATGTTGTATTCCGCTGTTGGAGTGACATTCCCATGCTCCCGAACCACACCACCCATAAAGATCACAGCTTTGACATGGTGCACCAGTTCCGGGCATTTCCGCACGGCCAGTGCCAGGTTCGTCAATGGCCCCGTCATGACCAATGTGATTTGCCCCGATTGAGCTAGCACGTTTTCGATGATGAAATCGGGCCCAAAGCCTTTCGTCGGCTTCGTCAACACTGGCGTATCACGCAAAGCCCCTCCCAGACCATCCTCACCATGCACCCGATGCTCGAAAAACTCTGTCCGCAAAAGCGGCTGAGAGGCTCCCGGCACGACGGGAATTTGCTCCCCCACTTGTAGCAAATCGAGAATCTTGCACGTATTTTCCGTTGCTTTTCCGAGAGAAACGTTCCCGTTAACGGTCGTGATCCCGATCAGATCAAACTCCCCGCTTTTGATGGCGAGGATGATCCCCAGCGCATCATCGATGCCTGTGTCTACATCCAGAATGATCTTCTGCTTCATGAGTGGGCCTCCTGACGTTTTTGAAACCAACAAGGGTATGATTCGCGGTTCTCCTATACCCTTGTTGTCTCATTTATCTATTGCTTATTGAGTGATTTCGCGATTCCAACGATCAATCCATGCTTTGGAATGCTCGTTTACGAATTTCATGTCCAGCTTGTGCAGCTTGTTGATGGTTTCTTCGCCGTACGTTACACCTTTTGCTTCTTCATCCGTGAGCTTCACGCCAGTATTTACAGGGGAATCCACTTTTGCTTTTGCGCTTTTTTCCTGGACGTCTTTGCTCAATTGCCAGTTGATGAAGTCTTCTGCGAGCTCTTTGTTTTTGCTGCCTTTCACGATGTTCACCGTGTTCATGACTGCGTAACCGCCCTCTTCAGGCGTCACGAATTTTGCTTCTGGAACAGCTGCCTGGATGTCTTTGAAGTACATTTCCATGATCGGACCTGCCGCGATCTCTTCCTGGCTAAACATGTTTACATATTCAGAGGTCTTGTCGTAGTATTTCACGACGCCTTTGTTGACTTCTTTCATTTTGGCGAAAGCTTGGTCTTCATTAAATTCTTTGCTGCCTGCCATTTGGGAAGCTGCGTCCAAAATCATCGGACCTGTCGTAGAAGTGATGTTTGGAAGTGTCAGCTTGCCTGCCACCTCAGGGCTCCACAGATCCTTCCAGCTTTTGATTTCGCTTTTGATCACATTTGGATTGTAGGCAATCCCGAATTGTCCGATGGTATAGGCAGGACCGTACTCTTCGCCCAGTGGTGCTTTGGCGATGTCATAAATTTCATTCAGGTTTGGGATGCGGCTGCGATCGATTTTTTCAAATGCGCCACTCTCAATTCCTTGCTGCGCATAGTAATCGGAGAGATAAATCAGGTCGACGTCGGAGCTGCCTTGGCGAATTTTATTCAAACGCTCTGCATTGTTCCCGATTTCCAGAACGATTTTGACGTTGTGTTCTTTTTCAAATGGCTCATATACTTCTTTGCGGAAAAAATCTTCGGAAAAGCCCCATGTGGAAATAACCAGCTTTTGCGGGTCACCCTTCGCTGCTCCTTGCGCCGCACTATCTTTTGGTTGTTCGCTGCTACCGCAACCGGCCAATGCCATAGAAATCATAGAAAAGGAAAGAACCCCCGTTAACCACTTCTTCATCTTGTATTCCTCCATTTTTTGTTATTCCGTCGAAATGATTGTTCCATTGGCTTCATTGGTCTATTCGCCATCACACCTTTTAAAGGAATAACTTGGTATAAAAAAGAAAAAGAAAAGCACCCTTGATTAGAACGTTCATTCTAAACAAGAGCACTTTTCTTCGTAAACAAAGAGTAGCGACACCCGTTTAACGTTGTCTCCGGTCTCCCCTTTAGATAGATCCAAAGGGAAAATCCGAACGACTCCGTCAGGTATTCGATTGTGGTTCAGCCAAAATCACGTTCGTGATCGCCAACTGCGTGGCAGCATCATAATCCCTCAGTACTGCTTCCATATCGAGGCTCATCTCTTCTTCTAAACGCTCTCGTAACTTCTTCTTATAAAGAAGCGACATTCGGAAGTCAACCTCGAGCTTTAGAGCAGGAGCCTCTCCTTCTAATGCAGCCGAACGCGGTGAGCGCCGATGCTTGGCATAGAAGGTAATGGTATTGTTTTCGATAGTTACTCTCAGTAAAGTTGTCCCAAAGCCGAACAACTCCTTAGCTATCTCGTTGTAGATCGCAGACAGCTTTTTTCTGCTTTCGTTTGTGTCCTGTATTGTCATGACATCACCTACGAGAGTAAGTATCAGGCTTATTGATTTTTTCTAATTATACATATGATAAACGACTCGATCAAGTAATCATTCGTATTTTGATCAATTTACCAATATTCAGAACATAGAAATAAACACTGGAAGTACATCCGTTTCCCTTTTTCACTCGATCCGACTGAAGTGGAGGTGAGGAAAAAGGGGAAAACGCTCCAGCTTTATAGGAACACCTACTGGGGGTCATTTCTGTCCGGCTCCATATAAAAAACGAAACCGCGTCCAAAGTAGCCGTCTCGGGGAGCTTCTCAGAGGTGGACGCTTAAAAGCGTGTTTCGTTTTTTCCATTGCGCCTCAGTTGGTGTTCCAAAGATCTTCCGCTTATTTCCCCTTTTTCCTCGGCCAGCTTTGGGTCATCCACGCAACTTATTCTGGGGGCTTTCCTAGGAGTTTCATTGAAAAAACCCAACTTGGGACAATGCTTACGCAGACAATGGCTTGGTTTCCTTCGAAGCTCAAGCGATAGACAGAATTAAGCTTTTGCTCCCTTGAACCTCGTAATTATCCGGTAACTAGAAACCACAACAGCTCGCAGGAGAAGCAGGTTTCCAGGCGGAGCGACTCCGGAACCCTACTTAGCGGAACAACGAATTCACGGGGTCCAGAAGCGGTACCTCTGTATTCCCTGCGGAGCGGCTACTCCTTTACCGCTTCCCCGTGAATCGTTGTGGAGCGGACAGTCTATACCCCTTAGCAGGGTGTAGGCCGGAGCGAAGATCGGAAACCTGCTTCTCCCCACTACCACAGCGGGTTTGTGCCACCATAAATCTTAAAAATTCCTATCTGTATGCAAAAAGGTTCACGAATAACATTTGACACTCTTAAAAATGCAAGCTATAATCCAACTATCCAAATAAGAATTAATACTTATTCAACTGCATATCACGATCTCTTATAAAGAGAGGCGGAGGGACTGGCCCTGTGAAGCCTCGGCAACCTACCAAACAAGGTATGGTGCCAAATCCAGCGGAAGAAATTCCGGAAGATAAGAGAGGACTCAGCGACTGACCAACTACGACAGTTAACGACCTCTTCTTCCGGGAAGAGGTTTTTTATTTGTACTTTTGGTTTTCATTTTTCAAAACATAAACACTCATTAGACAAAAGGGGAGAAACTCATCATGAAAAAAACAGGTATTTTGCTTAGCACACTCTTGCTCGCAGCATCCTTGCTGACTGCTTGCGGTGGCAAACAAGAAGCTGCTCCTGCTGCCGGTGGCGCTGCTGCTGAACAAACAAAGGTGAAAGTTGGCGTAACTGCCGGACCTCACGAAGAAATTGTGAACAAAGTAAAAGAAGTTGCAAAAGCACAAGGCCTGGAAGTAGAAGTAGTCGTATTCAATGACTACGTACAACCTAACCAAGCTCTCGATAAAGGAAACCTCGACGCGAACAGCTTCCAAACGATTCCGTTCCTGGACAAATTCAATCAAGACCACAAAACCAAAATTGTCGAAATTGGTAAAACAGTCACCTTCCCAATGGGTCTCTACTCCACCAAGCACAAGAAAGTGGAAGAAGTCGCTGAAGGCGGCGTAGTGGGTATCCAAAACGATCCTACCAACCGTGCACGTGCCCTGTTGCTGTACCAAGCTGCCGGTCTGATCAAGCTGAAGGATGGCGTAGGTAATAACGCGACTCCACTCGATATCGTAGAAAACCCGAAAAAACTGGAATTTAAAGAACTGGAAGCTGCTTTCCTGGCGCGCTCCCTGAACAACGTGGAACTAGCGAGCATCAACACCAACTTCGCGATGGAAGCTGGCTACTCTCCGAAAAAAGATTCCATCTTCTCGGAAACATCTGATTCTCCATACGTAAACATTATCGCTGCTAACGAAGCCAACAAAGACAACCCTGCTCTGAAAAAACTGGTTGAGATTTACCGTTCCGAAGAAGTGAAGAAATTCATCGACGAACACTTTGAAGGAGCTGTGCTCCCATCCTGGTAAGCCACACTAACTATCGAACAACAAGGAGACTGGAGAGATGATACAGCTAACCGACATCCATAAGTCGTATACGGTGGGAAACAAACAGGTTCAAGCCTTGAAGGGCGTAACACTGAACGTGGAGAAAGGTCAGATTTTCGGCGTGATCGGCTTTAGCGGAGCAGGGAAAAGCACCCTGCTTCGCACAATCAACCTGCTCGAAAAACCGTCCAGCGGCTCCGTCGTAGTCAACGGTCAGGATATGCTTTCGTTGAAAGAAAAGGATTTGCGCAATGCGCGTAAAAAAATCGGGATTATCTTTCAGCACTTTAACCTCTTGTCCTCCTATAACGTCTTTGACAACGTAGCCGAGATTTTGCGAATGAACCGGGTACCCAAAGATGTAATCAAGCAGAAGGTAGAAGATCTATTGCGATTGGTTGGCCTCGAAGACAAAGCAAACTCCTATCCTTCTCAACTATCTGGTGGACAAAAGCAACGCGTCGGTATAGCGCGTGCACTGGCCACTGATCCGGAGATTCTTTTGTGCGACGAAGCCACCTCTGCACTCGATCCACAGACGACCGACTCCATCCTGGAGCTGCTGTTGGACATCAACCGGAAGTTCAATTTGACCATCGTGCTGATTACCCACGAAATGCAGGTCATCAAAAAAATCTGCGACAACGTAGCCATCATGGAAAACGGTGTGGTCATCGAACAGGGAACTGTTCTCGATATTTTCAGCAATCCCCAGCAGCAAACCACTCGTAATTTCATCAAAACGATTTTTGATGACGATGTGCCAAATGAGATTTTGTCCAAAATCAAGCAAACGGGTCCTGCATCTAAAATCCTCCGCGTCGCTTTCCGTGGAGACGCCGCGCTCGATCCCGTCCTTGGTACTTTGTCCGCTCGTTTTCCGGTCAGTACCAATCTGTTGTACGGCTCCATTACCTCCATCAAGGGAACAGCACTCGGAATCTTGCTTTTGCACATTTCCGGTGAGGAAAAAGACGTACAAGAAGGCGTAGAATTCTTGCGCGAATCCGTATACAACGTAGAAATGGTGACACGAGAGGGGGGAACCCGCTAATGGATCGCTTGACAGAAATGATTCCTGTCTTTGGACAATCGTTGCAAGAAACAGTCATCATGGTCGGTTTCTCCTTGTTTATCGCTACCTTGATCGGCATTCCACTCGGGATTCTTCTCGTGATCACACAAGGCAACCACCTTTTCCCGAACAAGTGGATCTATCACATCTTGAATACCTTCATCAACGTGGTCCGCTCCTTGCCCTTCATCATCTTGATGGTGGCGATCATTCCTTTTACAGAGCTGATCGTCGGAACGTCTATCGGGATCGAGGGCGCGATCGTCCCATTGATCGTGTATACGGCTCCCTACATCTCCCGTTTGATGGAAACAGCCCTGCTCGACGTTGACCGCGGTGTGATCGAGGCGTACCAAGCGATGGGGGCTTCCCGCTCACAAATCATTTTCCGCATCATGCTTCGTGAAGCTCGTCCTGGTATCGTACTTTGTCTGACGATCGCCACCATCGGTTTGATCGGTGCGACTGCGATGGCAGGTGCGGTAGGTGCCGGGGGCCTGGGCGACCTCGCCCTTCGCTACGGTTATCAGCAATGGGATATCGAAGTAATGGTTATCACGGTCATTATCCTCGTCGTACTGGTCCAACTGATTCAATCGCTTGGCAACTGGGCAGCGAGAAAACTGAAAAAGAGTGCATAACATGCGAACCTCTAACTGTCATACAGTTAGGGGTTCTTGTACTATCGTAATAGAGAAATGAATCGTTGAAATGGAGGCATTCTATCATGAGCAGTATCCCTGAGACGTTACTTGAGGATTTGAAAAAGATCACAGCAGACGACCGCGCTACGACAAATGAAACCATGCTGCATCAGCACAGCAAGGACGAGTCCCACCATGCACCAGTGCTGCCTGACGTCGTCGTTTTCCCTATCACCAAAGAAGAGGTTTCGGAGATTTTGAAATATGCCAATGAGCGCTCGATCCCTGTCGTTCCTTTTGGCGTTGGCTCCAGTCTGGAAGGTCACTGCATTCCTTTGCAAGGAGGCATCTCCATCGATTTTCAGCAAATGAATCAAATTATCGAGGTGCGACCGGAAGATTTCCTGGTGCGCGTCCAGCCTGGGGTCACCCGTACCCAGCTGAATGCGGCGTTGAAAAAGCACGGCCTCTTTTTCCCTGTCGATCCGGGTGCAGACGCTACCATCGGAGGTATGACGGCTACCAATGCGAGTGGGACCACAAGCGTGCGCTATGGCATCATGCGTAGCCAAGTGCGCGACCTCGAAGTCGTGATGGCTGACGGATCCATCATTCATACGGGTGGCCTTTCCGCCAAATCGTCCTCGGGCTATCATCTGACTGGTTTGTTTGTCGGTTCAGAAGGGACACTCGGCGCATTTACGGAAATCACACTCAAGGTATACGGGATTCCCGAGACCGTGATCGCTGGCCGCGCGACTTTTCCTACCGTAAAGGCAGCAGTCGATGGAGCCATGTCATTGCTCGCGGCCGGGATCGCTATTGCACGTGTGGAGCTGGTCGACAGCGCCTCGATCAGACAAGTCAATCTGCACAGCGAAACAGACTATTTGGAGCAGCCTACGCTATTCCTCGAATTCCACGGCAATGAGGCCGGACTGGCTCACGACGTGTCTTTTGCACAAGAGCTGCTCCAGGAAAATGACTGCGTCGACTTTTTGGTTGAAACAGATTCCAAGAAAAGGGCAAAACTATGGGAGGCACGCCACAATCTCGCCTACGCCTTTAAACATGGTTACCCAGGAAAAGAAATGATGCTCACTGATGTATGCCTGCCTCTCTCGGAATTAACGGAAGCAGTCGTGTACACGCGTGAAGTCATTGATCAAAGCGGCTTGGCTGGCGGTGTCTTGGGCCACGTAGGTGATGGCAACTTCCACTC
>JARDZO010000028.1 GCA_029240815.1 Brevibacillus sp.
TTCGTTCCCTTCCTTGTCAGTTCCAATCGGGTCGTGCAACGAAACGTCTTTCTTGGTCTTTTTCAAACTGCGAAGATGCATGAGGATTTCGTTTTCAATACAACGCGCTGCGTACGTAGCCAGCTTGGTGCCTTTCTCCACTTGGTAACTCTCGATCGCCTTGATCAACCCGATCGTTCCGATGGAGATGAGGTCTTCACTGTCTTCACCGGTGTTCTCGAATTTCTTGACAATGTGGGCGACCAGCCGCAGGTTATGCTCGATCAGCTTGTTGCGAGCGTACGGATCGCCTTTTGCCATCAGACGCAAGTACTTTTCTTCTTCCGTGTCAGGGAGGGGTTGAGGAAATGCGTTGTTCTTGACATAGGCCACGAACATCAGGAGCTCTTTGAATACTAACGAAAGTGCCGCAATAATGCTGGACATGGCTGCCACCTCCACGTCTGGGATAGCTTACTCCTATGCTTATGTGGGCGGTAGCCTATATGTGCATGTACGCTAAAAAGGACAGTGCAATCATTACCTTTCCCTTAATGTTTACACAATTGATTGCCGATAATATATATAAAGATCTTCGAAATCCTACCACGAGAGGATGGGACGCCTATAGAATCCACCATCATCGCAGTTTATTTCTTCTGACTATCCCATCAAACTAATGCAGGGTGATTCTTATGATTGCTTCCGAAATAATCGGACTGGCGGCACTTTTGCTCGTCCTGATTTTCTTTTACACCCGTATTCTTTTTCCTAAACTGCGGAGCATGTTCATTCTGATCCTTGCCTTTTCCAGCGCTGGCTTGGTCGGGTATTCCAGTGCCTCCAGTATTGGGATCGGATGGACAGTCAGTCTCGCATTACTGATCTTTTTAGGTGTCGCGATCTCCGTCATCTTCCTGCAAAAACGAGAGGATCGACAAATCGAACAGCATTTTGAGCTGGCGCTAAAGTCGGAACAGCCCTTGATAGTAACGCCAACTGAAAAAGCTGCCACTGCTCCTCTCCCGTCACCTGTCTCGGAAGTAGCCGTGGCGTCCATAAGCTTCACACCTGTTGAAACGCTCCCGATCGCGAATCAGCAGGATACATATGATACGACAGCTCATTCTGTTACTGACAGTGAAGTGCTAACGGTTTCTCAACTTCCTGTAGAACAGCCGGAAATCCAGATGCTTGAGTTGCCAGAAAAGGTGGACGTGATCAGCGAAGCCTACGAAATTCTCGCAAGTTTAGAAAAAGTAGAGCCTGAGCACTTCTTGGTTGCCAGCGAGCCCCAAGACCAGCTCGTCCAAAATGAACCCATCTTGGTGCCCACAGAGGAACCACCTGCAGAGACAAAGTCCCCCAAAGTAGAAACCACCATCTTACCTGAAGAGCGGAATCGTATTCAAACGCTTTCCGCAAATGCAGATCAGGCACTGCAGCAGGGCGATTATCTGCGTGCGTATCAATCACTCCGGGAGGCTCTGACCTACAGTCCCCCGGTTATGGCAACTTACATATTGAGCCGTCAGCTGGTTCAAGTCTTGAACGAAATGGGTTTATATGAAGAGAGCATCTCCGTATTGGAGAAAGTCTTGAATGAATCCCCTTCTCTGTCTACTAAAAAACGAGAAGAATTCACCAGACAAATTTCCTATCTGGAAGAGTTGATCCAGCAGCTGCAGATCGAGAATAAACGAAATCTGTCCTGGTCGCTCGTTCCTCCATGTATCCACCAAAAAGTAATCGCGCATTTTCGCTCGTTGTTTGCGAGCAACAATGATCAATCTACAGCCATCCCATTTCATTAGAGGAGCAACGACATGAAACAGAGCCATGAAGTATTAGGCAAACCAATCATCAGCATTTTTGCAGGAAAAGAAATCGGTAAAGTCAAAAATTTCGTCATCAACCCTGAGCTGCGTAGCATCGAATTTATTATCGTCCAAAACGATCAATGGGATTTTGGGATCAAGGCTGTGCCGTTTAAGCTCGTAGAAGGTCTTGGCGACTACGCTGTTACGATTCAATCGGAAAATGCAGTCATTGATCTGGCGGACATTCCGATTGCCAATGAGCTGTTGAGCAAAAATATTCAAATCAAAGGAACACGCATCATCTCCCGGAAGGGTCATCATCTGGGACAAATCTCCGAGTATTACTTTGATCCAGAGACAGGAAAAATTTTGGGTTGTATTCTGGACCAGCAAGACTCCCCTTCCGTTTTGCCAGAAGCTGCGGTCGTTACTTTCGGGAAGGAAATCACCGTCATTTCCGATGAAGGCGATCAGCCACTTGTTTCCGACGAAGCTTTCCGCAATGAAAAGACCGGGAATGAGTCCGCAGTAGCAGATCAACCCACCCCTTCGCAAGAGACTGCATCTTCTGCGGTAGACGAGTTAGACCTGGAAGAATTAATCGGAAAATCCTTGTCAGCCAATTTATATGACCCTTCCGGAGAACTCATTGCCGCAGAAGGCTCTGTCATAACCGCAGAGATCGTCAATCAAGCAAAGGCAATGGGAAGCAACAAAGCATTGGAGCTGACTTTGAAAGCGGCGGAGTAAAATCAGCCACCATTACTCGCATATCCCAAAGACCTCGTTCGCCAATTCGGGCAATTGGCAAGCGAGGTCTTTTTTTGATGGTATTTATTTGGGTGAAATAATGGAAACAGTAAAAAACCGCTCTTTGGGGACGAAATGAAATCCTTTGATGGTTCTTTTAATAGACTAACACAGCTAAGTTTTTTACCATATGGCTGAACAGGTGTCCACTCAACACGATAGTTCCGTCCTGCTGGTAGCCGATGGATTCATACAGCTTTCTAGCCCGATGGTTTTCTTTATCCACCAGCAAGGCGATTTTTTCATGCCCTCTACGTTCGCTTTCTTTTTCAAAGGCTTTCAAAAGAAGTTTACCGATCCCTCTTCCTCTGTGTTCACCTCGAACGACGACGGTATCCAAATAAAACTCATCGTCACGCGCTTCTTTGACAATGTGTGGCGATTTGCCGGTTATTCGTTCTACATACTCTACGAAAGGGCGATCCAGCTTCTCTGTCTGGCTACCATGGTAAAACAGCGCCAACCCCACCGGCTTGTCCATATCCATGGCGATCACAGCATTCTCGTAGCTTAGCCTGTTGCCTGCTTGAGAGAAAAATTGGCTCATGACACGAATGGCCTCATCTGCCTCTGTTGTCCCTGTAAGTGTGTGCGCAATGTCTCCAATCGCTTCATAGATGAGCGGCGCTGCAAAGTCTGCATCCGTAGGTGTTGCCTTGCGTATCATGTCATTGTCCTCCTTGTGTCCACGGGTGACTTCCTCTTAGCGTTCTCATCTACATTGTGTCACAATCCTTTGCGAGGGTCGAGAAGCACACGACATCGTTCACAGAACTTATGAAAACCTCTTCTTACACGTTCAATAATGAAACCGCTCTCAATTGGAGCGGTTCGCTTCATTGCTTCTATTATCCAATCATTTTCTCGATAGTCAGTTTACGCTCATAGCGCAGGTCAACAAACTCTCCACTCCGCCGCACCAATGGACGCATGGGCTCGTCCTGATGAATCAAGATGACCTCCACCTCTTCACCATTACTCAAGCGAGCACGCGCTCCGACGTATAGCAAGGCAATATAGCGTACGAACTGGGAGACGATCTCAATATTCAGCTTCCCGTCGCACGCTTCTTTCCAGAGGAGTTGTGCGGCCTCGAAAGGTGATGTCCTTTCTTTATAGACACGGTCTGAGCAGATCGCATCAAACATGTCCGCGATCGCCAGCACCTGACATTCGACGGGGATATCATTCCCTTTGCGGCGCTCCGGATATCCCGTTCCGTCCAGTCTTTCATGATGGAGCAACGCACATAAAGCCAGCAGGTCCGAGCTGCCTTCCATCTGTTTAATCATTTCGTAGCCGTATACCGTATGCTTCTGCACCTCTGCAAATTCTTCCACTGTCAGCTTTCCTGGCTTGAGAAGAATTTCCTTGGGCACCTTCATTTTCCCCAAATCATGAAGAAAGCCAGCCGTACCCATAAATGCGATGCGATCTTCACTCCATTTCATCAGGCGAGCTATCAGTGAACAGAGAATGCCCACGTTCAATGAATGCCGATAGGTGTAGCTGTCTGCCCCTTCGAGTACGTATAAAGAACGAAACAATCCCAACTGCTTCATGGACTGTTCCGCCACCTCACAAAAAATGTCCGAGAATTGCTCCAAGTGTGGCGTCCCATTTTGGCCGACCTGATCAAATAACGAGCGGGTCTTGTCCAGCGCTTGTACATAAGCAGCTATCGTCTCTTCATCTGCATCCAGCTCCAGGAGTTGAGTCGTAATGTGCACGCCTGTCCCCTCTGTGAGGAGCTGCTGTACTTCTACCTCCCAGATTCTCTGTTTTTGTAGGAGCTGTACGTGTGCAGATGTAATGATCGTTTCTTGAGGGAGAAGCAGGATACCATTATCCGTAAAAAGATCTACGGCTAGCGTTCTTCCCACTAAGGAATGGTCTACTGGTGCCAAAGACATAGGATCAACCTTTCACACTCTTTTTTCTAAATTATAGAAAGGAAGGATACTAGTTACAATCTATTTTTTTGAGACAATTCTAAACTTTATACCTAGGGGGGACGTTCTGCCAACTCGATACATATGATAAAAGGCGTAGCGATAGGTGATTCAAGGAGGGACATCCGTCATATGACGATTCTGTACATCACTCCGAAAGCTTGGAAGCAGATCGAGACAGCTGTAAGAAAAGACCCCTCGGTCGAGACCGGAGGGGTGATGATGGGCTATCCCATGGATAATAATCGATGGGTCGTTACTTATGCGAGTGAGCCTGGTCCAAAGGCCATCCAGCATCCCAAGTCCGTCTTTTTTGACGACGGCCATTTACGTAAGCTCGTACGCAAATTGAGCAAGACTCGCCAATGGCAATACCTCGGTGATTGGCATAGTCATACGATCAAGCGGCTTTCGCCCAGTAAAGGTGACAAGAAAACCATTTGGGAAAAAGCCACGCAATCCATATACACATCCCCTTCACCGCTCATGCTGATTGTCGGCTTGGGCAAACAGAATCAGGTGCAGGCTAGAGGCTTTATTCTGGGGAATTCCCTGCGTGAGGTTGGGAAGATTGAACTGTTTGATCGGCAAGCTCATCAACCGCGCGGCGAAACATCTCTGTAGCCTGATTTTTGCCCCAGCTCGGCTGATTTTCTGCAACGACGCAAATGGCATATTGAGGTTGATCGAAAGGTGCATAACCGATGAACCAAAGATGGTTCATCGATTGATTTTCTCCTCCCGTCTGTGCGGTCCCAGTCTTGCCAGCTACCTCCCACGGAGCGCCATTCAGGGCTTGCCCCGTACCGTCAGTCACCACTTTCCTCATCATCTTTCGCAGTTTGCTTGCTGTGACGTAATCAATTCCTTGAACGGGAAGAGTCTGCATAGGGAACTGATAGAATGCTTGACCATTGCGATAATTAATTTCATGGACCAGACGGACTTGTATCGGCTGTCCACCGCGTAAGATCGATACGACCATATTCGCCGCTTGCAAGGGGGTCACCCGAACATCCCGCTGACCGATCGCCGTCTGAATCAGGACGCCTTCGTCTTGGCGGGATACTCCTTGGGCGAAGATTGCCCCTTTCTCCTCGCCATCCAACTGCCTGAATCCATCGAGCTTAAATAGATGCGAGGTAACATGCCCCACCTGTTCGGACAAGCCCAAGCGTCGCGCATATTCTTCCAGCTTTTCACCGCCTACACGATTCGCGATCTGAGCAAAGGCGATATTACAGGATTCGGCATAAGCTTCCTCCATCGTCACACTGCCATGGCCTTCCTTTTTCCAGCAAGAAAAATGATACTTGCCATACTCTCCTGTGCAACTAAAACGTTCTGTAGGTGAGACGACTCCTTCTGCCAGAGCAGCTGCCGCTACGACGGTTTTAAAAATAGAACCAGGCGGCAGCTGTTTCGCCGCTCTGTTTTTCCAATAGTCCGTAGTCACGTCCACCTTGGTCTGATCGTATTTGGGTCGGCTCACCATCGAGCGCACATCTCCCGTCTGTGCGTCTAATACAACGATACTCCCTTGCTTTAATCCTACTTCATCCGCTATGCGTTCCATGCTTCGCTGTATGGATACATCCAGAGTCGTGGTGAGTGAGAGCGGATAGTACTCGTTATCCTGCTTCGAGTAACGGATATCCAACCCACGCAGCGGCTTTCCATGTCCGTCCACGTAGTAGGACAGGATGGACGGTTCCACACCTTGCAAAAAGCGATCAAAGCTGCGCTCCAGTCCAGAAGCTCCGATGGTGCTGTCCGCATTCATCTTTCCAGTGTCCCACTCATCTGGGTAAAGAGATTGCACCAAACCAGGATTTTGATTGATAAAGCCGATGACATGTTTGGCTACCTCTTCCTGGCGATACCTCTCTGTTACTGCCAGAGCTACAATGCCGGGAATCGCGAGTGCATTTATTTGTTCTGTCTGGCGCTCCGAGAGCACGACCAGCCGTCCGTCATCCTTACGCAAGAATAGTGGGGCTTTTGCTTTTTCCATGATCTCTGCAAGACGTTCCTTTGATTGGGAAACGACCTCAGCTACGCGTGCCAGTCCATCGGTTCCCTCCAGACTGCCGCGAGCCAATGGAAAGAGAATGAGCGCGCGATGCTCTTCACCAGTAAAGGCATACCCGTTTCGATCCCGTATATCGCCACGCCCGCTATGGAGCACGATACTTTGCTGTCGTTGTTTGACGGCGTTCTTCACCAAATCGATGCCGCGCTTGGTAAAGCGATGAGGCGCTCCCAACTGGATCCACCACAAACGTGCGATCAATCCGATCCAGACAAGTGTCATTCCGAGCAAGACCAGAAAGTGTCGCCGTTTCAACCGTCGTTCCAGTTGCATGGATCTTCCCTCCCTGGCTTTTTTAGCCAGTATTGCCCGTTTCAAAGGGAGGGAAACGAGCGAAACGAAAAAACACGCCGACAAATGCGGCGTGCACAGGATAAATCGATTACGTATTAGCCAATTGCTGCTTTTCGAGCAGGATATTGCTGATCTTCGTAGACAGCAAGTCGAGAGCTACCAGATTGTAGCCACCTTCTGGAATGATGACATCCGCGTAGCGTTTGGTCGGTTCGATGAATTGAAGGTGCATCGGCCGCACGACATTTAAATATTGACTGACTACGGAATCTAGGGAGCGACCTCGCTCTTCAATATCGCGAGCGATCCGACGTACAATCCGTACATCTGCATCCGTATCGACGAATACTTTGATATCCATCAAATCGCGAATACGCTCGTCCTCCAAGATCAGCATCCCTTCCAGGATAATGACATCTTTAGGATCGATCCGGATCGTTTCCTTTTTTCGCGTATGCTCCTTGAAATCATAGATCGGCTTTTCGATGGCCTTGCCTTGCAGCAAATCCTGCAGGTGGGAAAGCATCAGATCATTGTCAAATGCCAAGGGATGATCGTAGTTGGTACAGTAACGATCTTCCATACTCATATGGTCCTGATTCTTGTAATAGGAATCCTGCTCAATCATCGTCACACTATCATTTTGAAACTGGCGAAACAATTCTCTGGCGACGGTCGTCTTTCCAGATCCACTGCCTCCAGCTACCCCAATCAATACGGGGTTGCGCATGCCTCATAACCCCTTCCCTATTTGGCATCCAGGCAATCTATACCTCGGATTCGATCGTTGTGTCTGATTTTTTCTTTTTCAGGCTGACAGCGAGGCCATCGCCCACCGGAATCATGGTCGTTTCCAGTTCCGGGTGCTCCATTAAGTGAGTGTTGTAGGCGTGCAGCTTCTCGATCATTGGACGCTGACGTTTCGTAGCCTCGTCCGGTGTCGCGACCAGCCCGCGGAACAACACATTATCGCTAATCACTAATCCACCTTCACGCAGCAGAGGAAGATACAGATCGAGAAAAGCCCGATACTGGCCCTTGGCCGCGTCAATAAACAAGCAGTCAAATTGATAGGAATCTGGCAGTCCCAATGTGGCATCCCGCAACAGGATCTCAATTCGTTCCGACACACCTGCTTCTGCGATATTGGTACGCGCTCGTCCGAGTCGTTCCTCGTCAATGTCCATCGTGACGATACGCGCTTCTGGAGCCGCCTCAGCCAGCCAGATGGTAGAGTAGCCGATCGCGGTTCCTACCTCAAGAATGGACTTAGGACGATGCAGCAAAAGCAACATCCGCATGACTTGCGCAGAGGGAAGCTGAACGATCGGAATATTTTCCGCTGCCGCCTCCTGCTCCAGGCGCGTAAGCAGCGGTGAACGCTCGGGAACCAGTCCCGACACGTAGTCATCTATGGCCGGATTGGTAATCATCTTTTCACTCCTCTATCTTGCAACCGAATTATTATAGCATACCTCTTACGCAAAAACAGAGGAAACCTGGTTAGTTTCCTCTGCTTTTTGCGTTATTCGCGTTGTGCTCCTCCAATGTGCGAGAGAAGTAGTGCTCAGAAGTCCCATCTTTTTTCGTTACATAGAAAAAGAAGTCATGCTTGGCTGGTTTTACCACAGCTTCGAGGGATGCTCTGCCCGGATTGGCGATGGGTCCTGGCGGAAGTCCCGGATTCGTGTACGTGTTATACGGACTCTCCACCTTTAGATCTTCAAACGTCAAGCGGTCCCGCTGCTTGCCCAGTACAAATTGCACGGTGGCATCCGCCTGCAACGGCCATTTATCCCGGATTCGATTGTAATAAACTCCCGCTACCAAAGGTCTTTCCTTGTCAACTGTCACTTCTCGTTCTACGATCGACGCCAGATTGACAGCCTGATCCATTGTCCATTTTCTTTGTTTCAGCTCGTTCGTCCACTCTGGCAGCCATTCCTTCTGAAACTGAGCCAGCATCTTCGATACGACGTCATGAGCCGTTGCCTCTTTCTTCACTTCATACGTTTCGGGGAACAAGTATCCTTCCAGTCGGTGCTTGCGCTCTTTGCTGGCAGGAATCTGTGCGACAAACGGGTATTCTGGAAAAGCGCCCTGATCGACTTCCTTCAAGAAAGCGGCCTTCTCCACGATGCCTTCCTTTGCCAAATGATCGGCGATTTGCTCGATGTTCCAGCCCTCAGGTATAGTAAATCGCTTTGCACTGACAATCGTTTTTCCTTCCGTCATACCCTGCAGCAAAGCATCGATAGTTTGTCCGGTAGTAAACTGGTATTCCCCTGCTTTGAGGTCTGGGGCAACACCTTTATACTTCACATAGTAACTGAACATGTCTGCATTTCGGATCAATCCCGCATCTTCCAGCAAGCGTCCGATTTCCCGTACGGACGAACCTGACGGGATGGTTACGTTTTTGGCGGCTTGTTCACCTTCGACCGGCTGCAATTGCTGATAGACGTACAGGGCTGTTCCCCCAACAGCCACAACCATCAGCAAAAAGAACGCGACAATCCAGCGGAAAAGGCCTCCGCCTCGTCTGCGTCGCATGGCAACAGGTCGATCCGCCTGACGATCAGGCTTCACTGACATGGGTTTCAAGTTCGAAATCCTCCCTTTAGGGTCTCTTCTCTCGATCCTAATCATTATACAGGAGGGTTGTCTACCTTGTCACTCTGTAGGATATTTTAGGAAAAAAGCACGAATCATGTTGAACAAAAAAAGAGGACCCCTTAATAGGGTCCCCTCTCCATCTTTTTAAATACCGTCTTTCTCCAAATCAGCAATCAGCGTCTCGAATGTGGCTTCTACTTGCTCCCACTCTTCGTCGTCTTCGATTGGTTGCAGCATGTCAGTGCCATCGTAACGCAGGAAGTGAACCTCGTACTCTTCTTCCTCTTCCTGGTCTACTGGTACCAATACCAAATAGCTGCGGTCTTCAATGTCAAAAATGTACATGATCCGGAAGTCACGCGGCTCCTCGGTACCTTCTTCTGTCAGGGCAATCACATCGCCCACTTCGAACTCCTCAATCATCTCTTCACTCATTGTGGTCACCTCGATTTCGCGTCCATATATCCTTGCAGGATCAATGTGGCCGCCATTTTGTCTATTACCGTCTTGCGTTTTTGACGACTGACGTCAGCGGAGATCAACATGCGCTCCGCTGCCATTGTCGTCAGTCGTTCGTCCCACATGTGGACAGGAAGAGACGTTCGTTCCTCCAATAGTTTGCCAAATGCCTGGCACATTTCCGCCCGCGGACCGATTGTGCCATTCATGTTTTTCGGCAGACCTACCACAATTGCGCCGACCTGATATTGTGCAATCAACTCGTGGAGGCGAGCAAAATCCTTTTCCTTCGATTGTCGCTTGATCGTTTCTACCCCTTGGGCAGTCCAACCGAGCTCGTCGCTAACCGCTACGCCAATCGTTTTATCGCCAACATCCAACCCCAATAATCTTGTCATGTCAACAGGCTTACTTGCGCTCTGACAAGTAAACGGTCACCAACTCTTCTATGATTTTGTCCCGTTCCAATTTGCCAATCAGGCTGCGCGCGTTGTTGTGGCGTGGGATAAACGCCGGGTCGCCAGAAAGCAAGTAACCGACGATCTGGGTGATCGGGTTGTATCCTTTCTCCTGCAGGGCTTTGTACACCTCTGTCAAAGTCTCTTGCACATCCGCCGCATTCGCTTCCTTTGGCACCGTGAACTTCATGGTATTATCCAACGAACTCACAATCAACACCTCGATTTCCATTTGAGACTTCTACCCTACTTGCTACCAATTGTATTCGACTTCTCTCGACCCTACTCCTTGTCGATTTCGTAAATTTCTCATCCTGCAGTGTGTTATTTCGCCACCGCTTGACTTTTTACGAACTCTGCAACTGCATCAAGTGCTTCCTGCAGCTTGGATGGATCTTTCCCGCCTGCTTGCGCCATGTCTGGACGACCGCCACCGCCACCACCGCAACGTGTAGCAACCTCTTTAATGATCTTGCCCGCATGGACGCCTTGATCCATCAGGTCTTTAGTCACCCCTGCTACGAGGTTTACCTTGTCTCCATCTACTGCACCGAGAACGATGACAGCCGAGCCCAGTTTGTTTTTCAGCTCGTCCACCATGCCGCGCAAATTATCCATATCAACTGCTGAGACGCGAGCAGCCAGTACATTCATTCCATCCACCTGTTGCAATTGATCGGTCAGGGAAGCCGCTTCGATGTTACCCAGTTTGGAACGCAGCGATTCGTTTTCACGCTGAGCTTCTTTCAATTGCTGTTGCAAGCCTTCCACACGTGCAGGAGCTTCCGCAATCAGAGGAGCTTTCAATGCGTGTGCGACTTCTTTTAGCGTAGCAAATTGCTGGTTCAGGAACTGATAAGCACCACGACCGGTAACGGCCTCGATACGGCGCGTACCTGCGCCAATTCCGCTCTCGCTCACCAGCTTGAACAGTCCGATTTCCGCTGTGTTGCTCACGTGGCAACCGCCGCACAGCTCTAAGCTGTAATCGCCTACTTTTACGACACGAACGACATCGCCGTATTTTTCGCCGAACAACGCCATAGCCCCCATTGCTTTTGCTTCGGCCAATGCTTTGTTCGAAATCTCAACAGTGAGGTTTTCCCACACTTTTTCGTTGACGATCGCCTCGATACGCTCCAGCTCTTCAGCTGTAATGGAGCTGATGTGCGTGAAGTCAAAACGCAGTCTTTCTGGAGCTACCAGAGAACCAGCTTGATTGACGTGGGTACCCAGTACATCCTTCAAAGCCTGGTGCAGCAAGTGTGTCGCGGTATGGTTTTTCGTGATGGCCAGTCGCGCTTCACGGTTCACTTCTGCACGCACTTCATCGCCTTTGCGCAGAGTACCTGCTTCTACGGTAACGGAGTGAACATTTTGGCCTTTAGGACCTTTTTGTACGTCCGATACACGTGCTTTGACAGAATCAGAGATCAGATAGCCTTCATCATTGATCTGTC
Organism: Brevibacillus sp.; assembly: GCA_029240815.1. The sequence continues at coordinate 11,941 of JARDZO010000028.1, forward strand.
CGCCGCTCTCTGCATAGAATGGCGTCTGGCTCAGAACGACTTGAACAGTCTGTCCTTCTTCTGCTTCGTCAGTCAGTTGGTTCTCGAAAATGATCGCTTCTACTTTACCTGTAGCTACCAATTCAGTATAACCAACAAATTGACTCGTAACCGTCAGATCGGACAATGGACCGCCCTGGATCTGCATGCTGTCTACATCTTGGCGAGCTGCGCGGGCACGCTCACGCTGTTCTTCCATCGCTTTTTCAAAACCATCACGATCAGCAGTCAGGCCTTGCTCATCGGCAAAGTCTTCCGTCAAGTCAACCGGGAATCCGTACGTATCGTACATTTTGAATACGTCTTGACCGGACAGCTGTGTTTTGCCTTCTGCTTTCGCGTTTTTCACCATTTCGGAGAGGATAGCCAGTCCATCGTTCAAAGTCTCGTGGAAACGCTCTTCTTCCGCACGAATGACTTTTTCGATGAATTCACGTTTTTGTACGACTTCTGGGTAGAACTCGCCCATCATGGTTCCGACTGTTGCTGTCAGGCTGTACAGGAACGGTTTTTCCACACCCAGCTTTTTCCCCATGCGAACTGCACGACGGAGTAAGCGACGAATGACATAGCCGCGTCCTTCATTGGAAGGCAACGCGCCGTCACCGATTGCAAATGCAACCGTACGTGCGTGGTCAGCGATCACTTTCAGCGCAACATCCATTTCAGGGCTCGTTTTGTATTTCACGCCGGAAATCTTGCTGGTTTCTTCGATCAAAGGGAACAAGAGGTCTGTCTCAAAGTTGTTGTCCACCCCTTGAATGATCGAAGCCATACGCTCGAGGCCCATTCCAGTATCGATGTTTTTCTTGGGCAATGGCGTGTAAGTACCATCTGGGTTGTGGTTGAACTGGGAGAACACCAGGTTCCACACTTCCAGATAACGTTCGTTCTCGCCGCCAGGATACAGCTCAGGATCGCTGGGATCATTCCCGAACGCTTCGCCACGATCGTAGAAAATCTCCGTGTTCGGACCACTTGGGCCTTCACCGATATCCCAGAAGTTGCCTTCCAGTTTCACGATGCGCTCTGCAGGAACACCGATTTTTTTGTTCCAGTATTCAAATGCTTCATCATCTTCCGGGTGAATGGTGACAGAGAGCAGCTCTGGATCAAAGCCGATCCATTTCGGGCTGGTCAAAAACTCCCATGCCCACTCGATCGCTTCTTCTTTAAAGTAGTCACCGATGGAGAAGTTCCCCAGCATCTCGAAGAACGTATGGTGGCGAGCCGTGCGCCCTACGTTTTCGATATCGTTGGTACGAATGGATTTTTGCGAGTTGGTGATACGTGGATTGTCTGGAATGATGCGGCCGTCAAAATATTTTTTGAGGGTCGCTACACCGCTGTTGATCCACAGCAAGGAAGGATCGTCGATTGGAACCAAGGGAGCACTCGGCTCAATGCGATGTCCTTTTTCTACAAAGAAGTCCAGGAACATGCGGCGGATTTGATTGCCTGTCAGTTTCTTCATTTACATTCTCCTCTAAAGAAAAATAAAAAAAGCCCCCATCCCCTCAGGGACGAGAACTGTTTTTTCTCGCGGTACCACCCTGCTTACAGACTTGTGCTGCATCCTTCGAGCCAATGCCTGTCGCTTTGCGGCCTTTAACGGTGCCAAGCCGCCGGTTTTTGCCCGGTCTTAGGAGTAGCCTTCTGTCGCACTTCTTCTGGGCGCTCTCTCAACCATGGAGCGTCCTCTCTGTAGAAGGGCTGCAACATACTCGTTCCCTCATTGATCAAATCCAGTATTGCTTTGTTCGTATTATAAATTTTTTTGGCGATCACTGTCAACTTTCATGCATCATGAGAGCCACTCGGCTGATTATGACTTTACATACTGCCAGGACAGGTACCGCAACAATCAGGCCGATTATTCCCCCAATGGCTTCCCCAGCCAGTAACGCCATGATAATAAGCAGCGGATGAAGGTGCAAGGAACGGCCGACGATGTTCGGAGAAAGAATGTTCCCCTCTACGACCTGGATGACGATATTGACCACGAGTACAAAAAGGAGCATCTTCGTAGAGATGGTCAATGCCACGACGACAGCCGGTGCTGCTCCGATCAATGGACCGATGTAAGGAATAATGTTCGTCAAACAGACAAAGGTCGCAAGGACAAATGGATACGGCATCCCAACCAACCAGTAACCCAGATAAGCAAACAAACCAACGATCAGAGCCACCATCATCTGTCCATGTATGTAATTTCCTAGCGATTCGTTAATATCCCGTAAGACAGAGAGTACTTGCTTGCGGTAGCCACGGGGAATGATCGACATCCCCGCTTCGTGCAGTTCCTTCATGTCCTTCAACAAATAAAAAGCAATGAACGGGACGACAGCATAGGCGAGAACTTTCCCTACTGAATTGCGCGCGTTGTTCACCAGTTGTGTGACGGTGTGGGACATGCGCTCATGTGACTGGATAATCACGCGATCTACTCCATGCGAGATGCTGTCTGGCAAAAAGTATTTATGGGCTTCCCATTCGCTCATCCACTTGTAGTACCATTCTGACAGCCGGGGCAAATCATCTGAAAGCTCCACTAGCTGCTTGGTAAAAATCGGGATGGCATTGACGATTGCAATCACAATGATGAGGACAAACGAGCCGTAAATAAGCAAAACAGCCATGAGCCGCGGAACCCTGCGCCTTTCCAATACCTGTACAATCGGATGAAGCAGGTAGGCAATAATAAGACCCACCACAACTGGTACTAGGACTTCTTCCAGTAAATGAAACAATTGAGTCAAGACAGGTCGGAGCAGCCATAGCAGATTGCCTATGATCAACAGAATGGTGAGCCAAATGGCTGCGGCGAACAGGCGACTGCGCCGAAGTTCATCCACGCTGACAGACCTCCCTTCGTCTTCCGTATTTACTAGAGTGTCTCAGCGGAACAAAAAACATGTACCCTATTGACACATCGGAATCCTCGAAGTAGTATGATAATACAAGTGGATATCTCCAAAGGGGAGTAGCTTTTTCGCAACATAGTCGTCATTACGGGAGAAATCCCCGGCTATGTTGGCAACATGTTCCTAATGTTGTAAGCAAGACCTTTGCCTAACAGGTAAAGGTCTTTTTCTGTATTTTCACGACCTTTGCCTGTCCAGGGAAAGGTCGTTTTCTTTTTCCCCCTTTTAAACAAACTATAAGAGGTATCAAGAAAACGGCCGGAGGATTTTTACTTTCCAAGGACGAGGAGGAAGAGAAATGGAACTATTGTTTACCCCTGAGTTTTGGTCCGCACTACTTGCTATTGTCGTTATTGACTTGGTGTTAGCCGGTGACAACGCGATTGTCATCGGGATGGCCGCTCGAAATCTCCCTGCAAATCAGCAAAAGAAAGCGATCATTTGGGGAACGGTCGGCGCAATCATCATACGTGCTCTGGCGACCTTGGCTGTTGTCTGGTTGCTGAAGATCCCTGGTTTGCTGCTCGTCGGTGGATTAATCCTTGTCTGGATCTCGCTGAAGCTGCTGGTACAGGAAGACAATCATGATAACATGAAAGCGAGCGGAAGCCTCGGATCGGCGATCTGGACAATCATTGTTGCGGACACGGTCATGGGTCTGGATAACGTGATCGCCGTCGCAGGTGCAGCACACGGTGACTTCTTGTTAGTCATCATCGGTTTGATAATCAGTGTTCCGATCATGGTGTGGGGAAGTACGATGATTCTGAAGGTCATGGAACGTTATCCGCTTGTCATCTACATCGGATCCGCAGTTTTGGCTTATACCGCAGCCAGCATGGTTACTTCAGAAAAATTCTTGGCGCCGTTCTTTGCAGCATATCCTTGGGTGAAATGGTTGTTCATTGTCGCAGTAGTGGTTGGCGTACTGATGACTGGTCGAATGAAAAGTCAGAAACAAAAACGACTGGCAGAACAATCGTAAGCTTGAAGGCTACTAATAAAATGAAAAAAGCTGACGCTACAATTACTGGTGTCAGCTTTTTTTATTTTATTTCCTTTTTACACTTTGTCAGACTGCAGTGGAGGGGAGGAAAAAGGGGAAAACGCTCCAGCTTCATAGGAACACCTGCTGGGGGTCATCCCTGTCCGGCTACATGCAAAAAAAACGAAACCGCGTCCAAAGTAGCCGTCTCAGGAAGATCCTCAGAGGTGGACGCTTAAAACCGTGTTTCGTTTTTTCCATTGCGCCTTGGTAGGTGTTCCAAAGATCTTCCGCTTATTTTCCCCTTTTTCCTTGGCCAGCTTTGGGAGTACCACATGCCTTATTCTGGGGTTTTCCGAGGAGTTTCATTGGGAAACGACTTATTCTTCCCTTGATTCACCGATATCTTCGAAGCGCAACGATTGAGGAAATAAGCTTTAGCTCCCTTGAACCTCTTTATACCAGGTAGCTAGAAACTACAACAGCTGGCAGGAGAAGCAGGTTTCCAGGCGGAGCGACTCCGGGACCCTACCTAGCGGAACAACGAATTCACGGGATCCAGAAGCAGTACCTCTGTATTCCCTGCGAAGCGGCTACTCCTTTACCGCTTCCCCGTGAATCGTTGTGGAGCGGACAGTCTATTCCTCTATGCAGGGCCACCGAACCAGTTCGGTGGGAATAGGCCGGAGCGCAGATCGGAAACTTGCTTCTCCCCACCTCCGCTATATTGTTAAGCTCATCTTTTTTTCATGGAATTAATAAAAAAGCTGACGCCCAAATGACAGGCGTCAGCTTTCCAATCAAAATCTCTAAATTAACGAGCGACGGCACGCATCAGCTTGCGGCCTGTTTTCACCATACGCTGCATGTTACGCATGGAGAAGGGCAATCGATTCAGGTTGAACGAAAATCGACTGCGACGACGTGGCGCCATCAAATATCCGATGACTGCCACGATTCCGCTTGTGGCTAGGATGCGCAACAGGCTTCTTACTATCAAGCGTGCCACCTCCAGTTGTTTTGGTCGCTCAAATGATCTACATATTCAATTGAGCGGTAACCGTTTGATCCTCAATAAACAGATCATTGAGCGAATGCAACGACCCATCTTCCTCTACTTGGTAGACAGAGGCGATCTGCTCGTTGGTCACACTCATCTCTATGAAGCAATTCCAGCAGTAGTATTGATTGGTACCAATCTTCCCTACGTCTTTGGAACTGCAATTCGGGCAAATGACTCGCATCACGCAATCCTCCCTTTCACGCCTGGCTACGAACCTAGTCCGGCACGATCAGGTTTTCTTCCCCGACGATGACGGATGGCGGTGTGAACAGGCGTTTTCGCCCTTCTGTTACATCCGCTATCCAGCCATTAGACAGTTCGTACCCTACAAGTTTCTCCCAGTTCGCAGAAAAGTAAACATCTTCCAATCTGCCCAGGAGTTCTCCGGAAGCGGTAATGACCGCTTTTCCTTTTAGTTTTGTCTTTCCCGTCACGAAGCCGACAGGTTCCAGACCGGCGAGATGAGGCAAGGGCGTGATTGCGTTTTTACCCGATACGGTAAGGAAGGACTCCCCTACCGCGTGAATCCGTTCGGTAGGAATGTAGGTACCTTGATGGAACCAACCCTGTTCGCTCAGCAAGACTCCTCGTACATGCCAAGTGGAGTCACAAAGAATGTCACGGACGGTACCGATCGTCTCTCCTGTTTGCAGGCAAACGACAGGCAAGCCGACTACATCCAATGCCTTGCGCATGTGGGACATCCCCCTTCCGCCTTTTTAGTATCTGGCGAAAAGGTGGGAGTCATTCGACGCAAATGGTTCCAAACTTACTCGAGCTTCAGCCGCTCTTCGAGATAGCTGTACCGTACTCCCTCTTCGTCTGTCTCCACGGCTGCACGGAACGCATCCGGCTCGCCACACATGATGAGGAACGATTTACTCCGCGTAATACCCGTATAAACGAGCTTGCGCCTGAGCATTCGGTAATAGCTTTTGACAAACGGCATGACTACGATCGGAAATTCGCTTCCTTGTGACTTATGGACGGAGCAACAGTACGCCAGCGTCAGCTGATGATAAGCCGAGCGTTTGTACGTCACTTCCCGGCCGTCAAAGGATACGACCAGCATCTCTTCGTTCTCTGCGTTTTCGTTCGGGAAAAAAATCGCAACAATCTCACCCATGTCACCGTTGAACGCCGCTTCTGGGCTGTCTTTGGATTAAACAGCTCCTGCAGTTCTTCATTCAACCGGTTTACACCAGCGGTACCTTTATAGATAGGGGCCAGAACTTGTACATCTTTTGCCGTATATCCTTTTTTTACGGCCCCAGAGCAAATTTGTTTCACTGCTTCCGGTACATCTTGTGGCGAACTTGTGAAAAATCGCCGATCAGGAGTGGTATGAAGCAAATCTGAGGGTATATTTCCTTTTCGAACGTCATGCGCCAGACGGATGATGGTTGACTCTTCGGCTTGTCGGTAAATCTCCGTCAGCTGAGCTAATGGCAGCAAGCCTGAGCGAATCATGTCCTGCAGTACATTGCCAGGCCCTACTGAGGGTAGCTGATCCGGATCTCCCACCATGATGATTTGCATATCATCTGGTATCGCTCGAAACAATTGATTCGCCAGCCAAATATCCACCATCGACATCTCGTCGATAATTAATAATCGTCCCCGAATCGGATGTTCCGCATCGTGCTCAAAGCTTTCCCCTTTGTAGCCGAGCAGACGATGGATGGTCATCGCTGGGAGTCCTGTCGTCTCCGTCATCCGTTTAGCAGCACGCCCCGTTGGTGCAACGAGCACGATGGGGAACGGGTTGTCTTCACTGTACTTTCTCAAGTCCAGGGTCAAGCCATGAAGCTGTGAAAACACGCGACAGATCCCTCTGATGACGGTCGTCTTCCCTGTACCCGGACCACCAGTCAACAGCATCAACCCTGAGGTGATCGCTTGTTCAATCGCATCACGCTGTGTCTGAGCGTATGTGATGGCCAGCTCATCCTCGACGGCTCCAATCGCGCGATAATACTCCGAGGCAGGAAACGACGCAAACGGATCTCTGTTCGAAAAATGGCGAAGTCTTTTCGCGAGTCCGAGCTCAGCAAAAAATAGGGTGGGCAAGTAGACGCGATCGTCTTCCCATGCGATTTTGCTAGCGATGAATAGCGCTTCTACAGCTTGTGTTATCTCGTCTGCTGTGAAGGCGTGGCCGCCACACTCATCAGCAGTCTCATCGTTTTTTCACAGAGCTCGTCTACAGGCAGGTACACATGTCCTTCTGAGTACGACGCCTCCTGTAAAGTGAACAAGGCTGCTGCCTTTACGCGCTCCTCGGAAGATGCAGCGATTCCTGTTGAACGTGCGATATCATCTGCCCGTTTGAAACCGATCCCTTGTACATCCTCGATGAGACGGTATGGCTCTTCCTTTAGGACGGTCATGGTCTCCAGTTTGTATGTCTGGTAAATACGCAGAGCCATGTTGACACCAATGCCAAAATCGTACAGAAAGACCATCGCACTCTCCAGGGAACGATGCTCGATGACGGATTCATAGATGATCTTGGCTCGTGATTCGGAGATCCCTTGCACTTCCGCCAAGCGCTCGGGATAATCCGCGATGATCGTCAGGGCATCTACTCCCAACTGCTCCACGATACGTTTTGCCATCTTCTTCCCAATGCCTTGAAAGAGTCCGCTCGCCAAATATCGCTCGACACCCGCGATCGTCTTTGGTGTTTCCCGTTCGTAACGTCTGGCGACATACTGTTGACCAAAGCGGGCATGTGTCTTCCAATCCCCGTAAAACGTATATAACTCATCTGGATGAGGACGTGGAAAATTACCGACAATCACCACCTCTGATTCCTTGATGGACTCGGTTGTCTCTTCTATCTTTAGACGGATGACTCCGTACCACGTTTCCTCGTTGTAAAAAATTTCTTGTGTAACAAATCCGCGAATGTATGTTTCGGCAAACAGGGAAATTGTTTGCTGATCCTCCATCCTACTCCCTCCTTACCCAGCTCATTTCCTATTCAAGCACCCTATGGGAAGGAAAAAATCCACTTTCAAACAAAGTGGATTCTGCCAGTAAACTCTTGTTAGATTGTAAATCGTTTTACCTGTTCTGACAACCGTTCTGCCATTTGTGCCAATGTCTCAGCCGCTGCTGTCATCTCTTCGGTCGTCGCGGTCTGTTCTTCAGAAGCAGCCGCTACTTCCTGGGTGTCATGTGCCGCTGTTTCAGCCAAATGAGCAATGCGGTCTGAGTTTCCTACCAGTTTCTCCGTATCGTGGTGGATTGCCTGTGCCGCTTCATTCATCCGGTACACCTGATTGCTCACATCTTGCACGGCGATTACTATTTGCTGGAAGCTTTCACCCGCTGAGGCTACACCGCCTCGTCCTTCTTGAACAGCCTCGGTGGTAGTTCCCATCGCGATGACGGCATCCTGAATTTCATTATGTGTCGTATGAATCAAGCTGGCGATTTCCTCCGCTGCCTGCCCTGATTGTTCAGCCAGCTTGCGTACTTCCTGGGCAACCACTGCAAAGCTACGTCCTTGCTCTCCTGCCCGTGCAGCTTCTATCGCAGCATTGAGCGCGAGCAAATTCGTTTGATCTGAGATTTGACGAATGATCGTGATGATCCCCATAATTTTTTCAGATTGGATCCCCAAATCCCGAACGACTTGTTCCGTTTGGCGTACATGGCTCGTAATCTGATCCATTTCCTGAACCAACAAGTTCAGCTTGTTCTCGCCATCTTTGGCCAATTGAAACGCTTGGTTCGCATCTGTGTTGACATGATCTGTCGACTTGGCGATTTCTTGAATATCACTCCCTATGCGATGAAGGAAATGCGTCGTTTCAAAAACGGTCTGTTTCTGCTGGTCAGAACCATTTGCGATTTCCGAGGATGCGGCAGAGATTTGTTCGGAAGCACGAGCACTTTCTGAGGCACTCGCCGTAAGTTCTTCAGAAGAGGCTGCCACCTGCTGGGAGACATGTTGTACCTCGTACAGCATGTTGCGGAAACCACCCATCATTTCATTGTACATAGCTGACAAAGCCCCTACTTCATCTCGGGAACGAACCTTTACGACCCCCGTTAAATTCCCTGCTTCCGCTTCCTTCATTACAGCCACAAGCTCTTTTAATGGTCGAACCAGTTTATTGACAATAAAAATCCCTACAACCAAAGCGATGACAGCACTGGCCAAGTTGAGAAGAAACATGAGCAGGCGACTGTCTTCGATCGTTTTCAGCAGATCATTCTGGAAGCTTCCGATCACCAGAATCCATCCGTTTGGAAGCTCCTGAAAGACCGTCAGCTTGGTCAAACCCTGGAATTCGTATTCCAGCCAGCCTTTCTTCTTTGCCAGTATTTCTTGCGTGAATCCTTCCTGTGCGAGCGATGTATTCTGCACGGCCTTGTCCGGATGAAAAATGGCATTTCCTTCTGTATCGATAATATAGGCGTATCCGTCCATGCCGTTTGGCTTGTAATAGCGCTCGGCTACTTCGCCAATGATTTCATTAATTTTCTGTTTGTTTCCTTCGAACACATTGGCATCCTGTGTATAGGGTGCCAACTCTCTTGTTTTCATTTCCGTTATGTATTGTAAATCGGTCACTGTGAGTTCATAGACGGCTGTTCGAGCGTTTTCAAACTGCAAGTAGCCGACAGTCATCAACGGGACCATCGTAATAATAAGGATCGTGAGTACGAGTTTGAAGCGAATTGAGATACCCTTGACGAACATAAATCCCTCTCCTTTATGTGACTGAAGCAGTAGTTCTATTGTCTCGCTTCTGCTGCATACAAGTGTATCACTTTCCAGAATCAACCACAATTAGGATGGACCTTCTTTTGAATGCACAAAAAACCAACGAGCAAAAAACTCGCTGGCCTTGTTGTTTTACGTACAATGATGACTGTGGCCTGGTATCCTACAGTCCTTTTTTCATTGCTTCTTTCAACCGAAATTTCTGCAGCTTCCCACTCGTATTGCGAGGCAGCTCCTCTACAAATACATACCGTCTTGGCCTTTTGTAATTGGCAAGCTTGGAACTGTTTTTGCAGTAGGCATCCAAATCACTCGCGGTCAGCAGCTCGTTCTTTTTGACAACAAATGCAACGACCGTCTGTCCCCACCGCTCATCTGGTTCGCCCAGCACAGCGACCTCCTGGATGTCAGGGTGCTCATAGAGTGCCTCTTCCACTTCGCGAGGATAGACGTTCTCTCCGCCGCTTACAATCATATGATCGGCACGGTCAGCAATCCACAGATAGCCATCCTCATCGAAATAACCCAGATCACCGGAATGATACCAGCCTTTGTATAAGGCATGCTCCGTCGCTTTTTGATTACGATAGTACCCTGCCATCACAGAAGGGCCTTTAACCAATATTTCTCCTACTTGGCAAGCCTCGAGGATATCGTCCGGATCTGACGGTTCGTCTGTACGTGGTCGAACGATCCGAATTTCGTGATTGAGACAGGCTCGCCCTGCTGAACCTGCCTTGGTTAGCTGATCATCGTTCATCAAAAAGGCTACTGTCGGCCCCATCTCTGTCATCCCGTACGCCTGAGTCAACTTGATTCCCAATCTGTCGTGGCAAGCATGAACGAGTGCTTTCGGCATCGGTTCTCCTCCATACATGCCGGAGCGCAAGCAGGGCAATTGGTCCGCGGACACATCTTCCTGCAGCATCCACTTCCACATGGTCGGAACAGCGAACACAGTCGTGATCTGTTCGTCCTGCAAAAGCTGAATAGCTCGTTTTACATCAAAATGATGCATTATGACCTGGCTGGCTCCGACATGTACCCTCGCGAAAAACCCGCAGTGCAATTCCGCACAGTGAAACATGGGAGCCATGATCAAGCCTCGGTCTTTCTCTGTATAGTTCATGGCAGCAATCACGACGAGGCTTTGTTCCACGACATCACGATGACGGTGCAACACACCTTTTGGACGCCCCGTCGTTCCGCTGGTATACATGATAGCGTACAAATCTTCTTCGGAAATAGCCGTTTCGGGCGACGTAGCCGGAGCTTGCCTTCGTTTCTCAACATAGCTTTGCGCAAATGCAGGAGGACTCTGATCGATTGACCAAAACGATACTCCGGGGAAATCAGCAACGATACGAGTTACTTCCCTTTCCAGTGCCCCCTCAAACAAGAGAATTTTCGGATCCGCATCCCCCAGGATATAAGACAGCTCATCGGATTTTAAACGATAGTTAATCGGGTTGAGAATTGCTCCTATTTTGGCACAAGCAAAAAATACAGTTACGAATTCGAATGTATTATACAAAAAAGTGGAAATGCATTGTCCTTTTTGAACGCCTGCTTGTGTAAAGGCGTTGGCCAATTTGTTGACTTCCCCATTCCACTCTGCGTACGTGTAACGCCGCTGATTCTCAACATCATAGATGGCTTCTTTTCGTGGATATCTCTGAACGGTCTGCTCAAACACGTCTTTGATCGTTACCCTCATATCTGTCCTCTCCTTCTCCCTTCACTACCTGATTCAACTCACAGGCTTGCTGTTTCCTGAGCCATTTCGTTTTCGTTAAAATTCATGCGCCAAAGAATAATGGTCGTGATCGTACTTGCGAAAATAATGTAAAAGGCCGGGGAAAGATACGAGCCAGTTTGATTGATCAAAAAAGTGGAAATAAAAGGAGCAGTTCCTCCAAACAAGGCACCTGAAATGTTGTAGCCAATCGAGAGGGAGCTGTAGCGCACCTTCGTGGGAAAGATCTCAACGATCGCGGCGACTCCAGGACCCGCGTACATCGCAATCAATGCGCAAAAAACGATTTCGGCAAGAATAATCCACAGAAAGGAGCCTGTATGAATCAGCAGGAATAGCGGATAGGTCAACAGAATGCATCCCATTGTCGAGAAAAGCATCAATGGTTTGCGTCCTACTCGATCTGACCAGTACCCCATAATAGGGATCAATACCATGAGAACAACCATGGAGATCGTGCTCGCGAGAAAAGCGAGCTGAGCGGATAGCCCGATGAATTTGGACAGAAATGTGGGCATGAACGTCAGCAGCCCATAATAAGCGACAGTCCAAAAAATATTGATACCCATTCCTAGCATAATCTCTTTTCGATAATTCCTGATCGCTTCAAAGAACGGAACTTTGCTGATCACGCCTTGCTTCTGTGCTCGCGTAAATTCAGGTGTCTCCTCGATTCCTCGCCTCAAGTATAAACCGATAAACCCGAGAAGCCCACCCACGACAAACGGTATGCGCCATCCCCACGCCATCAACGATTCATTCGAGAGTGTGCTTGTAAGCAATACACCTGTCAGGGACCCGAGAAGCATTCCGCCACTTGTACTCACCTGCTGCCAGCTTCCCCAGAAACCTCTCGAATTCTTTTCCGCCGATTCGACGATATAGGTAGAAGAGCCTCCCCACTCCCCTCCCGCAGAAAAGCCTTGAATGAGTCGAGCCACTACCAGGAGAATCGGCGCCCACATGCCAATTTGCTCATGAGTAGGCAAAATTCCGATCAGGAGCGTTCCAATTCCCATGATGATAATCGTAAGCCCCAACGCCTTTTTTCGCCCCACACGATCCCCGTACGCCCCAATGACGATTGCCCCTAATGGCCGCATGAGGAAGCCCACCGCAAACGTAGCAAATGTCGCCATCAAGGAACTGGTAGATTGATCCATCGCAAAAAAGTTAGTGGCAATCATGGCAGCAAAGATCGCGTAAATGCTAAAGTCAAACCACTCCACCAAATTGCCCACACTACCAGCTACTATGGCCTTGATCTTCGTTCGATTTGAATCCATCGCTGCATTCTGCATAAGCGCTACACTCCTTTGATATTTCAAAATGGGGAATCACATCGATTTCCAGCGGTATTTTGAAATAGCAGGCGCGTATGGAGTTGGAGTCCTGTTACAGCTTCACAAGCGTTCTTCCGCGTATGCTCCCTTGGAGAATCTCTTTCGTTTTTTGCGGGATCTGCTCGAGACTGACTTCTTCGTATAGCATTTCCGAAAGCAGTTCTGGCTTTAGATCCGTCGCAATCCGCTCCCACAAGCTCACCCTTTTCTCCATCGGATAGTAAACCGAGTCAATCCCAATCAGTTGAACTCCTCGGAGAATAAAAGGGAGGACCGTTGTCGAAAGGGACGTTCCTGCTGTCAGCCCGCTCACGGCTACAGCACCTCCATAGCGGGTCGTACTTAACGCATAAGCCAGCGTGTTCCCACCTACCGGGTCGACTACTCCTGCCCAGCGTTGTTTATCAAGTGGCCTTATTTTTTCAGGAGAGACTTCTTCTCTGGATAAGATTTCAGTGGCACCTAATTTCCTCAAGTAATCGTATTCTGACACCTTTCCCGTGCTGGCGGTGACATGGTATCCTCTTTTGGCTAGCATGGACACGGCGACACTCCCTACACCCCCAGTGGCTCCTGTTACGAGTATAGGCCCGCGCTCCGGATTTACCTCATGCTCTTCCAACCGTTGAATGGATAATGCCGCCGTAAATCCAGCTGTCCCCAAGATCATGGCTTCTTTTGCCGTTAGTCCCTGTGGGATCGGAACAACCCAATCCGCTGGTACACGCGCCAACTCGCCAAACCCTCCATAATGAGATACACCTAGGTCAAACCCCGTAACCAGTACCTGCTCGTTTTCCTTGAAGCGTGAATCGGAAGAGAAAACGACCACTCCAGCCAAGTCGATTCCCGGCACAAAAGGGTACGAATTCACGATCTTCCCGTGTTCAGAACAAGCCAGCCCATCCTTGTAGTTGATACTGGAGTAAAGAACGCGAATCAATACATCGCCCGGCGGCAAATCACTTACAGTCAGCTGCTCCACACGTACCTCGAAGGAATCCTCTGTCTGGCTCACCACTAATGCGCGAAATGATTCCATGAAACCATCCACTCCTTTCCCCATTTCCATCAGTCTTCACGAAATCTGCCATCTCTCGCTTCAAAAAAAGCTTTCGGTCCTTCCTTGTCGAGAATCCGCAGCAAATGGTCCTTTTCCTCAATTCCATGGGCAGAGAGGACGAGCGTGTCAATCACTCTGTGGTAGTCGAGGGCATTGGACATTCCCATCATTTCGTAGGTTCGGCGGATGCTGTCTTTGGTCATCTGTACTGCGAAGGGTGGGGCTTTGGCAATCCGCTCAGCCATTTTCTCGGCCTCTCTTTGCAGCTGATCGGCAGGCACCACTTTCGCCACCATTCCAAGCTTTTCCGCCAAAGCTGCGTCAATATTATCCCCAGTATAGTAGTGATAGTGGATCAGTTTTCGATTCGTCCCGAACCATGGCAGGATCAGCAAGGGAGACAAAGCATAATGGCGCAATTCGGGCTCCCCAAAAATCGCATGCTCTGACGCGATGGCAATATCACAAATCATCGCCAAGCTCACCCCCGCTGCGATCGCATAGCCGTTCACTGCTGAAATCGTCGGCTGCCGCAAATTCCAAATTCCCATGAACGTCTGATAGTTGGATCGCACCAGCTTCTCCCAGTTCACTGTCCCTTCGGCTGTTGCCAGCTTCATATCAAAGCCAGTGGAAAAAGCCTTCTCTCCTGATCCTGTCACAATCACTGCCCGGATCTCTTCATCGTCGTTAATCTTCTGAATAATGTCACGCAACTCTTCCATGGTAGTCGGACAAAGTGAGTTTAGTTTATTTGGTCGATTGAGAATAATCTTGGCTACGTGTTCTTTTTTTTCAAGGAGGACGTTCTCATAATCCATTCTCGGTTACACCCCTTTTTTTCGTTTTATCCAGTCAAAATAAAATGGCTACCAGCAGACCTGATCTGCTTCAATCCTACGTGTGAGATCGGGTGATTAGTACTCAGATTTATCTATCCGGTCAAAATGAAAACGAGCCCGCCTTTTATTTATCCGGTCAGAATGTTTTGGAAGAGGTGCCCATATACTTCCAACTAACAGAGGCGCCTGACGCAAAAGTAAACAGGTTATACCAGAACCGTTTTTTGTTGGAGGTTATGATGACGCAAAAAAGAGCGACTGAGCGACGAAACCAAATACTCCGGGCAACCTTTAAAGCGATTGCCAAAAAGGGCTTCAACTCCGTGACGCTCCAGGATATTGCCGATTACTCCGGTGTCAGCAAAGGTGTGACGAACTACTATTTCAAAAATAAAGAGGATGTTTTCTACTATCTCTTTAGCTGGATCACCGAGCGTATTTATCAAAATGAGCGTATGGCAGTCGAGACTTGCAGTGGTGCAGTGAACAAGCTAAAAGCCTATGTAAACGCTGCTTTTGCAAGCCCCAAGAAAAACAAAGAGTTTTATCGGGTTTATCTCGAATTTTTGGCGCAGGCCAATCACAGTGATCGCTATCGGGATGTAAACTATCAGTTTTATCAAAATTGTTGGGGAATTGGGAAAGATATTGTGCTTGCGGGAAAGGAAGAAGGCATTTTTAACGTACAGGACGAAGAGAGAGCTGCAGTCACTATTCGGGCCATGATTGACGGAAGTTTAATTCAGTGGTTGATGAGAAATCAGGATGAACTACATGACTATTATCGAATCACCTGCTTTGAGGCGATTGTAAATGATCTCAGCAATAAGGATCGGCAAAGTTATGTAGAGAACGACTCGTCTGCTTGACCTTTGACCGTACATGTTCAAACAAAAATGGGTATTTTTGAACTCGTTGACGAATCCAACAAATCGGAATAAAGTACTTCAAGCTCACTTAAACGCACGACAGCACAAAAGCAAAGAAGCGGAAAAGTGAAACCAACAACAACGAGGAGTCATCATCATGAATAAATCCGTTAGCTTTTCCCAAAGTCTTTGGGTGCTGCTCGCTATCTTTGGTATCCTCTTTCCCGCCTTGTTCTTCGGAAAGGTGGAGCCACATTTGCTGCTTTTTGCGGCAACGATTGCTGCAGCTACTCTATTGCGTCTATTCGGAATATCCTGGAAGAAAATAGAAAATGGGCTGATTAAAGGCATTCAGTCAACCATCGCCCCAATGCTAATCCTCTGCCTGATCGGTGTATAGATGATGAGCGGGACTGTGCCCACGATCCTGGATCTCGGGATTTCGCTGATTTCCCCTGAGGGCTTTACGATAAGCGCCCTCTTTTTGACGATCATCGTGTCCAGTGTGACGGGGAGTTCATTTACGACTATCAGTACGATCGGTATGACTTTGTTGGGGGTTTCTACAGGCTCTGGTCTTGACCGCACTGTTTTTTGGCCTGCAGGGTCAGACGGTTGAAGTAGATCTGAATGCGATTTCGCAGGTCCGGCTTGCCCTAGAGCAGCATTTTGTACTGGAAATCGGCACACTCTTGCCTGTCCTTGATTGCGGTACTCTCGCCGCTCCTGACGTTCCTCTACGCTTGGCGGCGAAAAGCTTAGTCACACCCATCCGTACACGGTCGTACAGTTTTTCCTTTGGGTTGGAGCGATACAGCACCTCATATGTTTTCTGCTTCAGGCCATCTGCCGTGTCCGCACATCTTCCTCTTTCATTTTTGGCATTTGCTTTTATCTGCCGCCTTCCAAAAACGAAAAAAACCGCTTGGGCTACTTACTCCCCAACGGTTTCCATCCTCTATCTCTATGCAAATTCATATGAAATCAATAACGCTTGACCAGTCTCTGAACGATCTTTGCTACCGCTTCTGCAGCTTGCCGAGCTTCCTCTACCGTATTGGTAATACCGAAGCTGAAGCGAATAGCCGAATGAGCAATGCTGTCGTCCAAATTCATGGCGAGAAGAACATGGGATAGCTCAAGCGAACCAGATGTACAAGCAGAGCCACTTGCCGCTGCTATTTTCACCAAGTCCAGATTCATTAGCATCGTTTCGGTATGAACCCCGATAAAACTGACATTGAAGACGTGCGGCATGACTTTTTCCGGGTGTCCATTGATGTGATAAGCAATGCCTGCTTCTTTCCAGACTGCCTCCATCTCTTCTTTCATCCGTCTGTACTTGGAGACACGCTCGTCCATTTCCTCGGCCGTCACTTTAGTCGCCTCAGCAAAGCCGACGATCCCGGCTAAGTTTTCCGTACCTGCACGTCGTTTCCGTTCCTGAGAACCCCCGTACAGGATCGGCGAGATGGGAACCTTTCTTGCCAGATACAGAGCTCCAACTCCTTTGGGACCGTTGATCTTGTGAGCGGAAACAGACAGCATATCCACGGGCAGCTGTCGGGCACGAAGAGGAAGCACACCGAATGCCTGAACGGCGTCTGTATGGAAAACAATCCCCTTCTCACGCAAAAACGCACCGATCTCTTCAATCGGCTGAATCGTGCCTACCTCGTTGTTTCCGTACATGATGGAAACGAGAACCGTGTCTGGACGAATCGCTTCCTTCAAGTCAGCCAAACGGACAGAACCCGTCTCATCTACAGGAAGGTACGTCACTTCAAAACCTGCTTGCTCCAAATATTCGCAAGCGTGCAGGACTGCATGATGCTCCACCTGCGAGGTAATGACATGGCGGCCATGCTCTCGTTGTGCCATGGCACCGCCGATGATAGCCAAATTGTCTGCTTCCGTCCCGCTTCCGGTAAAGATAAGCGATTGCGGCTCAGCATCCATGAAAGCGGCGATCTGGTCCCTCGCTTGCTCCAATGCCTGCCGCGCCTCTCGTCCAAACCCATGCACACTGGAGGGATTGCCAAACACTTGCGTCAAGTACGGGGTCATCGCTTCCACGACTCGAGGATGTACAGGAGTAGTGGCAGCGTGATCAAAATACATCATGTCAGACACGGGTGTCACCTTCTACGTATCTTGGTAGTTACTACCAATTAATCACTTGACTGTCGTCAAATGTAAAACATATAGTTGTCGGAACGGCCATCGTCCTCGAAGCTGATCAAATCTTGCAATGTAGTGGAGTCGAGAACAGAAGAAATGCTGTCACGGATTCGCAACCACAGGTAGCGTTTTGCTGGATCTTCTTCTTCGGCGAATTCTACAGGACTGATTGGTCCTTCCAATACGCGAATGACATCACCAGCGGAAATTTCCTCGGGTTGTTTCGCGAGAACGTATCCACCATAGGCACCGCGAATACTTTTTACCAAACCAGCATTGCGCAAAGGTGCGATCAGCTGCTCCAAATAATGCTCAGACAAATCATGACGCTGGGCGATGCTCCGCAGTGAAGTCGGTCCTTCTCCGTTGCGGTTGGCCAACTCCATCATAATGGTCAGCCCGTAGCGTCCTTTCGTTGAAATTTTCATGTAGCAACTCTCCTCTATCTATTCGGTTTCCCCATTTCCGACAGCCTACATGACTTCGCTGTGACAGGACACACTAGCATCCAGGGGGGTGAAGTATAATGACGACAAACAAACGTTCAGAACAGGGTCGAAATCACCCGTCTGCTACCTTGTACGACCAGCCGGCAGGAACCATCGCCCACAAAGCCCGTTACGGTGCCAGTGAGCAGAGCAAGCAGCCGAATGAAAACGGCGATCTGCCCAACAAGCCAGGCGGAGATGTCCGGACCTGACCACTGACTCCCCCATTATTCGGGGGAGTTTTTTTGCGGTGGCAATCCTCGATCATCCAGTTTTTTTCGCTCTTCCTGAAATCTGCCGATATGTCTTTCGTAGCCATGGTCCTTTGGCTGGTAAAACGAATAGTTTACGCCGTCAGGCAAATATTGCTGTGGTACATACCCATATGGGTAATCGTGTGGATATTTATATCCTTTTCCATGCCCGAGCTTGGCAGCTCCCTTGTAGGCCGCGTCACGCAGATGAATCGGAACCGGTTTGTGCCCATCGTTTCGAATCCGATCCAACGCAGCATTAATTCCGTTGTAAGCTGCGTTGCTTTTCGGTGCCGTCGCGAGGTAGGTCGTGGCTTGAGCCAGAGGAATACGTCCCTCCGGCATTCCGACTAGCTCCACAGCCTGAAAACAAGCTGTTGCGACAGCGATCGCTTGGGGGTCTGCATTGCCGATATCTTCTGAAGCAGAAATGACCAGCCTGCGAGAAATAAAACGCGGATCTTCTCCTGCATCAATCATGCGCGCTAACCAATAGAGTGCAGCGTCCGGATCCGATCCCCGAATGGATTTGATGAAAGCCGAGATCGTATCATAATGGTTGTCACCGCTTTTATCATAGCGAACAGCCCTTCGCTGAATGGATTCCACAGCTACATCAAGCGTAATCAGCACACGTCCGTCTTTATCCGACGGAGTCGTGGTGACAGCCAGCTCCAATGCATTCAACAACCGTCGCGCGTCGCCTTCTGCGTAATGGATCAAATGTTCTGCAGCCTCTGGCATCAAGGAAACGGAAAGCTCTCCCAATCCGTTCTCCACATCCGTCAGTGCACGATCCATCACCTGCTGCAGTTCTTCATGCGTCAAGGACTGCAACGAGAATATTTGAGAACGAGACAGAAGGGCCGGATTCACCTCAAAAAAAGGATTCTCCGTCGTTGCCCCAATCAGTATGATCGTTCCCTCTTCTACATACGGCAGCAATGCGTCCTGCTGGGATTTGTTGAAGCGATGGATCTCGTCGACAAACAGTGTCGTGCGCTGATTGTCCATCACGAGCCGTTCTTTGGCTGCCTCCACCACTTTCCGGATATCGGCAACGCCAGCCGTGACAGCATTTAACTCGGAAAAATAGGACCGCGTCGACCCAGAAATGACCTTTGCCAATGTAGTCTTCCCGGTTCCTGGCGGGCCGTAAAAAATCAGCGACGAGACCTGATCCGCTTCGATGGCCCGCCGCAATAGCATGCCAGGCGCTAGTATATGAGACTGCCCGATTACCTCATGGATCGACTGAGGCCGCATTCGGGCAGCCAACGGCTTTTGCTTGCCTCCTCCCTGCTGGTCATAGGCAAACGTAAAAAGATCGTCCATAGTTCACTATCCTTTTATTGGCTGCCAATCCAGCAGGTCACGCACAACGACACTCGCCAGAATCAATCCGGCAACAGATGGGACAAAGGCGTTGCTTGCTGGAGGCTGCCGCACTTTGCTAATAGGCGAATTCGGGTTGGAAACGATTTGCTCACGCACGTCCGAGCGTACGGTCACCGGAATCTCACGGGAATACACTACTTTCACTCCCTTGTAGATCCCAGCCTTGCGCAGCTCACGGCGAATGACCTTAGCGATCGGATCGTAGCTGGTTTGCGAAATATCCGCTACTTCGAAGCGAGTCGGATCCATTTTGTTCGCCGCTCCCATGCTGGAGATAATGGGAATGTTGCGTCGCTTTGCTTCTTTGATCAAATACAGCTTGGCAGACATGGTGTCCATGGCATCTACGATGTAGTCCATTTCATGCTCGAAAAATTCACTAGCTGTCTCTTCCGTAAAGAACATATTTAAGGTAACGACTTCGCACTCCGGGTTAATGGAGGCGACCCGTTCCTTCATCAGTTCGGCTTTCTTTTGCCCAACGGTATTCAGTGTAGCATGAATCTGGCGGTTGATGTTGGTAATGTCCACGACATCCTTGTCCACCAACACCAGCTTCCCTACCCCGGTTCGAGCCAGAGCTTCCACAGTAAAGGAACCTACCCCGCCTATGCCTAATACCGCAACGCGGCTATTTTTCATTTTTTCCAAACCTTCGGGACCG
This sequence comes from Brevibacillus sp., assembly GCA_029240815.1. Next base: position 32,551 of record JARDZO010000028.1, read on the forward strand.
AAGGCCAATTCACAACGGGAAAATTGATGAAGCATCGTTTTGTCACCTTTCATTTCGTAAGCGAAGTTATTGTCAATCGGAAAAGTAGGATTCCAGCGAAAAAAGGAGCCCCATTATGCCGTGTTGCTCCTTAGTTTTGAACCTGCTCATCGCAGGTGGGTGTCTTGCCCAACCATTACAGACGTCCACTCGATCGGAGGCATGCCTTTACAGTTGCGGACGAAAAACTCCCTAAAAAAACTTTGTGGCTCAAAACTATCGGATTTCACGTACATCGCAGGGCTTCATTTTAGTATTACCACTGTATCAAATCGTAATGCGGTTGTGCAAGTCGTTACGCCTCTACCTTTTCTTCTTCCGTTACGGTTGTAACAATATGCAGGTCAGACAGCTGTCTTGGCGCTACTACATCTGGTGCGTTTACCATCAGATCAGTTGCACTCGCTGTTTTCGGGAATGCAATCACTTCGCGCAGGTTCGTACGTCCAGCCAGCAGCATGATCAAGCGGTCCAAACCGAGCGCAATCCCGCCATGTGGTGGTGTACCGTATTCAAACGCATCGAGGAGGAAGCCAAATTGCTCACGAGCTTCTTCTGGAGTAAAGCCGAGCGCGGTGAACATTTTCTCCTGAACGTCACGCTTGAAGATCCGCATGGAACCTCCGCCGAGCTCATAACCGTTGAGTACCATATCGTACGCTTGCGCACGGATTTGGCCTGGATCGGTGTCGAACAGGTGCAGGTCTTCGTCTTTTGGACGGGTGAACGGATGGTGCAGAGCCACGTAGCGCTTCGCATCTTCATCCCATTCTACGAGCGGGAAGTCTACGACCCACAGGAACGCGAATTTGCTGTGGTCGATCAGGCCGAGCTCAGCACCCAGCTTGGAGCGAAGAGCACCCAGTGCATCTGCAACCACTTTTGGTTTGTCTGCCACGAACAGGAGCAAGTCGCCATCTTCAGCAGACAGACGTTTTTTCAGTTCAGCGATTTCTTCATCTTTAAAGAACTTCGCGATTGGACCTTTTACTTCGCCACCCTGGAAGCCGATATACGCCAGGCCTTTTGCTCCGTAACGATTTGCGAATTTTTGCAGGTCGTCCGCTTCTTTACGGGAGTAGTGACCGCAGCCTTTTGCGTTGATTGCTTTTACTTGACCGCCACCCGCTACTACGCTGGCAAATACTTTAAAATCACTGCTCGCTACCAAGTCAGACACATCGGTCAGCTCCATGCCAAAGCGAACGTCTGGCTTGTCGGATCCGTAACGTCCCATTGCATCCGCATACGTGAGGCGCGGGAATGGCGTCGGGATGTCAATGCCCAGGGTTTGTTTGAATACATGAGCGACCATCTTTTCCATCATCGGCAAGATTTCTTCCATAGAGAGGAAAGAGGTCTCAATGTCCACTTGGGTAAATTCAGGCTGACGGTCAGCTCGCAAGTCTTCGTCACGGAAGCAACGAACGATTTGGTAGTAACGTTCCAGTCCGGATACCATCAACAGCTGCTTGAACAGCTGTGGAGACTGTGGCAATGCGTAGAACTCGCCAGGATGCACACGGGATGGCACCAAATAATCACGAGCGCCCTCTGGCGTGCTCTTTGTCAGCATCGGTGTCTCTACTTCTACGAAACCGTTGTTGTCTAGATAGTCGCGGAATGCTTTCGCCGCTTTGCTGCGCAGGATCAGGGAACGCTGCATTTCCGGACGGCGAAGGTCCAGATAACGGTATTTCAAACGAACCTGCTCATCTACATCGATGTCGTCCTCGATTTGGAACGGAGGTGTTTTTGCTTCGTTGAGAATTTGGATCTCAGAGATGTGCACTTCCACTTCTCCTGTTTGCAATTTCGGATTGATCGCTTCTGGTGCACGATTCACGACAGTTCCTTTTACGACCAAAACGTATTCGCTGCGGACTTTGTCTGCAAGCTCCCATGCTCCCTTGTGATGTTCTGGGTTGAATACGATTTGTACGATGCCGGTACGGTCACGGAAGTCGATGAAGATAACTCCCCCGAGGTCACGACGCTTTTGTACCCAACCATTCAGGACAATTTCCTGTCCTACGTGTTCTTTTGTCACTTCTCCGCAATGTACCGTGCGATATTGCCATGCCATGTTGGTATCCTCCACTCAATTCCTTAGTTTGTATGGTGTAATTTAGCGTTCAGCGCGGTCACGAGCTCTTCTCGTTTGACCTCTTGCTGTTCACCTGTTGCCATCTCTTTGAGAACTACTGTCCCGTTTGCCAGCTCAGACTCACCAATGATCGCAGTAAAACGCGCGGACAAGCGATCGGCTTGCTTCAACTGCGCTTTCATTTTGCGATCGAGATAATCGAGTTCAGCGGCGATTCCCGCTTGACGCAGTTGATCGACGAGAACAAACGCCTGCGTCTTTGCCTCCGGCGATTGTACGACGACGAAGCAATCGATGCCACCGCTGATCGGCAATTGTACGCCTTGCTTTTCCAATGCCAGCAGCAGTCGTTCAATACTGAGTGCAAAGCCGATGCCCGGCATGTCATCTCCGCCCAGCTCTGCCACCAGTCCGTTGTAGCGTCCGCCGCCACACAATGTTTCTACTGCTCCAATTTCCGCCATTTTGATTTCAAAGGCAGTCAAGGTGTAGTAGTCCAGCCCGCGCACCAAGCGTGGATTCACGTGGTACGGGATGTCGAGAGCGGTCAGATACCCTTTCACTGCTTCAAAATGCGCAGCCGATTCTTCGCTCAAGTAATCGAGAATCGACGGAGCGTCTTTGGTCAGTGACTTACACTTCTCGTTTTTACAGTCGAGTACGCGCAACGGATTTCGATCAATCCGGGATTGGCAGTCCTCGCACAGCTCCGTACGTACGCCATTTAGATGAGCCAGCAGATGCTCGCGGTGACGAGCGCGGTCATCTAGCGTACCTACACTGTTCAGCTCCACACTCAAGCCCGTCAAGCCCAGCTCCTGGTACAGACGGATCGCGAGGCCAATCACCTCGGCGTCAATCGCTGGATCACTGGATCCGATCGCTTCTGCGCCAAATTGAACAAATTGACGGTAGCGACCTGCCTGTGGACGTTCGTGACGGAACATAGGCCCGAGGTAGTACAGCTTGGTCGGTTGGTTTGGAGAGCCGTACAGTTTGTTCTCTACATAAGAGCGAACAACGCCGGCTGTCCCTTCCGGACGGAGTGTGAGTGCATCCGTACTGCGCGGATTCGCTACACTGTACATCTCTTTTTCTACGATGTCGGTAGTCTCGCCTACGCCACGCTGGAACAACTCAGTGCTCTCAAACAGTGGAGTGCGGATCTCCTGATAATTGGAGCGGCGGCACAGATCGCGGGCAATTGCCTCCACGTAGTGCCACAGCTCTACGGTACCGGGCATGATGTCCTGCGTACCGCGAGGAATTTGAATACGCGTCATTCGAAAGAACCCCCATTGAGTTGAAGAAAATGAAAAAAGCCCCCCGTCCTTGACATGTAGTCTAAACCACATGTCAGGGACGAGAGACTGGTTTTAACTCCCGTGGTGCCACCCTGATTGAGCGACCATCGATACCGAATAGTCACTCCTCTTCATAAGCCGTTAACGTCGGCGAACGCCTGCCAGTTACTGAGGAAGCTAGTTTTTGCTTCTACCGTTCACTGCGGTCTTCGGGGATGTCATTCTCCAAGTCGTCCTATGAAAGCACTCTCAGCCACGGCGCTTTCTCTCTGGATATCCGTTTCTTGGATACTTGTTCCCGTCATCAGATCAATTATCATGTTTCAAAAGCTTAATGTGAATCATAGCAAACCTGCTAGCCTTGCGTCAACAGGCGCTGTCATAAAACTTTTTTTGCAAACCAATTACCGTGTCGCAGACGTTGCTTTGTCAAAGTAAATATCGTCCAGATCACGCAATTTGTTTTCCACAAGTACGCGGTACGTATCGTTGTAGGTCTTGGGGTCCTTCGGGTTGGGCCAGCGCGTCAGCTTACCACTGCCTGGGGCCATCAGCTTGGAGACTGCACCACAACCAAGGCCGAGAATCGTTTGGACTTCTTCCATGATCATGATGTTGTATATGCTCTCCTGACCTGGCTTGGAGTAGCCTACATTCTCCAGATTCCCCAAAATGTTTTTCTGGCGATACAAGTAGTATGGGTCGTAGCCGTTCGCCCCAGTCCACTCGGAGGCCATTTCCATCATTTTACCGATTTCATCCCGGCTCGCCACTTTATAGCGTTCTTTGTTTTGAGTCATTTCCGATGCGCGCTTAAACGATAGCGTGTGTACGGTAAGCGAAGCAGGCATCAGCTTTTCGACCTCATGCAGGCTGTGTGCGAGTTCTGCCACACCTTCGTTTGGCAAGCCGATAATCAAGTCCATATTGATGTTCGTCAAGCCCATCTCCATAGCGAGGTGATACTTTTCGATTGTCTCTTCGACGGTGTGGTGCCTGCCGATTGCATTTAGCGTTTCCTGCGTAAACGACTGCGGATTGATGCTGATCCGGTCTACTTCCCACTTCTTCATCACATCCAGCTTCTCGCGAGTAATCGTGTCCGGTCTACCCGCCTCAACCGTCAGCTCACGGACATCCTCCATGTGCGGGAACGAGCGGTACATCGTCTGGAACAGCTGATCCATATCATCTGCCGTGATACTGGTAGGCGTACCGCCGCCAAAGTAGATCGAGGTGATCCGTTGGTCATTTTCTGAAAGCCACTTGCCGAGTTGCTCCATTTCGTAGTGAAGCCCTTCGAGAAAAGGATTGACAGAAGCAGTATGACTGCGGATTGCATAGGCAGGAAACGTACAGTACGCGCATTTCGTCGGGCAGAAAGGAATCCCGATGTACACAGACAGCTCCTGATCAATTCGGTAGAGGTCAGGTACGACCTTCAATTGCCGATCCACGATATTCTGGAGAAGATGCAGTTTGTACGGACGCAAGATTACATCCTCCTGCAGACGCTGATGCGCTTCCTCTTTCCCGACACCCGCTACATTCATCTGATGCAAAAGCTTGGTCGGACGGATGCCCGTCAGAATGCCCCAGCCTTGCTCCATTCCGGTATATTCCTCCAGCATCAAAAGCAATGCGTAGCAAAGCGCCTGCTTCGCTGTTTTGCGCATCGCTTTTTCTTCGTGGGACACATAGTTCCGATTCACTTGATGTTCGATACGGCGAACACCATCGAATAACTCTCCCGACGCCAGCACACCGTCTTCTCGTACCGTCAGACCAAGTCTGAGCTTTAAGCCAGGCTCGTCCGTCCATTGATTGACGAACGACAGCTGTGGATCTTCGTAAAACAAAGCGAGGATCAGCGAGAGCTCCCGCTCAAACGCGTGTCCCACGCACGTAATCTGAATCATAGGTTCACCTGCTTTTCAGTATGCCACTCTACATGTTAGCTGACCGAAAGGACGCTGGTCAACCATCCAAGCGGCAACACCTACAAGCAATCCGGTCCATTATTTCCGTTTTCTGCGCAAATGCTGGACATCCCTCACACTGATGTTAAACTCTCTCGACATTTCCACATCGTTTAACGTCGACTCTTTTTCCAAAAAATCGTGAAAATCGACGGAAAACAACTTTCGATTCAAATCCTGGGCAAAAGTCTCCTTTTCTGACTGTCTCACGCCGTATTCCTCCTGGATGCAATGTTCTTCCCCTAGTATTGCCTCGCCAGAGAAAAAACAACCCATGAAAAACGTGAGGAAGTTTGTCGGAAGATGCAGGAAAAAGCAGGATATAAGGAGAAAGAAATACATTTACCAAAAAGATGCAAGAAAAATTGGATGGACAATAACCAATCAGCTGGAAAGGATGTCAAATTGTGTTTCGTCAAAAGTTCCTGAGGTCTCTCCTGACTATTCTCTGCGCCGTTTCCCTCCCCGTCACAACAGCTTGGGCCGCCGGTTCTGTTCAGGTCTCTGTGGACAAGCTCAACGTCCGTTCAGGTCCAAGTCTTCAGGACACCGTCATCACTACTCTACCAATGAAAACGGTACTGCCGGTCATCACTACCAAAAACGACTGGATACAAGTGAAACTACCTAATGGACAAAGTGGTTGGGTCGCCAACTGGCTCGTCACTGCTCAGCAAACTACAGCTCCCGTCTCACAGATCGAGAGCACAACTGACAATCTCAACGTCCGCTCAGGTCCCGGTCAGACGTATGCTGTCGTCCAGACCATCAATCCGGGAAAACGCTACAACATCGTACAAAAGAATGGTGACTGGATTCAGATTCAGCTGTCCGGTCAAACCAAAGGGTGGGTCGCTTCTTGGCTCGTCAAGGAAAGCACGAGTGCCAATCAATCCGGCACGACGCCTTCTTCGGGTAACACTACGGCACCCAGCACCAATACGCCTGCCCCTCCCACAGCAATTACAGGCGGGACTCCTTCAAAGCCCGGAGCTGTGCAGGGAGCAAGCCTCACGCTGGAATTCGCTCCTTACGTTTATGCGACTCCCGATGCCAGTACTCCGGCGATTGGTCAGCTGCACGCGGGTGAAAACGTCACTGTCATCAACCAGCAAAACGGCTGGATTCAATTTCCCTACGATGGAGTGAACGCCTGGTTTTCTACAGATGAAGGAGCAATCCCCTCCCTGCCAGCTACTGGCACAGGAACCAGCACAGGCTCTACGGGATCGCCAGAACAGCCACCTGTTGTCCAGACACCACCTGTAGGAAAACCTTCTACTCCTGGCAAACAGACAGCCAAAGTAAATACGGATGGTCTCAATTTGCGCAGTGAAGCGAATACGACGAGCGCTATTCTCGGGACGCTTGCTCTGGGAAGCACATTGACCATTTCGGAAAAGCAAGGGGAATGGTACCGAGTACAGGCTCCAGACGGCAAAACCGGATGGGTCGCCGGATGGCTGATCACCGTGTCCCAACCGGCAGTTCCTACACCAAGCGGCCCGTACGTCACCATTATCAATCCAGATACGAATGTCCGCTCCGGCCCTGGCACCGAGCACGAGGTCGTCACGCTCGCACAGACCGGCGAAAAATATGCCATCGTAAACAAAGCAGGCGATTGGTTCCAAGTGACCTTGAGCAATGGCTCAACTGGTTACATCGCGGGTTGGCTCGTATCTGCCAGCGGTGTTCCTGCAGTCGTCAAGTCCAATGAGCTAGTCGGAAAAGTCATCGTCGTCGACGCGGGACACGGCGGCAACGACAATGGTGCCACAGGTTCGAGTTTTTCTACCTTGGAAAAGACGGTGAACCTGCAGGTGGCTCTCCTGCTGCGCAACAAGCTCGAATCCGCTGGTGCCAAAGTCATCATGACACGGCCTGACGATCGTAAGCTGACCTTGCAGCAACGGGTGGATGTCGCCATCGGGAACAAGGCGGATATTTTCGTAAGCGTCCACCACAACACGCATCCAAACACAGCTACCAACGGTTCCATCGTCTTCTTCTACAACCAAGGCAACTCCAGCAAGCTGGCTTCCCTGGTTCAAAACGAGCTCGTCAAAGCGACCAGCTATAAAGACTTGCAATCCCGTTTTGGCGATTACTTCGTGTTGCGTGAAAATCCGGTTCCTTCTATCCTGACGGAAATTGGTTTTCTCTCCAACTATAACGATGAGATTCGTGTACGCTCCGAGAAGCAGCAGGATCTGGCTGCTGAGGGCTTATACAAGGGGATTATCCAATACTTTTCCTCGCAAAATACACAAGGCAGCTAACTCAATGCGCAATCAAACAAAAAGAACGCTGGAATCTACTCCAGCGTTCTTTTACTTTTACACCTATGCACTTTCCTATCAGTAACCAGGGCATGCCGCTTCCACCTACTACTAAAGCTTCTTGTCCCACACCCACACACCACTGTCTGATTTACGATTCGACAATCAGTGTAACAGGACCGTCATTGAGCAGGCGAACATCCATCATCGCTCCAAAGCGTCCGGTCTCTACTTGCAGTCCTTTTTCTCGCAGCCTTTTGTTTAAAAGCTCGTACAAAGGTTCTGCGTGCTCAGGTCTTGCCGCCGCCATGAAATTGGGGCGTCTTCCTTTGCGACAGTCACCGTACAGCGTAAATTGCGACACGGATAAGATCTGTCCGCCCGTCTCCAAAACGGAATGATTCATCTTGCCTTCCTCGTCTTCAAAAATGCGCAAGTTGGCTATTTTATCCGCGACGAATTCCACTTCTTTTTCGCCGTCCTCATGGGTAATTCCTACGAGCAGCATCAAGCCGTGCTCGATCTGTCCCACCACTTCCCCAGCTACTGTTACACTCGCTTCACGAGTGCGTTGAACGACTACTCTCATCGTTTGTCCATTCCTTTCTCTCTCACTACTGAAACTCATAGGTAAACAAGAACACCCAATCCACGAGGGATCAGGTGCTCAGAATCCGGCGAACCGAATAAATATCCTTGATACGCTTGATGCGCTCCACAACCTTTTGCAAATGATCCACATTGCTGATGGAAATAGTCATGTGAATAGTCGCTACACGGTTTTTGTCCGCTTTGCCACTCACGGCGGCGATGTTCGTCTTGGTCTCTGCTACGACTTGAAGGACATCGTTGAGCAAGCCACTCCGATCATTGCCTGTGATTTCAATTTCCACGTTAAAGTTGTGCTTGAAGTCCGTGTCCCATTCGACGTCGATCAATCGTTCCGAGCATTCATCAGCCAGCACGTTCGGGCAGTCGAGCCTGTGCACGGACACACCGCGGCCTCTCGTGATGAACCCGATGATCTGGTCACCTGGGACTGGCGTACAGCAACGAGATATACGCACCAACAGGTTGTCTACGCCGCGTACTTTGACCCCAGACTCGCTCTTTCCTGCATGCTGGGCAGGATTTGGCTTGTATTCGGGGATGACCGGATTTTGCTCTTCCCGTTCACGACGCAGCTTGTCGACCAGACGCGTCACAATTTGCGAAGCAGTAATCCCACCGTAGCCTACAGCTGCAAACATATCTTCGGCACCCTGGAAGTTAAACCGTGCTGCCGCTTCCTTCAGGTTGGTCTCCGTCATCGCATCCTTGATATCAAAGCTACGGGCTTTCACCTCTGCCTCAACCATCTGTTGACCTTTAGCGACGTTTTCTTCCCGCTTCTCTTTCTTGAACCATTGCTTGATTTTATTACGGGCATGCGCCGACTTCGCCATTTTCAACCAGTCCTGGCTAGGTCCGTACGAATGCTTAGAGGTCAAAATTTCAATAATATCGCCCGTTTTCATCGCATAGTCGAGCGGCACGATCTTTCCGTTCACTTTCGCTCCGATCGTACGATTACCGACAGCCGAGTGAATGCGGTAAGAAAAGTCCAGCGGTACAGAGCCCTTCGGAAGCTCCACCACGTCTCCTTTTGGTGTAAAGACGAACACCGTATCCGAGAACAGATCCTGTTTGAGACTTTCCATGAACTCTTGCGCATTGGGCGCTTCTTCAGAGCCACCTTCGATCATCTCACGCAGATTGCCCAGCTTTTCAGCGAACGATCCCTGAACCACACTCTTGCCTTCCTTGTAAGCCCAGTGAGCCGCGATCCCGATCTCTGCTGTCTGATGCATATCCCATGTGCGGATTTGCACTTCCAGCGGCTCGCCTTTCGGACCAATGACTGTCGTATGCAAAGACTGATACATGTTCGTCTTCGGCATCGCGATATAGTCCTTGAAGCGGCCTGGCATCGGTTTCCACAAGGTGTGAACGATCCCGAGTACCGCATAACAGTCTCGGATGTCATTGACGATGATACGCAGCGCGAGCAGGTCATAGATCTCGTTGAATTGCTTGTTCTGCTTCGTCATTTTTTTATAGATGCTGAAGATATGCTTCGGCCTGCCGGAAATCTCAGCCTCGATATTCAGCTCGCCCAATTTCTCGCGGATGGTATCAGAGGCTTCGTTCAGATAGGCTTCCCGCTCTACCCGTTTCTTTTGCATCAGGTTGACGATCCGGTAATACTGCTGGGGATTCAGATAGCGAAGTGATGTATCCTCCAGCTCCCATTTGACAGAGGCAATCCCGAGACGATGTGCAAGCGGTGCGAAAATCTCCAGTGTCTCATCGGAAATTTCCCGTTGCTTCTCCTCGGACATGTGCCGCAGTGTCCGCATGTTGTGCAGACGGTCTGCCAGCTTGATCATGATGACCCGGATGTCTTGAGCCATAGCAATCAGCATCTTGCGGTGGTTCTCCGCGAGCTGCTCTTCTTTGGATTTGTATTTAATTTTTTCCAGCTTCGTTACGCCGTCTACCAGAAGGGCTACATCCGTTCCAAACTGCTCCCGGAGGTAATCAAGAGTAATCTCCGTGTCTTCCACTACGTCATGCAAAAAGCCCGCTGCGATAGTCACTGCATCCATGTGCAGATTAGCGAGAATGCCCGCTACGGCGATCGGGTGCATGATGTAAGGAACACCGGATTTTCTCACCTGGCCTTCATGAGCTTTTTCAGCCAGCTGATACGCTCGTGTAATTAGATCCAAATCCGCTTGGGATAAATACGTGCTTGCTTTTTTTACTACCTCATCAATGCCGGTAATCATAGTTCCCTTCCCTTATCCTCTCATAAGAAAACCTCTATCGAGGCATGCTCAAAGTTGGCCGACCGCGCTTAAGCGGAAAGTATTCATGCGCTACAGAATTGAGTAAGGTTCGCGCTTATCAATTCCTCTACGTTTAAAAAGCTTTTGATTGAAGTTCTTTCGAAGGAGCCGGTCGATTCCTTGTACGGACTCTACTATCAGGCTGCCTGAGAAAGTTCGACAGGAAATGATAGTATAAAAAAAAAGTCCTGCGAAGCCGGTTCACAAAATCGGTCATGCGTTAGGATGGAAAACGATAATCATGTCTATTTCATACTATTATCTTGTAAGTCGTACGTATTGTAAAGCTGATTTCCCCTGTAAAGTATGAACAGTCTCGGAAATAAGCAAAAAACGGGCATTTAGCCCGTTTTTTAAACGCTTTCTGTATTAATATTGCACCAAGGATTTCACTGGAATATCTCCAATTTTTTGGCGTCCATCCAGGTAAGACAGCTCGATAAAGAATGCTGCGCCTACGACTTTGCCTCCCAGTTGTTCAATCAGGTTTATCGTTGTTTCGATTGTTCCCCCAGTTGCCAGCAAGTCGTCAGCAATCAGCACGCGTTGACCAGGTTGGATCGCATCGACGTGAACGGCTAGTGCATCCTTCCCGTATTCGAGGTCGTAGTCAGCTTTGATCGTCTCGTATGGCAGCTTGCCAGACTTGCGGATCGGAACAAATCCGATGCTCATTTCGTAGGACAGAGGCGCACCTACGACAAAACCCCGTGCTTCTGGCCCCGCGATGACATCAGCCTGAACTTCACGAGCAAATACAGCCAGCTCCTCGATTGCAGCGCGGTAAGCTGGACCGTCTTTCAACAGGGTAGTGATGTCTTTGAAACGAATTCCAGGTTGTGGGAAATCGGGAATAACGCGAATGTATTGTTTGAAATCCATAAATAATTCCTCCTAAATAATAGCGGGTTCTACCAACTGATGAAACGTTCGAATCAAATCATCCGAAGATGAGAACAGCAAGTCCGTTGCCAGCTCGGATTCTTCTTTCCAAGCCTGATACAACTGGGAGCTTTCGAGAGGGCGTTTACCTTCAGGATTTTGCAGTCGGTATTGTCCTGGCTCTTCTGCCAGTAGGCCGAGCTCCATAAAGATGGCGATCATACCGTCCAGCAGACCGCGCTTCCACTTGAGCTTTTTCGCCAATGCATCCAGATGGATATGGGGGACTACCGAAACCTGTAAAAGGAACTGGTACAATTGCTTGAAGTGCTCTCGCCCTGGGCAGGACAGCTTTTCCATTCCCAAATCAGGATCTCCAAACAGGCAGTAGATGCGTTCTGCTTGACTTACTTGGGACAGAATGGCCTGCAATTCTGTGCGCCGTTTGGGCAGGTCGTACAAAACAACATTTTGCAGAAGAGGAAGTGGCTCGCTCTTCTCCCCTGCCCCTACAAATACGAAAGACTTTACGTGTTCAGCCGAAGCCTTTGAGGTCAGGAACTCGTAGCTTTCCTCCCGAAACAAGATGGTCCGGGAATCCGGCTCAGCTGCAAGCTGAAGCCATTTGTCCCATTTATCTCGGCTCCCGCGCCAATCAAACACTTGCTGATGCGGCACCGATAAATCACGGATGGTTAACTGCGGCTTGCGATTCCCATTCCACTCATTGACGGAGAGTTCACCCAGCACGCGAAATTTTGCCTTTGGCGTTACCTTTTTCGTGACATGAGCCCAGTTAAAACCAATCGCATCTACCGTCGTTCCCGATTTTTGCAAGGAGCACTTCAAGTGATTGTCGTCTCGACCAATGATGCGCATCCCACTGGTTTCCACGTCTTCGAGCATGACGAGCGGTGTAGGGTTCCCCATGCCGTAAGGGGATAGTCTTTCGAGCTGCTCCGCCGCATCCAGACTGACTTCTTGTATGTCCATAGACACATCGACTTTGGTCAACGGAGTGAAGTCCTCCGCAGACAACCACTCACTCGCCAGTTCATTCAGCTTTTGACGCAATGGATCAAGATTCTCGGTGGGTAATGTCATCCCTGCTGCCATCGTATGTCCGCCATAGTGAGGCAGCCATTCTTTGCAAGCAGTCAACGCCTCGTACATATCATAACCCGCAATGCTGCGTGCCGAACCTTTGGCAGTGCCTTTGACCGGATCGATACCAAGGACGATCGTAGGCCGGTAGAATGTCTCAACCAAGCGAGAGGCGACAATGCCGACGACTCCGACGTTCCAGCCTTCCTTGGCTACTACCAGCACCTTGTGTTCCTCTGGTGGATACTGTGCATGCACCATCTGAATTGCTTCTTCGGTCATGGTCTGCACCAGCTCTTGACGCTCACGATTCAAGTCATCCAATGCTTGCGCGCACTTTTCGGCTTCGTCATGATCGTCCGTCGTCAACAGCTTGACCGCTGATTCCGCCGTCTCCAGCCGTCCACTTGCATTCAGTCTCGGTCCGAGAGCGAATCCGACATGTCCCGCTGACAACTCGGTATCGGCTAATCCACACACGCGAATCAACGCTTGAAGTCCCATATTACGCGTCTGGTTCAACCTTTTTAACCCTGCTCTCGCCAGAATGCGGTTTTCGTCAACCAGTGGAACGAGATCGGCAATTGTTCCCAACGCCGCCAGATCTGCTAGATGAAGGGGGGCTTCTCCCAAAAGTGCATGCCCCAGCTTAAAAGCCACCCCAACACCCGCGAGCATATCGAACGGGTACGAGCAGCCAGGCTTTTTGGGATTAATCACAGCAAATGCCTCCGGGATGACAGCCGGAGGTTCATGGTGGTCGGTTACAATGACCTCAAGACCCAGTTGGTTGGCGAATTCCACCTGCTCTACCGCACTAATCCCGGTATCGACAGTAATCATCAGCTTGTAACCGCTCTGGTGTAAATGAGCCAATGCGTCTTTATGTAACCCATATCCTTCCGTAAATCGGTTGGGGATGTAGTAATCAAATACCGCGCCCATTTGGCGCAACAGATGTACCATAAACGATGTCGAACTGACACCATCCGCATCGTAATCTCCGTAAATACAGATCGGTTCTTTCTTCTCAATGGCCTGCTTGATGCGGTGCACGCTCTGTTCCATGCCATCTAGCAGAAACGGATCATAAAACAACTCCGGACCTGCCTGAAGAAAATCACGAGCCTTCTGTGGTGAATCGATGCCGCGAATCACCAGCAGCTTGGAAACGAGCGGAGTCAATCGGCACTCAGCAGCAATGGTCGCCGCCAATTGTTCGTCGTAAGCCGCCAGTTGCCAGCGTGTTTTCGCTTTCAACAATGAGCCCACCTCCAATCCTCATTCATTATAGAGGATGGAAAGGGAGACTGACAACTGCGTAAAATAGGGGTTGCTACGTTCTTTTCCCTTGAGCAGGATCAAAGGGATTGATGTGTACAAAAACATCCCGCACTTGCGAAAAATTTCCCATCAGCTCTTGTTTTACCTGCTTCCCTATGCGGTGCCCTTCCTCTACCGTGATGTGCGGATCCACCCCAATTTTCACATCGATGATCAAGTAATGCCCATGCTCTCTCGCACGTAGAGTATCTAGCCTCATCACACCTGATACGCTCTCAATCCGTTGGCGGATTTCAACCGTATCATCTTCATGGAGAACATGATCGAGCGTACTATGTATCGACTCCATCATGATATTGTAGGACATTTTCAAAACAAGTACAGACACAAATATCCCGGCTGCCGGATCCAGATAGAGCATCCACGAAATGCCGAGCCGCTCCCCGATAATCGCTCCTCCGATGCCGACAAGAGCCGCAAATGAAGAGTACACATCTGATCGATGCTCCCATGCATTGGCAATCAAGGACTGGCTGTTCAGCTTCTTGCCGAGGTTGTATTTATAGCGAAACATCCACTCTTTGACGATCATAGAACCGATCGCTGCCCACACGGCAAGAAAGCCAGGTGCTACCAGTGGAGCGAAAAACGATTTGATGGACGATAGCCCGATCTCAAAACCAACCACTGCAAGCAACACAGAAACGATGATAGCTGAGATCGACTCCGCTTTGCCATGACCATAGGGATGATCCTCATCTGGAGGACGCTCAGCAGCTCGCAAACCAATCAATACCGCTACCGACCCGACAACGTCAGAGGCCGAATGAACAGAATCGGCGATCAGCGCCTGTGATTTGGCCATCAAACCAATGACGAGCTTGACCCCAGCCAGGGCCAGGTTCCCCACTATTCCTACCCACGCACCAAACTGCGCTTTCGCCAACCGATCATCCACGATTGCGACGCCCCCCTACTAGGAAAACCTCATGAGAGTAGAAAACCGCGGGGAGCTCCCCCGCGGCACTTCGAACATGCTGTTATGAAAAGCAGATGTTTTACGCTTTTGCTTTCTTCTTTAGCATGTTCCGTTCTTTTAAATTTACCCAGATTTGAGCGGCAATAAAGATCGAAGAATACGTACCGCTCACCAGACCGAACAACAGCGCCAGGGAGAAGTTGCGGATGCTCTCGCTACCCAGTAAGGCAATCGCCAAGACGGTAAAGAATACAGTCGCTACCGTGTAGACGGAACGGCGCATCGTCTGCCACAAGGACACGTTGACGAGATGCTCCAGATCTTCGACGCTTTTGGACTTCATTGTTCGCAAGTTTTCTCGAATCCGGTCAAAAATAACGATTTTATCGTTAATCGAGTAACCGAGGATGGTCAGGAGCGCTGCAATGAATGTAAGATCCACTTCTAGCCCCAAAACAGAGAAGATCGCAATCGGTATAAACACGTCATGCAAAAGTCCCGCAACAGTAGCAACCCCGAAGAGCCACTGAAAGCGAATGGCAATGTAAATGACAATCCCGATCGCTGCAATCACTACGGCAATCGCCGCCTTTTTCACCATCTCCTGAGCAATACTCGGGTCAACCGTAGATACTTGTTTGGTTACCTGGTCACCGTACTTTGCTTTCAACCCCTGCTCCACTGCCATCATCGTGTCTGAAGAGATCGTTTGATCAAAACGGGTAAAAGCTTGATACGTACCGTACGTGGTCACAGGAGAGAAGGACACATTCGGGATTTTCTCCTTGATAATCGCCTCAACCTCTGCTGGTTTAAAGTCTTTCCCAATATAGAGGTCAAGACGTGTCCCTGCTTTGAAGTCAACGCCCAAGTGAAGACCTTGGATCAGAATGAACAACAAACCCAGGATAATAATTGCGGAAGATCCGATGAAAAACTTCCGTCGATTTTTAACGATATCAAATCGGATGACCGTGTCTTGTTGATTAAAGCTCACCGATCTCACTCTCCTTTACTCCGAACCAGAACGGCTTTTTAAACATGTTGGAGCGGACTACCAGCCAGAGGAGGAATCGAGACCCGAACACGTTGGTAATGATACTCACAACAATCGTCATCGCGAGGACGACAGCAAAGCCTTGGATAGAGCTCGTACCAAAGAAGAACAGCACTCCAGTCGCAATCAAAGTGGTAATATGTGCGTCCAGAATGGTAATCAAGGAACGACGTTCACCGGAACGGAAAGCCGAAAGAATCGTTTTCCCAGAACGGATTTCTTCTTGAATACGTTCGTACGTAATGATGTTGGCGTCAACCGCGATCCCGATCGATAGGATAAAACCAGCAATCCCCGGCAGCGTGAGTGTCGCATCCATCCAATCCAGTACGACCAAACAGAAATAAGTAAAACCAGCCAGTGTAATATTCGCAATCATACCTGGCATCCGATAGACGAAAACCATAAACAAGAAGATCAATGCTGCTCCAATGTAGCCAGCGTAAATTGTTTTTTCCAGAGCAAGAGCACCGAGAGAAGCTCCCACCGACGTTACCTGTTTCTCAATCAGTTTGGCAGGCATCGCACCGGAGTTCAGCAAGTCAGCCAATTCCTGCGCCGATTCCTGCGTGTAGTCCCCTGTGATTTGCGCACTACCACCCGTGATAACCGATTGAATGGTCGGGTTGGTTTGCAAGTTTTCGTCCAGAAAGATTGCCATGCGTTTATGAAGATTCGCACGTGTTACATCTTCCAATTTTTTAGAATCAGAGAATTTCACTGTAACCAAAGGACGTTTCAGATCATCGTAACCGACTGCCGCACCATTCGGAGCCAGATCGCTACCGCGAAGAATAGTCTTGCCTGCTTCGTCACGGAAAGTCAGAACTGCCGGCTTCCCGATCAGTTCGCGCAGCTTGTCCTGGTCGGCTGATTGTGATGCGATTTTGACACGGATACGGTTAGGCAACTCTGTATCGATAACAGGCTCCACCACGCCACCAATATTAATCCGCTTCTCAATCATGTGTGCGGTTGATTTGAGCAATTCAATATCAACCTTGTGTCCAGCTTCAAGAGGCTCTACCTCGTACAAAATTTCAAAACCGCCTTGAAGGTCCAGACCGAGTGTGATCTTGCCTGCCACCTGTGTGGTCGTCGATGCTACCAACGTGCCCAGTAAGGCTACAACAACCAGGAACAGGAGGAATCTTCCCCATTTTATCATCGCAGTAATACCCCTCTTTCGTAACAGGGTCCCGTCCCTTGACGAGAAACCACATGGTAACCAACCCCTTGTCTAGCTTGCACATTTTCTTTCATACGAATGTAAGACAAGGAAGTTTCATTTCGAATTTCGATACATTTGAATCATCAGGTAGTTCATGTACTTGTTGGGCTTCAGGGACAGGACGTCATTGACCAGGCGGTGCATCGGGGGAATTTCCTTGTATGTATGGCTGACACACTCCCATACATCTGCTGCCGTCACATTTTCATAACCGAGCATAGCAAATTCTTCCGCTTTACTCTGGCAAATACTTGAAACATGCCGAAACCAACCATCTTTTTCCGCTTGGTCCATCTTTTGTTTCCCTCCCCAAAGTAGTCATGCCAACTGCGGCACGTCCATATTCTTTATTAAGTGAATTTCCTTGCAAAGGAGCCCTCCATGAGACAGTCATTCTTTTACGGGACGGTCATCCTCATCATCGCTGGCGGTATCACAAAAATATTTGGGTTTGCTCACAGGATCGTGCTCTCCCGCATCATCGGTGCAGAGGGAATGGGGCTTTATCAAATGGTCGTGCCCCTCTTGTACTTCCTGATTACGTTGACGACGTTTGGGCTGCCAGTCGCCATCGCCAAGCAAGTAGCGGAAACCGAAGCCGCCAAAAACCCACGGTTGACGCGCCGCTTTCTGCTGTTGGCACTGTCTGTAGCGGGTGGCATCAGTGTAGTTGTCTGCTCCATCCTTCTCCTGTTCTCCCAATGGATCGCCAGTACTCTATTTGCCGACCCTCGCGCTCACATCGTCATGCTCGCTGCCGTTCCCGTCATACCCATCTCCAGTATTTCCTTGGTGCTGCGAGGGTACTTTCAGGGCAAGCAGAACATGGTGCCGACTGCCGTCTCACAGCTGCTGGAGCAGATCGTCAGAATGGCTCTGGTCGTTGTCATGACGATCTCATTTTTGTCGGCGGGCATCGAGTATGCAACAGCAGGCGCAGTAGGCAGTATTATTTTCGGAGAAGCCGCTGGACTCCTGTACATCCTGTGGCAATACCGGAAAGGTAGCAAAAAGACCGCAGCCATGCTCTTAGAAAGACCATTGTTTCAAGCAGTCTCAGCGAGTAAAGCGAGCCTGCACCAATTAATTCATGTAGCTCTGCCCGTTACGATGAGTCGCATCATTGGTTCCATCGCGTACGTCCTGGAGCCGATGCTCGTACCACTTGCCCTCGTCATCGCTGGTTTCACCACAACGACAGCCACCGGTTTATACGGGCAGTTTGCAGGTATGGCGGTACCGCTTCTGATGTTCCCTACTTTTCTTACCTATTCCTTGTCGATTTCCCTCGTTCCTGCTGTCGCAGAAGCCGCCTATCAAAATAATGCTCCCCTCGTGCATCGTCGCATCTATCAATCGATGCGGATCACACTCGTCATAGGAGCACCCTGCACGGTATTACTGACTATTTTCGCAGAACCTCTGTGCGGTCTTATTTACGGAAACCAGTTTAACGAGGTAGGTCTCCTCTTGAAAGAAATGGCTCCTTTTTCGGTCTTCCTCTTCTTTCAAGCACCGTTGGCTGCCGCGCTACAAGGACTGGATCATGCGCAGGTCGTCTTTCGCAACACGCTAATCGGCGCGATTATCAAAACAACAGCTATGTTTCTCTTTACCGCTCAGCCCGCCTTTGGCATACACGGAACAGTCATCGCACTGAACATCGGGATTACGCTCGTTACATTACTTCATTTTGCGAGCCTCATCAAGAAAATCGGTTTTACCATTGATGTCAAGGAGTTTGGGAAAATCGGTGCGGCAATGCTTGCTATGGGCTACGCTGGTTCCTACATGGCAAAAAACTGGTTTCTGGATGCTTCTATTGGACAGCTTTTGCTCGTCTGCACGATGGTCAGCACTCTCCTCTACGTCGTCCTGCTCGTTGCTATGCGTGTGCTTGGTAAACAGGACGTACGCAGAATCCCTTGGATCGGAGAACAATTAGCTGTCTTTTTCCCACGCCGCTGAGAGTCATTGCAGCGGCGCTTTGTCTTTTTTATCCAGGAACATAATCCCTCGTTCATCGATGCTGCAAAACGATACTTCTTTTATATCCCTGATTCCGTATTTACGGATTTCCCTTTTCAGCCACAGCTCGTTTTGTCCGATTTTTTGGAGTGCTTCAATCCTTATCTTTCCATCGAGAATCAACGGAATAGGTAGACCTTTGTAGGAAACTGGACCGGCGTGAGAGTGTTCGAATATGCCCAGATCCTCTCGTGTGACCGGATCTTTGCGTTCTTTCAAAAAAACACTCATCTGTCCTGTTGGCTCCATAACGGCAAATTCGACATCTGCGATGTTTTTGACATTCTTTTGCCGCAGATGCACCATGAGGTCATCCAAATTCAAGCGGTTCCGCCGCATAGCATGTTCCCTAATTTCACCATTTTCAATGATCAAATCCGCAGATCCATCTACCACATCTCGAACTTTTTTGCTTTTCAAGGAAATGTACGCCATGCCGATCTCCAAGAGCCCGATCAGCAACATCGGTATGTAAAACAAGATGGCCGGTTTATCGATTTCTTCGATAGCTAAGACAGCCATCTCTGCAAGCATAATGGAGATGACAACATCAAAAACGGACAGCTTCCCCAGTTCCCGTTTGCCCATCAGTCGCAGCAGCACCAACAAAAAAAAGTACGAAAACAAGGTGCGCAGTAAAGCTGTTGTCATGTCTTCCACACAAGCCGCCCCCCCATTGGACATTTGTTACTAGTCATTTGCTTAGGAGGGCACAACTATTACCGCCAATTACAGCCACTTGCGTTTGCGGAAAATGTGGAGCATGGCAAACGTCATACCTAGCATAATGACGAGGGCCACGACTAACATGTAAGGCTCTGCCTCTTCACCCAGCCATGCAAAGGTATTCATCCCGAACAAACCGGTAATAAACGTCAGAGGCAGGATAATCGTGGAAATGATGGTGAGGACCCGCATCGTTTCGGTTGTCTTCGCACTGATAATGGTGTAGTACGTATCCAACGCACCATTTACCAGATCGCGGAAAGTCTCCGTCGAATCGGAAATCCTCTCCAAGTGGTCTGTCAAATCACTGTAGAACGGAACGTTTTCCTCGGAAATATCGAACGAATAACGGCCATTTACATTCGCAAAGATCCGTTTTTGCGGCATAATCACGCGACGAATCAAAATAATCGTTCGCTTCAGCGCCAGGAATTCTTCCGTAATTTCCTCCATCTGATGCTCGTAAATCTCGTCCTCCAGCTCGTCAATCCGCACACTGATCCGGTCGATGATGGGGAAGTATTCATCGGTAATTCCGTCTACGATTGCGTAGAGCAAGTAGTCCGGACCGCGATTCAGATACGAAATGTTACGATGGCACATAGCCGCAATTCTTCCGATCGTGTTCATCGGAGATTTGTGAATCGTGACGATGTAGTTTGGACCGAGAAACACGTTCAGTTCTACTGTTGTAATCTCATCGTCGCTCTCTTCGTTGTAACGAAGGGCGTGAAAGACGAAGAAATAGTAGTCGTCGTACTTGTCTACCTTAGCACGCGGACTGACGTGCAGGCAGTCCTCAATTGCCAGCGGGTGAAAGTCGAAGATCTTGGCAATATAGGGAAGTTCATTGTTTCCCACATCATACAGATCAATCCAGAGCAAATCCTCAGGAGATTTCAGCCATTGGTCTTTGGTAGCGAGATCAACGTCATGAAACATCTTCTGTTCTGAGTGGTTATAAAAGTACGTTTTAATCATCTTTCTTCACCCCCGTCTTGTTCCTCATCCATCATACGAAAATTCCTTTCAATGTTCAACGCGAAGATGAATACGTTGACCAAGCCTCTCATATAGATGGTACAAACAGTTGACCAGTGAGGGGGTAATACCGTGCGGAGTGCTTCCACCTCTGTACTAACAGGTCTTTTGTATACGCTCGGTCT
>JARDZO010000462.1 GCA_029240815.1 Brevibacillus sp.
CTTCTCCCTATTCCTGTCATTGGATCGTTCCGTTTCCAGCCCATTTTCATTATAGTAAGGGCATCCGAAGCTGAACATGCAGGATTCCTTCATAGGGGATGTATTTTGTTTCACGTCAAATACCCTTTCCGTCAATATGCTTTCTCGAAGCTTCTCAGATCGTCTCGGTACGCGGCTTCGGAATGAAGTAGCGATGCGAACTTCACGTTGCAGTTATTGGTCATTTTACTCAAAAATAAAGAACTGCGTCTAAACACGCAGTTCTCATCCATTTCGCGCAAAAAGTCACTTCGCTAAACTTTTTGAACGATTTTTCTATCCTTGATTTCATAGATCTCGTCGGCTACGTTTTCTAACAAACGAACATCATGCGTTATAAAAATGATTGTGCCTTTATAATTTTTCATCATATTTTCTAACGCTTCTATTGCCTGAAGATCAAGAAAATTGCTTGGTTCGTCCATTAGCAAGACGTTATATCGCCCCAACAGCAATTTTGTAAGCTGCAGTTTAATAATCTCCCCTCCGCTTAATACAGCTAACTCTTTGCGCGCATCTTGATAAGAAAATCCCATTGATGCCAGCGCGGCATGAACTTCTGATGCCTGATAATCGCAGTTCTCAAGCATGAACTCCATAACACCTTGATTATGGTTGAACTTGTACCCTTTTTGAGCAAAATACCCGATTTCAACTTTCGGTGATAACGAAATGCCATTATCACGTTCGAGTATCATTTTGAAGATCGTTGTTTTTCCTGTTCCATTTGCACCAGTTATCGCAATTTTAGCACCAAGCGAAAATTGGAACGACGCTTTCTCAAAAACAGCTTTGTCTCCAAACTGCTTGTCGATCTCCTTCCCCATGATCGGAAATGGGTTGTGAAGTTCAAGGGCTTTGCTTTGTCGGAATCGGACGGAACGAATCGTTTCGGGTGGTTTCACATCTCCAAGCGCTTCGATCCTATGCTCCATATTTTTGGCGGCATTATGGAGTTTTCTCTGTTTACTGCCAACGGTTTTTTGATGACCAAGACGTCCGCCGCTTTCAGAGTTGTTATTTCTAGAGGAACCTTTCGCTTTTTGGTCCATCTTATTGGCCTGATTTTTCTTCTCGGCAATGGCTTTTATCAGCCTGTCTCGTTCTTCGATAAACTGTTTATACTGTGTAGCCTGGGCTTGCCGTTCCACTTCCTTTTGCGCCAAGTAGTCGGTGTATCCCCCCCAGTACTCGGTAATCTTCCCATCTTTCAGCTCCCAAATCTTATCGACGACCTGATCAAGGAAATAACGATCATGACTGATGATGAGTAATGCACCGGAAAAATACTTCAGCTGGTTGATCAATAAGGCTATGCCCTCGCGATCCAGGTGGCACGTCGGTTCATCGGCAAAGATAACGTGCACGTCGCTTGACAATGCTTGTGCAATTTTCAACCGGGTTTCCTCACCGCCGCTCCTGTTCTCAGCATGAATACGATCAACGCCCAACTTACCCATTAATGCATAATCCTTCACTTCATGCACAGTGACCTCATCAAGCTGCGGGATGTAAGCAACATTGCCATCCCGGACAATTTTGGCATGCGGCAGAGGAGTTTCACCCAGCAATACCTTTAACAATGTGCTTTTTCCCGCTCCGTTCGCACCTACCAGACCAATTCGGTCATAGCCGTAAAGCTCCAATTCGTCAATATCTAGTACATTGCGCCCCATATGTTCAACAAAAATATCTTTTGCTCTTATCCGTACATTCATCCTTATTATCCTCCTTCAGAAATCGCAGTTTTCTGTTCCGCAGGATAACCTGCGATTTTATGAAGTGAGGACTAGATAAAGAAATACCAGTGTATACGCATCGAAATACCACCTTTTTCCAGAATATAGGTTTCGGATAGTCGGAAGTAATGCAGTTAAAAGCGCAATTCCAATGATGCAATCCTCTGGACTGCCTATCAACCCAAATACTCGCCCTAAAAAA
The DNA here is from genome assembly GCA_029240815.1 of Brevibacillus sp. Next base: position 1,981 of record JARDZO010000462.1, read on the forward strand.
AAATACAGATCCAAGTCCAGTAATTGCGGGCTTGGATCTGCATTGATCACGAGAGAAAACACGTCGAATAAGACATAGCAAAATAAGCTATCCGAATCTCGATCTATGTCCTGCATACGCAAAAAATAAGCAGCTCAAAAAAAGCCCACATTCCGTGGAAAATCCGCTTTTTTATTGCCTGCTTATCGAATACGCATGGAGTGCAACATAGATGACGATCCTCCTGAATAAAATATTTGTAATTCTATCATTTGTCTGATAGTAGTCCAACTAACCTACAATCCTGTTACCTCTTCGTGAAAACACCCGCAACAGATAATAAAAAACCTGATAACACGATCAAGAATTCGAAACCATATAGCTTAATTCCTGGTTCACCCTGAATATATAAACCGGCTAACATAAAGGAAATTCCCAACAACATTACTTTAATTGAACGCACCACAATCCCCCCTAATGTAATTGTATGCTCACTGCGGAGATCCAGCCATGGACAAAAAATGACCCCTCTCGGGTCCTTAAATAGACTTGCATCGAACACGGCATCTTTCCAAGTTGTCGTGTTTTGCCGTTGAGCTTTATTGTACGGATGATGGATCTGATGAGGAAGGACGATTAAGCTGCTCCACGAATTTCTCGAAGGCGCTTGTTCGAAACGATTCACGTTGGTAGACGAAACTGACGACGGAATGGCGATACCGTTCCGGGATGCGGAAACATCGTACTTTGCCGGCATCTTCCCAATTCCTGACGCTCGAGTGCGATAGCAGCGATACGCCTAATCCTGCCGCAACGCCTCCTATAATCGCTTCGATCGTACCGAATTCCATAATGTTCAAGGGACCTACGTTCTCTTCGCTCAGCCATTGTTCCAATCTTTCGCGATGAAAACAGCCTTTGCCGAAAAAAAGCAGCGGTTTCTTCAGCACTTCATGCATTTCGGCCGGAGTAGGCTCCGAAATGAGAACCAGCTCCTCCTCAAATACACGTAACGTCTCCAGCCCGGAATGCTCCAGCGAGCCGCTAACGAAAGCGCCGTCCAGCTCATACGCCAGCACTTTGCCGACTAATTCGGAAGTATGACCGGTAATGAGAGACAGATTTACTTGCGGGTACAGCTTATGATAGGCCAGCATCATGCCGGGCAGATGAACCGCTGCTGTCGTTTCCAACGAGCCGATCCGGAGAGGACCGCCGGGCTGCTCCGAATATTGCGTCGATTTTAACGCCTCGTCCAGTAAATGAACAATTTGATCTGCATATTTAAGCAGGTTTGCGCCGGCCGGCGTAAGGGCCACCCCACGGCTTAACCGGTAAAAGAGAGGCGTGTTCAGCTCGGTCTCCAGTTGCTGGATTCGCGCGGTCACATTGGATTGAACATACCCGAGCCGGGCGGCAGCTTTGGTGATGCCTCCTTCGCGGGCGACGGCCTGAAATATTTTCAAATCTCCGCTTTCCACCTCGATCATCCCCGTTCTCATCACTTTCCAGAATCTTTCCTGTATGCAATACATCATTTTTAGTGATGTATTGCATCTTTTTTAATCATTATACATGATGAATTTTTTGAAATAAACTAGGTATCAAAATAAAGAAAAAAGCAGGTGCTGAATGATGAAACCGCGTTTGATGATTCTCACTTTGTTTACGATGCTGCTCTCCGGATTGAATTTTCCCATCGGCAAAATAGCGTTGTCGTTCGGATCTCCTTTTTTGCTGCTGGCCATTCGGTTTGTGGCAGCGGGACTATTGATAATACCTTTTATTCTGAATCGTCCGCAGCCGCGACGCCTTTCCTCCTGGTTCAAGCTGGCCGTCATCGGTTTGTTCCAGTCGGCGTTGACGCTTGCAGGGATTTATATTAGCATGCAAACCATAACGTCCGGCAGCTCGTCGATTCTTTCCTCGACCAATCCCATTTGGTTTATTGTCTTTAGCTCGCTGCTGTTCGGAACCCGGTACCGTCTTCTGCAATGGGTAGGGGTATTAATCGGATTTGTCGGCGTTGCGATCACGCAAGGGTTCCAAGTGCAGGTCCAGATCGGATTCTGGTATGCGCTTGGGGCCGGGATGGTTTGGGGACTCGCTACATTGCTTACATCGCGTTGGGGGAAAGAATTTGATGCGGGGGTAATGGCAGCCTACCAAATGTTAATTGCCGGCGTTACTTTGCTTTTGGCGAGTCCGATTTTTGAACAGCCGCATTTCACGTGGGACAGGGCACATTGGATCAAGGAGTTGTTTGTGCTGGGATGGATGATCCTGATGAGCTCGATTGCCCAATTCGTATCGTTGTATTATGTGCTGCGGAATAGCGATCCGGCTAAAGTTAATGTATATTTGTTTCTCATTCCCCTTTTCGGCGTATTATCGGGATGCCTCATTCTCCGCGAGCCGCTTCACTGGTATGTGTTGGCCGGGGCGCTTTGCATCGGATTTGGCATTTATCTCGTGAATCGCCGTCCAAAACGTGCAATTGACGGACTTGTTTTAGGCAATCGATACGGTCGATAGAAAACCTGTAACGGCAACAGCTTCTCTAGGCTCTCAGGATACTCTTCAAAAGCTCCGTAGTGGATGGCGACGCGGTATAAATCATAATCTTTAGCTCCGGATTGTTTGGTTGCTGTAAGGTCACGTGCTCGAAATCCATTTCCCCGATCAAAGGGTCACTCCATCGCTTGTGGCAACTGGCGACAATTTGAACATCATACCGCGGCCAACAAGAACGGAAAAGTTCACTGATCTGCATGAACTCCTCAATTAGCTCCTTAAACCTCGCATCGTGCTGGTAGTGCGCGAATTCTGCACGAAACCGTGCAATCATGACATGCGCTTTGGCTTCCCAGTCCATGTTGTTCATTTGTAGCGCTGGATCCGTCAAAAACCGTCTTAACCAATTGGGCCGCTGCTGCATTTCTTTCGTGAATGCTGGCAGTCGAAACACAACCTCCGCCGCTTTGTTCCACATCAATAAATCCCAACTTCTCCCCAAAATGAAAGCAGGATTAGGTTCAAGAGCCATCACCGTTTGCTCCAATCCGGTACTCACCTCTTGAACCCCTTCAACATCCTCCAAATCTGCTGGTCTTGCCAGCATGTAGAGATGGCGGCGCTCATCCACGGACAATCGTAACGCTTCGGCTATGCTATTCAGTACCTGTTCGGATGGATTTACTTCTCTACCCTGTTCCAATGAGGTATACCACGAAATACCGATATGGGCAAGTTGTGCCACCTCTTCACGTCGAAGGCCTGGCGTTCGGCGTCGACCATATGACGGCAATCCCACTTCCTCCGGAATAAGGCGCTCTCGACGCGCTCTCAAAAACTCACCCAACGATAGATTGGAACTGTTCTCTTTCATAGATTGCCCCCCTCTTTATCCTGACACTGCCAATCATACGATAATGACAGGAAGGCAGTGAATTCCACAAAATGTAATACTTCTAAGTATAGCACCGACAATAGAAGGAGGTCACATTAATGAATATTTTCGTAACCGGGGCAACAGGCAAAGTAGGAAGCCGATTTATACCGCGCTTGCTGCAACGCGGACATAACGTTAAAGTTTTGGTTCGTGATGCTGCGAAGGCAGATTCGTTTCAACAGCAAGAGGTCGAAGTTATAGAAGGCGACCTATTGCAAATGGAAAGTCTCGCAAACGTGTTGCAAGGCATTGATACCGTGGTGCATCTGGCAGCACAATTTCGTGGAGTAGATGAAGCAACAGCGAGAATGTCAAACATCGATGCCAGTATTGCCTTAGCGGGGGCAGCCCTGAAGGCGAACGTTCCAAAGTTTGTATTTGCCAGCACGAATCTAGTGTATGGAGCAAGTGAGCATAGCAGACCGAGCCGTGAGAACGATGAATTGCGACCTGCCTTCCCTTATCCGCAGACCAAAGCGGCAGCTGAAGAAGATTTGCTTCGGCTGCATCGCGAGAAGGGATTAGGGCTTCGCATCCTACGGTTTGCTTTTGTCTATGGGGAGCGTGATCCCCATGTCTCGGAATTTCTGCCAATCATGAGCAAGTGGAATCCCGCCAAGCGGCTCCATATGGTGCATCATGCGGATGTGTGCCAAGCGCTGCTGCTTGCCGCCACCACGCCAGACATCGATGGCCGCATCTATAACGTTGCCGACGACTCCCCCATAACAACGGCAGAGCTGTTTCAACTCAATGATGTGCCCTACCGAGAACCGTCGAAAGACTTGCAGCAAGAATTCAATCCATGGGACATGATCGTAGATACAACACGCATTAGAGTCGAGCTAAACCATCGTCCTATCTTCCCTTCCTTCTATACTGCAAGGGATGCAGGAGCATTATAATCCTTCTACATTCAGCCCCCTACCTTTTTGGGGGC
>JARDZO010000029.1 GCA_029240815.1 Brevibacillus sp.
CGTGTTTCGTTTTTTCCATTGCGCCTTGGTTGGTGTTCCTAAGATCTTCCGCTTATTTCCCCTTTTTCCTCAGCCAGCTTTGGCTCTCCTACTTGACTTTTTCTGGGGGCTATCCGAGGAGTTTCTTTGAGAAAACCCTTTGTGGGACTTTGCCGGACAGTCTAACCTCCTTTGCAGGGCCGCCGAACCTGTTCGGTGGGAAAAGGCCGGAGCGTAGATCGGAAACCTGCTTCTCCCCACCACAGCTCAAAAAACTTATAAAATTCCTATCTTTTTAGAAAGCTTGGCTACGCCAAACCTTTGGCGGATCCTTAGTTTCCTTAATATTGGATAGAAATCCCAAAATTCCTCTCCGTGCAAAAAAGCGTCCCCATTTGCGGACGCTTTCTCGAAAGAGCCTGGATGGCCTCTATACCAAGACCTTTTTGAACTCTGCAGTCAGAAGAGGAACTACTTCAAACAAATCGCCGACAATGCCGTAATCCGCTACTTGGAAAATCGGCGCTTCCGGATCCTTGTTGATCGCCACGATGACCTTGGAGCTGGACATCCCAGCCAAGTGCTGAATCGCTCCGGAAATACCGCACGCGATGTAAAGATCAGGTGTAACTACCTTACCGGTCTGCCCGATTTGCATGGAGTAATCGCAATAGTCTGCATCGCATGCGCCACGGGATGCACCCACAGCAGCGCCCAGGACTTCTGCCAATTCATTGAGCGTGTTGAAGCCTTCTGCGCTCTTGACGCCACGGCCGCCCGAAATGATGACTTTCGCCTCGGACAGATCAACTTTGCCGCTGGTTTTGCGCACGACTTCCTTCACGATGGAACGCAGGTCTTTGATTTCCAATTCAACCGGTACTACGGTTGCTGTTTTCGAAGCATCTGCCGTCCCAACCGCGATATTGTTTGGCCGTATAGTAACGAAGGTTTTCCCATCAACAAATTTACGTTGCTGAAAAGCTTTTCCTGCATAGATCGGACGAACGAATACAGGACCCGCTTCCAGGCTTGTTACATCGGATACCAGACCAAACCCGAGACGTGCAGCTACGCGTGGTGCTACATCGCGACCAATCGCGGTGTGACCGAGGACGACTGCATCCGGATTCGCCAGGTCAATCAGTTGGGTCAAAGCTTGCGTGAAAGCATCCGGTGTATATTGAGAAAGAGCGTTGTGATCAGCGGCGTAAACTGTGCTCGCTCCATGTTGTCCGAGAGTCACGGCCAGATCTGCTGCGTTTGAACCAAATACAGCTGCTGTCACTTCTCCACCTTCTGCCAGTGTCTGTGCTGCAGCCAAAGCTTCCAACGACACATTGCGAAGTTGTCCGTCACGAACTTCTGCCAAAACCAGTACTTTTTTCATGGATATCCTCTCCTCCTCGCTTAGATCACTTTCGCTTCGTTGCGCAACAATTGCACCAGTTCCGACGCTTGAGCCGCCAGCTCACCGGAGAGAATACGGCCCGCCTGTTTTTTCGGCGGCAGCGATTGATCGACGATTTCGGTTTTTGCCTTTACATCTTCGACAGAAAGCCCCAAATCATCTGCGGAGAAACGATCCAATGGCTTTTTCTTCGCTTTCATAATCCCAGGAAGAGAAGGATAACGCGGTTCATTCAGACCTTGCTGTGCTGTGATCAATACAGGCAGGCTCGTTTCTACGACTTCGAGGTCACCCTCTACATCGCGTTCTACGCGAACTGCTGTACCGTTCAGCTCCAGTTTTACAACGGTAGAGACGTGGTTGATGCCCAGCTCTTCTGCGAGACGAGGACCACCTTGGCCAGCGCCGGAATCTACTGCCATCTGACCGCCGATGATGATATCAAAGCCGACTTTTTTCGCGACTGCTGCCAGTACCTTCGCCGTTGTGAATTCATCACCAAACAATTCCTCATCATCCACCAGAACAGCTTTGTCAGCACCCATCGCCAAAGCGGTGCGAAGTGCACTTTCTGCACGGTCAGGACCGATGCTGATGACGGTTACTTCTCCGCCATGCTCTTCTTTCAGCTTGATCGCTTCTTCTACCGCGTACTCATCATACGGGTTGATAATAAACTCCACACCATCTTCGGATATTTTTCCGTTTTGGATGACGATTTTTTCTTCCGTGTCAAACGTTTGCTTCAACACAACCAAGATATTCATTACGTTTACCTCCCTCTGAGTGGTAATGCTCGAATGACCTTGTTAGCGGTCAGCGAAATTTGGCTTGCGTTTTTCCAAAAAGGCACCTACGCCTTCTTTTACATCTTCTGAGGTGAATGCTTCGCCGAACAGTTTTGCTTCCTTCGCCAGTCCTTCAGACTGTGAAAGCTCTACCGCTCCTTGGATGGCAGCTAGCGCCAGCTTCAGTGTCACTGCGCTCTTTGTCGCGATCGCGGTGGCCAGCTTCTTGGCTTCGTCCAACAGCTGCTCTGCCGGATAAACCGCTTCCACAAGACCGATCCGCAAAGCTTCCTCGCCGCCGATCATATCCGATGTGAGGATCAGCTGCGTCGCTTTTCCACGACCAACCAGACGAGGCAACCGCTGTGTTCCCCCATAGCCCGGAATCAGCCCCAAATTCAATTCGGGCAATCCCAGCTTGGCTTCATGGGCAGCAAATCGAATGTGACACGCCATCGCAAGCTCCAATCCGCCTCCCAAGCACGCGCCATTAATCGCTGCGATGACGGGCTTTGGAAAGCTCTCCAGGCGGTCGAACAGCGCTTGGCCACTTTTCGCCATTGCTTCGGCATCCGCCGACTGCAGTTCGGTAAATTCTTTGATATCTGCGCCTGCAATGAAAAAACGTCCTTCTCCGGTCAAGACGATCGCTTTGATCTCGGCGTCGTTTTCCCATTGATCCAACAGCTCACCCAATTGCGCGAGCACAGGTTTGCTCAGTGCATTGGCAGGCGGGTTGGTGATGGTGGCCACGGCTACACGATCGGCGATCTGCACATTCCAACGCGAATCCATTTCTCTCCCCCCAAACTGTATCTTTACTAAAAAGGAATCGCTATTTGCTGAGCGTACGCTCAGTCGTACAATTTCATTGTAACAAAGGTCACCAAGCAAAAAAAGCTTTTTCTTTCATCATTTTCCCTTCATACCGAACAGGAAGAGGTTATGAACGGAATCCGTATGAGAGACCAGGTCGTACTTGCACTGTTTCATCACCCAAGACGTCGTCACTTCATCCAGCGTACCAAAAATCATTTTCCGCGCCACCCGCACATCGAGGTCGGGATGAAAGATTCCTTTGTCCATCCCTTCCCGAATCACTTCGTCGATCAGATCAAAGTACTGCTTCATGACATTGCCGATGCCTTCGCTGATCTGCGGATTTGACTGACGCAGCTCGATCTGCGTCACCTTAGCGAAATCGTGGTCCAAAGATAATTGGCTAAAGTGCGCGTGTACGAGTACATACAATTTTTGCTCGATGGATGATGCTTCTGCGATATGTCTCCGGTTTATTTCTACAAAATTGCCCATTTTTTCGTTGAACAGAGAAATCAAGATATCATCCTTGTTTTCAAAATAGAGGTATATGGTGCCGTCCGCTACCTTCGCCTCTTTTGCAATCTTAGATACCTGGGCGCTGTGATAGCCCTGCCGAGCGATGACGCGAACAGCAGCATCAATAATGGCTTGATACTTTTCCCCCGTTTTCTTTGCCATACGTACCTCCATTTTTACTAGCACTGACAATAAAATGAATGACCGTTCATTCATGCTCAGTTTATACCAGTCTTAGGTCTGTGTCAATCGTACTCACGGTAAGCTTGCAGAATTGTTTGTACAGTTCACCCGTTGATTCGAGCTAGAAAGGTCCATTCCCCCTAGAGGAAACGGACCTTTTTTGCTTGCTGCACTTAGCTGGATTTGATTTGATTATCTTCTGCTTCACGTCGTTTTTTGTCTTCGTCCTGCAATTGACGACGAAGCACTTTGCCAACCATTGTTTTGGGCAGATCGGTGCGAATTTCGTACTTTCGCGGGATTTTATACGAAGCCAACCGTTGCCTGCAGTGCTTTTCCAACTCTTCCTCGCTCGCCTGCTGGCCCTGCTTGAACACCACGAACGCCTTGACTGTCTCCCCGCGATAGGGATCTGGCACCCCGATGACTGCTGCCTCCTGTATGGCAGGGTGTTCGAAAAGCACTTCTTCTACTTCACGCGGATAGATGTTGAAGCCACCCGCGATGATCATGTCCTTTTTCCGATCCACGATATAGAAATAGCCCTCTTCGTCCATATATCCCATGTCCCCGGTCAGCAGCCAGCCATCTTGCAATATCGCTGCTGTTTCTTCCGGTCTGTTCCAGTAGCCTTTCATCACTTGGGGTCCCTTGACCGCCAGCTCCCCTACCTCGCCTTGAGGCAGCGCTTCTCCTGTAGCGGTGTCAACGATACGGCAGTCCGTATCGGGCCAAGGCAGTCCGATGCTGCCGGTAATACGCTTGCCCCAGATGGGATTGGAGTGCGTCACTGGAGATGCTTCTGTGAGACCGTAGCCTTCTACGAGCTTGCCGCGGGTCAGTTCCTCGAATTTATTTTGCACCTCAACAGGCAATGGAGCTGATCCACTCACACAGGCCTCAATGGAGGAGAGGTCATGATTTTTCAGGTCAGGATGGTTGATCAGCGCAATATACATCGTAGGTGCCCCCGGAAACAAGGTGGGCTTTACCTTGTCGATCATGTCAAAGATTTGCTTTACATCATACTTGGGCACGAGAATGATTTCAGCTGCGATCGATATTCCTTTGTTCATCACGGTCGTCAACCCGTACACGTGAAAAAGGGGCAATGCGCCGAGAATGCGTTCTTTCCCTTTTTTCAACTTGTAAAGGACAGCCTGACATTGAATCGAGTTGGCGATGAGGTTGCCGTGGGTCAACATGACACCTTTGGCTACACCCGTCGTACCGCCTGTATATTGCAGCAGTGCAATGTCTTCATCCGGATCGATGTGCGCTTTCACCGGATTGGCAGCGCTTTCTTTTAATATAGAAAGAAAAGGCTCAATTTCGCTGCCGTATGGGACCTGCGGATTGTGCCCTTCTTTCTTTTGAACCAGTGGATACAGCAGTTTTTTTATAAAGGGAAGGAAATCACCAATACTTGTCACAATGAGTTGTTTCAATGGAGTAGATGCCTTTATGGAAGAAACTCGCTTGTAAAGCAGGTCCAGCGTAATCATCGTTTCTGCTCCCGAATCGTTCAGCTGGTGAATCAGCTCCCGCTCCGTGTAAAGAGGATTGGTCATGACGACTGTGGCACCCGCAAACAAAGCACCGTAATAACTGATGACAGCTTGGGGAATATTGGGCAGCATGATGGCGACGCGATCCCCTTTTTTCACACCGCGACTCATCAACGCATGGGCGAATTGGTACGACATCTGCAATAGCTCACGATATGTAATGCGCTTTCCCATAAAATAGATCGCGTAACTGTCTGGATAGTTCTTGGCAGACTGTTCCAGAAAATAAGTCAGTGGAACACGGGGGTATTCCAGTGACGGTGCAGTTTCGGGCGGGTAATTGGCAATCCAAGGCTTGGCATCTGACATGGGTATTCCCTCCATCCCTTAATGGCCTTGCCTCTCCCGTATGATCTACATTCATAAGCTCTTCCTTCTTACATTCTATTCGAAAAATAGCTAATTTTACAACTAATTTGCAGATTCATTTCCAAATTTTATTTATTGGTAATTTCGTACCTTTCCAAAAGCAAAAAAGGAAGGCTAACCGTGTCCCCACCTTCCTCTTTCCTCTCTCGGTTGTTTTATTGGGTCATTGCCTGGACAATTTGCTGATGGACACGCTTCCGCTCCGTGCTAGGAACCAAGTGATACCAGCCGACGATACCGTTGTGCCAGATTCGTTCATCCTGTCCGACGAGCGTGTCGGTATGGATCATGTTTGGTGTCGGGTCGCCATACGAAAGGAGTAACGAGGCGATCTCGCCATCTGTCAGATCTGTCTTGACGTGGTTGCCTACTATCTCCATCAATGAAAACGCCTTGGCGTACGCTTGTACAGACGCCCCTTTGGTCGCAAGCGCTCGGACGATTTCCTGCTGGCGGTTGATGCGTTGATAGTCACTGTCTTCCTTGCCCAGATCGCTCTTGCGATAGCGAGCGTAATCAAGGGCCTGCTCCCCAGAAAGGTTCTGAAGCCCAGGCTTGATGTCGATGTATGTATCATCACTTGGATCACTGTACTTCATCTGCTTTTTGACATCCACGGGCACACCGCCCAGCTCATCGACGATTTGCCGGAAACCATCAAAATCTACAGACATGTAACGATCGATTTTCACATCCAGAAATTTTTCCAGCGATTCCTTGACCATTTTTGGGCCACCGAATGCCATGGCATGGTTCACTTTATCGTATCCTTTTCCGCTAAGCTCCATATAGCTGTCACGTGGAATCGAAATCAGGTACGCGGCCTGCTTGGATGGATGAACAGCTGCCAGCATAATGGTGTCGGAACGCGCACTCTCTCCGTCCCTGCTGTCCACACCGAGCAGGAGCATCAAAAATGGCTTTAACGGCTCGCTTGCGGTCAACAGATCACGAGGGGGCAAGGTGGTGGCGGCTTGTTTTACGGTTCCTGCACTCCCTTCGATGGGTGCATACCATTTCTGTGTCATCTGTTTGTACTGATAGGCTGTATACGCTACCGCTACCAGCGCGCCAATGGCCAGGCACGATATCGTATGAAATGCGATCTTTTTCCCATGTTTCTTCATAAATGAAAATAGCATCATAGCAAAAAGCCTCCCCTTCGAGCAAAACCCCCGTCAAGGCTGGGCATCGACAGGGACTTGCTTCCATTCTTAACAGGGGAGGCTCGATTTAAACCTTATGGGATCTGCATTTTCATAGGTAACTGACGTATATTAGTCGCGTTCGACGACCATCGCCATCCCCATACCGCCACCGATGCAAAGGCATGCAAGACCGCGCTTTAGCTGACGACGCTTCATTTCATGTAACAGTGTGAGGACGATCCGGCATCCAGTCGAACCGACGGGATGGCCCAGAGAGATGCCGCTTCCATTTACGTTCGTCATTTCTCTAGGGAGCTCCAGCAGTTTTTCGACCGCCAAATACTGAGCGGCAAATGCTTCATTAACTTCAATCAGCTCTATGTCTGACAAAGAAAGCCCTGCTTTTGCCAATGCCTTTTTGACAGCGGGCACGGGACCGTAGCCCATCAGATCAGGCTCGACACCCGCCCAAGCCCAGGATACGATTCTCCCTAGCGGCTTAATCCCCAGTTCTTGTGCTTTTCCTTCTCTCATCAGAATCGCCGCGGATGCTCCGTCGTTGAGCCCCGAAGCGTTGCCGGCCGTCACGGTTCCATCTGAACGGAATCCCGGCTTCAGCTTGGCGAGCCCTTCTAACGTCACGTCACGGCGAGGGAATTCGTCGGTGGTCACCAGCGTTTCCTCTCCCCGTTTCTTTACAGGCACTCCAATGATTTCTTCTGCAAAGATTCCATTGTCAATCGCGCGAATTGCATTTTGCTGGCTGCGCAATGCAATTTCGTCCTGCTCCTCACGGGTGATGCTATAGCGGTCTACCAAACGCTCCGCCGTTTCTCCCATCAAGATCTGGTGATGGGGGTCCGTCAGCAGATCCCACATCGCATCTGTCATTTCGCCGTGTTGCAGACGTTTGCCCCAACGAGCATTTTTCAGCACATACGGCGCATTGCTCATACTCTCTACGCCGCCGGCAATGACGATCTCACTGTCGCCGAGCAAAATTTCCGACGCCCCACTAGCAATCGCCTGCATTCCGGAAGCACATTGTCGTTGAACGGTAAAGCCGGTCACTTCCTTGCTCAGACCTGCATCGAGAGCGGCTACCCGCGCGATGTTTGCTTCATCACTTCGTTGAATGCAGTTCCCGAGGATCACCTCATCGATCTGGCTCGCATCTACACCTGACTTTGCCAGTACACCGCGAATGACTGTTTCTGCCAGCTTGCGAGCGCTTACATCTCTCAGTACGCCACCGAACGAGCCGATCGGCGTACGTCCAGCAGCGGCAATGACCACTTTCTCCATTTGTTTCCCCTCCGCTTTTCGTATTTTTCTCTATTGTCGCATATGTCAGTTACAAGTTTGCATGCTGAAAAGCCTAGCTGTGTTTTTTCAGCATGACGGTGATCCACTCGTCGGATTGACGTTCTTTTTCTAGTCGGTAGCCAGCTTGTTCATACATGGTGATTACTTTGTCCCGATTCCATTCCACAATCCCTGAGAGCACAAGCAATCCGTCAGGCGCGATGTGTCTCTCGACTACGTGAAGCATGGCGATGTCCTCATCTCCGCCAATGTTCAGTAAGATCAGGTCAGACATCACAGGCAGCCGATTTGCGACAGAGGGCTCCTGCGCATCCCCGATCACCACGTTTACCGTTGACTCTGGCAAGTGATTATTGGTTGCATTCACCAGCACCTGGTACTCACTCTGCGGGTTGATATCCACAGCGCAAACAGGTTGACTTGCTCCATTTAGGACGCAATACAAGGAAAGAATTCCTGAGCCCGCTCCAATGTCCAAGACACGTTTGCCTGTTAGGGTTAGCTCTTGGAGGAACAGGAGCATATCCTGAGTTGTGCCATGATAGCCAGTCCCGAAGGCAGCACCCGGATCGATCCACAATATGTGTTCGGCTGTTTCCAGAGCCTGAGGGTCGGTCCACGTCGGAGCAATCCACCATTCACCTACCTGCACCTCGCGAAACTCTTCTTTCCATGAATCATTCTCTTCCGGTACGAGTTCCACTTCTTTTAAGGACACTTGGCCTTCCCACCGGAGAATGTATGCCTGGAGTCTTTGGGTATGCGATTCTTCGCTATCCTGCATAGGCTCGAATAAATAGCCGACGACCGGCCCGTCGGTATTTTCCGCGTAATCGTAACCATTCTCCGTCGTCAGCACCTCGATTTGTGGTTCGATCCAGCCCAGCGTGTATGGACTCGTCAGCACTTCCGCGACGAACAGGTCCTCTGTTTCTCTCTCTACCAACAACGTATATTTCAGCCACATATTTTCCGTCATTGTCTTGCTCCTTTCCGCGTGCCGCTCCTTGGACGTGTCAGCACGTCCTGTTCTGCAAAAGACTTCGGTTTATTGCCATGCCCTGTATCCATCTGCCAATGGCACGGATACCAGTGTGCATGGTATGATAATAGAATGGACTATTTTTCCGTTGCACAGATAGGAATTTATAATATTCCTATACAGTATAAGCGCAACTAAGGCTTCGCCAAAAAGCTTGGCGCAGCCAAGTTTTCTAAGGAGGTTTATCATGTTTGACGAGTTTTTTTATCGACGCCGTAAAAACAAAGGGCTGTTCATCACGATGATTGCCTTGATCGTACTCGGAATCGGCATGTTTGCGCTGGGCTTCCTCTTTATGTTTTCGTAATCGCAGCTCTTTCATTATACCCTACTTAAGTCTTGCCCAATGTAGGGATATCAAGTTTTTACTAGGGTTGCTTTACTTCCCCTTGTTTACTCGATTATACTTGAGAATGTATTTTTCCTGTACGTTTGATATAGAAAGAAGGTTCACTCCATGTCGCGAATTCTCATCTCCGGGTAACCCCGGCGTATGACCGCTGGAGCTTCGGTACCATCGTCCGCGAGCTGATGCGAAGCGACATGCTGGTGATGGGTGGCGGTACGCTGATGCAAGACGTTACCAGTCCGCGCAGTGTCCTCTACTATTTGGGCATCGTCACTATCGCCAAGCTGCTGGGCAAACCTGTCGTCTTTTACGCACAAGGGTTTGGGCCTATCCTAAAGCCACTTAGTCGATCCATGATCAAACGGGTGGTCAATCGGGTAGACGTCATAACCGTACGTGATTACGAGTCGGGCGAAGACTTTAAGTCCTGTGGGGTAAAAAAAGCGCCCATTCATATAACAGCTGACCCTGCTCTGACCATATCTCCAGAAGATATTTCGGACGAGCGCGGCAAAGAGTTGCTGCATGGTTTATTTGCTGACCCTGGCAAGCCGCTTGTCGCCATTTCCGTCCGCAACTGGAAGCAGGAACAGGCATTTAAAAAGAGCATAGCTCGAGCTGCTGACTGGTTTATTCTGCGCGGTTGGAACGTTCTATTCTTGCCTATGCATGTTCCGAGTGACCTCGCTCCTTCCAGTGAAATCATGGATCAGATGCAAGAGTCCGGGGCTCGGCTGCTCGATGCGTCTGTTACCTTCCACGATATCATGTCTGTCCTGAAGCAGTGCGACTACGTCGTGGGCATGCGCCTGCACTCTTTGATCCTCGCTTGCATGCTGCGGACGCCTTTTATCGGTATCTCGTACGATCCAAAAATCGATCGTTTTGTGGAGCGTGCCGGGATGCCGAATGCCGGACACATTACGCAGCTAGATGAAACCTCTTTGCTCGCATTGCTGTCCGAGAAGCTGGATCGCCTCGAACAGGAAGTAGAAGTGGTATCCGAACACTCCCGTCTTCTCGAAATAGAAGCAGCCAAAAGCAGCGAATTAGTCCTACAAGCGCTGCACAAAAAAGGCTGATTTGGAAAAGGAGGACTAGCAGATGTCCGTTTCCTCTCAACTTTTGATAGGAATGAATCGATTATTCCCTCTCCCGGTCCATCCATTTAATCTGGCTAACAACGGTGAGATGAGCTATACCGAATGGCAATTTCAAAAAGGGGACCAAACCATTCAGTTCTTCCTCCCCTTCCACTCCCAGGAGCAGATGTTCCGAGACAAAACCGTGCTGGATATCGGCTGCGGCGGCGGTGGAAAAACGTGCTACTACGCGACTTACGGTCCAAAAAAAATGATCGGCATCGATATTGTCCCTCACTATGCCGAAGAGGGAAATGCTTTCGCCAAACAAAAAGGTCTCTCTGATGTCGTATCCTTCATAACAGGAGACGCTGCTCGAATGACGTTCGAAGACAATACCTTTGATACGATCATCATGAATGACGCCATGGAGCACGTAGGCGAGCCTGAAAAAACTTTGGAAGAGTGCTTCCGCATTTTGAAGCCAGGAGGCCATCTCTACATCAACTTCCCGCCCTACTATCATCCGTACGGGGCCCATCTCTCGGATGCGATCGGAATTCCTTGGGTTCACGCCCTCTTTTCCGAACAGGCGCTGATCGATGCGTACAAAGAGCTCGTTCGCGATTTGCCAGACGGTTCTGACCGTATCTCTTTCCGTTTTGACAAACGTCCTGACGGCAGCGATACGATCTCATACATCAATCGCATGACGATCAAACGCTTTCGCCGGATTCAGCAAGGAGTAACACAGCCTGCTGTCTACCAAAAAGAGATCCCTTTGCGCAATCAGCTCAAAGGGTTGGCAGAGCTCCCTGCGTTTCGTGAGTTCTTTGTCAAAATGGTCGTATGTGTGTATCAAAAAAAGTAGACGTTTTCTACTCTCCGATCCAATGTAAAAGGGTGTCCCCCTGTCTTATACAGACAGATGGGACACCCTTTTTGTTTGTATGGTTACTGAATCTTTGATTGCGTTTCTTTTTTGCGAATCGCATTCATCAAGGTGCGGAGTTTGTTCCCACCAGGCAGCCAATCGAGTTCTTTGTCCTCAATCAGTGGAATTAGCAGCAGCAGACCTAAATAGACAATCAAGCCCACTCCGACTCCCGAGACTGTCTCAAAGGCACCCAGCAAGCGGACTTTTTCTTTGCCTGCGAGCAGAAAACCAGCTGCTTCCGTAGCGCCCCAAGCCAAAAGCAGCATCAGGTTTGCCACCAGAAGCGGGTATAGCGTATCAAAACGCCAATTGATCGGTACAACCACCAGTCGATTGATCGTTCTCATGTTGAGAATGCAGACAAACGCTGTCGCGCACAGCCAGGACAAGGAAAGACCGTCCATTCCCAACAAGGAAGTAAATACTAGGGTAGCCACGACTTTTACCAAGACTCCGTAGAGCAAATGACGTGCTGGGATCTTTTCCTTTCCGATCCCTTGCAAAATACCGTTGGTCGCCAAGAGCAAGGACAGTGGAATCGCACTGATCCCAAGAATAGCCATCGCTCGTGTGCCTTCCATATCCCCGTAGAGAGCCAGATTCGCACCCTCTGCTACAGCAGTCAAGCCTAGCCCAGCTGGCAGACCGATCAGCCATGCAAAGCGCAGCGAAAGTTTTGTCAACGTCGTGACACGCTCATTGTCTTTTTGCCTTACTGCTTCTGCAATCGCAGGTACGATAGACAGCGCGATAGACGAACCAAACAGGCTGGCCATTTGCAAGAGTGGGCCTCCGCGGCTGTAAATTCCGAACCACGTATCCGCCGTCAGTCCATCTACATTCCAAATATAGCGGAAAATATTAATGGCGAGAAAGGAGTCCGTCAGGCTGAAAATCGGAATAACCAGAGCACTGACGCAGATCGGCCACGCAATCCGCCACATCGATGCAAAGAAAGCACGATCGTACCACCAATCCACACGATTCCATTGCGCTCCGTGGAACACTGAATTCTTTCGGTTATGCAACCACATGAGCAGTGCGAGAAAACCGAGGCTCAAAAATGTGCTGATCATCGTCCCGTAGTTCACCCCGGTGATGACCGTATCCGTATCTTCTCCAAGTGACACCAGATAGAGCGAAGCGACCAGGATAAACACCACGCGCAAGGTCTGCTCGACAATTTGGGACAGCCCCACGAACATCATCTTCTGATAGCCGTAAAAGAACCCGCGAATCACAGCGATCAGCGGAACGAACAAGAGGGAAAGGGAAATTGCACGTATCGGTTCAATTAAGTGAGGATTCCCCATTAATTTCGCAATCAGTGGTGAAGTGACGTACAAAATCGCAAACAGGGCGATGCCGATGGCTCCCATCATCACCATGCTGCGAGCCAAAATCTGACCAATAGAACCTTGTTTGCCCTCAGCCAGTGCTTCTGCTATGACCCGCGATAACGCCACAGGAACACCTGCTGTAGCGAGAATCAGGAAGGTCAAATAGAGCGGATATACCTCTTGGTAGAGACCGAGACCGTTGTCCCCTACGATTTCCTGCAGAGGAATTCGATAGAACATCCCGATCACTTTGGACAAAATCCCCGCTACAGCGAGAATTAACGCGCCTGCGAGAAAATGACTTTTTTTCAACATGGGAAACTCCTTTATAGGGGGGCGTCCCCCGAATCGACATGTACCCACTCTCTATCCTACTATCATTTACCCTATCCAGCAAACAGGTATAACGATGGAATTTGGCAGGAATACTGATGAAACACAGATTCCAACGACTTCTTAGAATCGTCTGCCATGAACAGGAGGGGTAATCATGCCCGTAAACGGCTTTTTCATCCGTCACGTACAGTGGCCCTTGATGGAGCAACTGAAGGAAAATCGTACGCGCCACTATTTACGAGAATTGCAGCACGCACAGAAAGCATCGCAGGAACAATTGCTAGACCGACAAAGACAGAAGCTGGCAAGACTGCTTCAGCATGCGGTTCAAAACGTACCTGCCTACGCTTCATTCGCGGCGGATTGGGACCATAGTCCTGTTACACCCGAGCGTTTTTTGCAGCGTCTCCCTGTCCTAACCAAAACGTATTTTCGACTGCATGCCGACGAGTATTTGGCAAAAGGAATTCAGTCAGCCAAACTGATCGGAAACCGCACGGGTGGCTCGACCGGAGAGCCAACCCGTTTTTACCTGGATCGCCCAGCCGTGGAACGGTACGAGGCAGCGCGCTGGCTCGGTCTGTCTTGGCACGGCATCCAGATCGGCGACCCTTGTGTAATGATCTGGGGCTCTCCCCTGGAATTGAATCAGCAACAGGCCAGACAATACAGATGGAAGGAACGCTGGCTCAAAAACAGGTTGCTTCTCTCCGCCTACGAACTGGATGAGCGGAGGCTGGAAACGCATCTCACCCTGATCCAACGTTTTCGTCCCGCCTATTTGTACGGTTACGCTTCTGCCCTCCACACGCTGGCAGAAATGATGCTGAACCGCGGCTGGACTATAGGGATTCCATTAAAAGGTGTCGTTTCTACAGCGGAAAGTCTGCACGAGCATCAGC
Source organism: Brevibacillus sp. (assembly GCA_029240815.1). The sequence continues at coordinate 14,099 of JARDZO010000029.1, forward strand.
GCAAAAAAATTGCCGAAGCGTTCCAGGCTCCTGTCATCAATGAGTACGGAGCCCGTGACGGAGGAATCATTGCTTTTCAATGCCCCGAAGGCAGCATGCACGCTTTCAGTGAAAACAGTTTTTTGGAGGTCGTCGATCCGATCACGAGTCTCCCGCTCTATCCTGGAGAATCCGGGGTCTTGCTCGTCACGGACCTGCACAATACGGTCATGCCACGCTTGCGCTATCAGCTAGGAGATATGGTCGCCCTTTCTCCAGACGCATGTTCGTGTGGGATCAACTATCCTCTCCTCGAAGCAATTGACGGTCGGGAAGACGACATGTTCATCTCCCAAAGCGGACAGTATGTGCACGGTCATTATTTCAATCATATTGTGCGGAACCTGGAAAGCTTTCGCACCTTCCAGATCATCCAGCACCAGCCGCAGAGCCTCAGCCTAAAGCTGGTCAAGGAGCCAGGACGGTTTCACTCTGCTGATGAAGATCGCCTCTTGGCAGGTATCCGTACAGCTCTGGGCGAGGTCAGTGTACAGGTGGCCTACGTCGAGCAGATTGCGCCTACAGAATCAGGAAAATTCCGCTATGCCATCCGGGAGTGTCCGCTTACGAGCGCCCAGCCGATGGAGTAGATCGTCTGCGCACTTTTTGCATCAACTCTGAAACGAGCGGCTCACGCAGGATTGCCAGTACAGCCAAATAAATCAGCGCAGCGCCTCCGATCCCCAGTGGCAAATAGATCCATAGAGGCAATAGCGATAACCAAGGGTCTACTAAAACAATGGCCCCTCCCATGATCGCACAAGCGAATAACGTCTTGGCTAGCGTCTTGAGGAAGCCAGCCTGAACGGGATTACCCACAGCTCTCCAGAGCAAAAAGAAGAGCAAGACTGCCTGGCTGAGAGCGGACAAGGCATTGGCGAGTGCAATTCCGCCGTGACCCATCGCTGGAATCAACAACCAGTTGGCGACTGCGTACACCCCGATTCCGATCACTCCAATCACGACGGGTGTACGTGTGTTCTCCAGCGCATAAAAGGCGCGAGTCAATAAATCGCGAGCTGCTAAAAAGTAAAGACCCAGCCCATAGAACGGCAACGCCCAAGCCGTCAATGCGACGGAGTGTTCATCAAACGCTCCCCGTTGAAAGGCAAGCCGCACGACAGGTTCAGCGTACAAAGCAAGACCAACTGTCACAGGAATGAGCAAAATCAGCAGATAGGCCAGCCCTTTTTGCAGGATAAGCTTCATTTCTTTCATCTCTCCGCGCTTCACGTGGCTCGCGAGCAGAGGGAAAAGTGGCAAGGTAAACGCACCTACAAATATTGCCATTGGCATTTGTACAATCTGGTTGGCATTGGCCAGAGCAGAAATGACACCCGTTCCTACTCCTTCGGCGAATCCTCGCTCCAGAAACGTCGTCGCTTGAGCTACGACAGCACCGATGAGAATCGGGATGACCCTCTCTCCCATTCCTTTTAGTGCAGCATCCTCTCGCCAGGCAAACGACAGCCGATGCTCGTAGCCAAAGCGGCGCAAGGCCGGAATCATCGTCAGCATCGCAGCCAAGTACCCGAGCGAGGTTGCAATCGCAAGTCCATTCGGGCCGTACACCGGCACCAACAGATACATACTGACGATGACAACCGCCCCATTTGCGACCGTTCCCAGCGTCGGCGTAAAGAAATGCTGATGCGAGTTGCAAATGCTCGACCACAGCCCCGTCAAACCGATAAAAATCGCAGATGGCCACATCCACTGCAGCATATCAGCCGTCAGGTCCAGCTTGGCTCCCGTCAGGCCAAACATTGCAGCCATTTCCCTAGAAAAACCCACTCCCAGTCCCGCCATCACGACAAAGACGACGAGTATGATCGTCAGCATTTTGTGGTACAGCTCAGCCGTGCGTTGCTCTTTTTCCATCAGTCCACGCATCGTCGGAATGAGGATTGCATTTACAGCTCCGGGCACGACCAAAAACAACGTGAGCGGAATCGTTGCTGCAATATTAAAAGCATCTGACTCCATTCCTGTCCCGTACAAGCTGGAGAGGTAGATACTGCGGAAAAAGCCCAGCAGCCTTCCGACCAGCGTCAGCACGACAATCATTGAAGCGATTTTTAACAAACTCATGTACCTTATCTCCTATCCCTAGTAAACAACGAATGCTTGTAAATACTTTGTTATCATATCTTATTTCTACCGTTCCTACCAACCACTTTCCTGCCCGGCTTGCGGCGAGCTAGATGGATTCATTATAATAGACAGGTTAATCCCTGCGTGTAGGAGGACTACAATCAAAATGAGAGAAACCGTGTTGAAGTGGGGAAGCCAATCAACCACGTGGTTGTATTTGCTTTTGGCCTATCCTGTCATTGATTATGTGTTGCGGAAAATTCTACCGATTCCCGTCGTTTCGTCTTTTTGGGATGAGGCACTGCTCCTCGTTCTGCTGGTGTTTACTTTCGGCGCTTTCTTGCAAACCAACCGAACCATGCCTGGAATCAAGCATTTGCTCAGTTCTTTTTTTGTCCTTGGCCTTGCCATGATGGTAACGGACATGGCGAACTGGGATGCTAGCTTGGAAGGATTCCGCTCGGTCTACCAGTACATCATCGCCTTTTTGATGGGCTTCTACCTCCTGCAGTCGCCGGAGCAGCTGGACAAGCTCATGAAAGGACTCGCACTCGTCGGCTTTTTGGCAGCGCTGGTCGGTGTCATGCAGGTCGCGGTCGGTGTGAAGACGCCTGAATCATGGGTACAGGAAGGTGAAGCGATCACGACCCGCGCCTTCTCGTTCGTAACCAGCCCGAACGTTTTGGGTAGCTATATGGCATTGATCGCACCTGTGGCCGCTGGGCTGTTCGTGAAAACCACCGGCAAAAAAGAAAAATGGCTCTGGGCTGTCGTTACGCTGACTACCTTGCTCGCACTGCTCCTGACTGGATCACGCGGCGCCTGGTTCGCTCTCGCCTTTGCCCTGTTCATTTGCTTCTACATCTGGAACAAACGGATCGCCGGTTATTTGGTGCTCGCAGGCATCATCGGGCTTGTGGCACTGTTCTTCGTTCCGGAATCTGTCCCGATGGTAGGGACAGTGAAAAACCGGATTTTCACGCTGTTCACACCTGAATACTTCGAATCCAGCAGTCAAGGCGGACGTGTGGGCCGGTGGGGAGAAGCGTATGATAAAATGAGAGTAGAGCCCTTGTTCGGAGTCGGACTCGGTCATCACGGAGGAGCAGTTGCTTCCAGGCATTTTGGAACGATTTATTCTGACAGCTACTTCTTCAAGAGTCTGGCGGAATACGGCCTGATCGGAATCATTATTTTGATCGGTCTGGTCATCTCCATGCTGAAGTATGGAGCCGGGCTTGTTCGCAAGCTGCAAGGTTCGCCGCACTTTTTCTCCGTGCTCGGACTATTCGGCGGGTTGATTGCGGTAGCGACGCACAACCTCGTGGAAAACATTTTCGAGGTGCCGTTCATGGCCCTCTATTTCTGGCTGTTTGGCGGCTTCCTCTGCGCTTTATTCGTCGACCAGACACAAAATAAAAGGTGGTGAACCCATGCGCCGCAATCCTATTCTCCAAACCATAAGCTGGGCGCTGTACGCCATCGCCCTGTTTCTTATTTACCATTTGCTTGTAAAGCCAGCGTTTCTTGATTTGACATGGATCGCTTTACTGATCTTCCTGCCGCTGCTCGCTTTTTGCTACTATGTGATCCACCCCGCAGAGCGTCGTCAGGTGCTTGTGTTTACCATCGGCTTCTTGCTGCTTGATCGGGCTCTGACCCGTGTAGACGTAAAAACCACCGTAGCTCTTTTGATTGGCGGTGCTGTCGCGGTCATTGTGATCGCATTGCTCGCAAAATGGTACGGTCGCCTGAACTGGCTCGCAGTAGGCTCACTGGTGTTGATCGCGGTTCTGGCCAATGTCACGTTCAACCGCGATACACTGACAGCTCTGAGCCATTTTACAGTGCAATATGAATCGGACCGCCTGTACAACGGCGATTGGGTAGATTACTTCCCGACGACGCTGTACGACGTCGATGGCGATGGCAAAATGGAAATCATCACCTACGGCAATGCCGAGGAGCTTCCATTGCCCGAAAAAACGGATAAGCCAGGGACAGAAGAGGAGAAAAAAGCGCTGGCAGACAAGCTGCGGCACTTGCAGCCTGAGCCTGTCGCCCTCTATGCTCTGACCTGGAAAGACGGCAAAATGGTGCGCATGCCAAACGATCAGATTCCGGAAGAGACCATGACGCTGATCAAGGAAAAACTGCCGACGGATTACCCTGGCTTCCCGTATTACACGATGAAAGACGGTCAGCTCGTGCCGAACGTGCAGCGACAACCGTATTCGGAAGGCATGATGCAGGCCGGAACGACTCCGTACCGCGCTTTTGTTCTCGATATGAACAATATCGCCGACCTGCTTGCTGAAAACAAAGGCAGCATGGATGTCCGTCATGAGTTGGGAACAAAGTACAGAGATCTGCACATCACAAACGGAATGGTGACAGGTACTTATGATGGCAAACCATTTGGGGGCTCGACAAAAGCCACCAAGCTGTTGACTACCATGATGCTGCCTGATGGACGCGAAGGGCTGATTGTTTTGGGCGAGCATCTGAGTGTGATGGCTGTCGAACCGGATGGCACAGTGACAGAAGCATATAAGCTGACCCGAAAGGAAGCCGAGCTCGCCACAGGGGAATTCATTCCTGCCGATATTGACCACGACAAAGTAGATGAGCTTTTGGTCGCTGGCAGACCTTCGTACATCTTGAAGCCAAAGCCTGACGGCACGTGGGACATTTTGTGGGCAAGCGCAGAGAGAGACAAGAGCTTTCGATTCTCCAATTTCGTCGCGATTGGCAACGACGAGAAGCCTGAGATTGTAGCCAAGGCGAAAAGCTGGGTGAGCACCACAGATGCGCGTTACCTGTCTGGCTATGACTATACGCCTGAAGGGTTGAAACAAAACTGGCGCATTTACTTGCCGCTGATCAACGTCCAAATCGGTGACATCGATGGCGACAAACAAAATGAAATTGTTGCCGGCATGGAGAATACGCATCGCATTCTCGTCTTCAAAGAGCACAACATTCCGGTATTCACGCTCACGATCATTCTGTTCGCGGGACTGTTGGGATATGGAGTCGTAAGGAGGTTTCGCCATGCGTAAATCGACAAAGGCATGGGCATTGCTCGCCGCCCTTTGCACGGCCTCCCTGCTCGGCGGCTGCACATATGAGTCAGGGACAAAAGCATTTGCTTCCACCAACTTCGACATGAAACCGGAGCAGACGACAACGGCACAAACCGAGTCGGCTGCAGAATGGATGAAAACGGCCCTGGAAAAAGGGAAAACGGATAAAGAAGCACAGGCCTTCTGGTACAAAGGCCACGTGATAAACAGGATCCTCTCTCGCTCTACGACAAGCATGTTTGACGGGGCCGTCATCAACGGCAAAGGCTACAACGTCGGTACCCGCATTGCTGCGCAGCCGTATACGTATTACCGTATCAACGACAAACGCTACATCCGCGCCAATGAGTACTGGGTGACTGCCCCGGATGAGCCACTCGAATTTGATGTACTGAAGGGCTTCGAGGATTGGCTGCCCTTCATGGATCGGGCGGTTCAATTGCCAGATGAAAAAGCAATCGGTGTGGTATGCGTCCCGTTCCAGTTGAAGATGACCGGCGCGGATTGGCTGAAGAACAGTCGAAGTCCCTTGTTTGAGCCGTTGAAAAAACAACTGGGCGATCGTCCAGACCTCGATTACATTTTGAAGGAATCCACGATCAAGACAACATTCTGGTTCGGCAAGGAAGATCGCTTGATCCACCAATACGAGACCTGGATCATCCTACCACTTCCTGAAGCCGGTACCATGGACCAGCAAGTTAAGTTTAATCTGTACAAGTATGGAGATACTGGCGGCATTAACATCAAGGAGCCGGATGAAGTGGAAAAGTATTTGCTGTACTAATAAAAAAGCCTGCTGCATCGAAATCGCAGCAGGCAAATGGATCAGGATCTGACGGCAATCGTCAGGTCTTTTTTTCTTTGTTGAATCACCCCACCCGCACCGTTCCCTTGCTTGTCCCTGTCAGCTCGCCGTCATGAAACGTTAGTGTTCTCATATCCTGCTCTCTCCCGTTTCCTTTGTCCGCCAAAGAAACAGACTATACCCAAAAGCCACGAGTGAACATACAGCCATCGCCATGTAAAGCGCCCCTCCCCCAAACTGCTGGAACACCCATCCACCTGCAATCGACCCAATGATCCCGGAAATGCCGAAAAACAGAACCGCCAGCACCGTTTGCCCTGTCGCTTTCCACTCCTCAGGAATGATTCGGTACAAGTACTGGATGGTTGCCGTGTAAAAGATGACGAAGGTCACACCCTGAGTGAGCTGTAGATATACGACCCACTCAGCTGAAGGTGCCAGAGCGCACAGTACGTAACGAATCGTGTAGAGAGCTGTGGCCAACGTTATCAGCTTGATCTCGCTCCACTTTTGCAAGATACGGGCACTAAGCGCAAAGAATGCGACCTCGCTGATCGCCGCCAAAAACCACGCTTGCCCCACTGCCCCTGTACTTCCGCCGAGGCTCTGCACAAAGACGCCGAGAAAGCTGTCGTTGGTCCTGTGAGGGGTCGCCGCGATGAGCACCAGCAAAAAGAACTGGAGCGTCTTTGGATAAAAGAAAAATTGCTTCAGCTCCTGCCTGGACAGCTTTTTGCTGCTGGCTGGCGCATCGGAGACGACAAGAACAAAGACGAATGCAAGCAAGCCATACCCCAAGAAGAGCCATGCCAACCGATCCATCCCCAACTGATCTACTGTCCACCCGATGATCAAAGACGCTGTAGCATAACCGATCGCCCCGAAGGTCCGGACGGAGCCAAAGCTGATCTGATGCTCTTGGGCTTTCCGGTAATTCAAGCTTTCAGTCAATGGATCAGTGGGTAGCAGAAAAAAGTACATAGCCCCGACCAAGAGAAACAGAAAGGAGAAATGGTCTGTAGTGAAAAGAAACATGCCCGCCGCAATTGAGGCACCCAAGGTAAACAAAATGACTCGTTTGATCGTCTTGTACTTATCACTAACCATCCCCCAAAACGGTTGAGACAAGATTCCTACAAACGAGCCGAATCCCACCATCATCCCGATTTGGCCAGGAGTTACCCCTCGGAATGTCAAATACACGGGTAAAAACGAAATGAAGATCGACAAAAGGGAAAAATAAAAAAAATTATACGCACGCAAATTCAATATACCCAGCTTCACCGTGAACGCTCACCTGTCTTTACTAAAATCCCCCGCAACCTGTGGCTACGGGGGTATTCGTTTCTCCTATGCTCAAGCTTAATCCAGAATGTCCTCCATGAGTGCAGCGAGCTGTCTGGCCTGCTCACGCCGCTCATACGGTTTGACCCTTTCTGCAAAGTCTGCGCCGCGCTGAGTCTCGTTACTGACCTCCTGAGCTTTCCATTCTTTGTACAACTGTAAATACGCTTGTTTGACCGCGTCTTTTTCCTCGGGATCGGCTACTTGTCCCAATTGGAACTTCTCAATAATTTCTGTCGCTTCCCCCGCTTTGTTTAACGCGAGGATTGGTTTGCCGATTCCCATGTACTCGTATAGTTTTCCTGGGATGTACGCTCCAGCGTCAGCAGAAACATCGCCAATCAGCAGCAGAGCGTCTGCCCCTTTCATCAAACCCAGCGCTTCCTTGTGCGGCAAATTGCCTAACTCCCTAACGATCTTCCCTAAACCAAGCTGCTCTACGCAGTCGCGATTTTCGGAATAACCCGGATAGTCAAATACACCTGCAAAACTGAGCAGCAAATCGTTTTGATCGACCTCACCAGCGTCGATGAGCTCGCGGATGGCATGCAGGAGCAGCCTCGGATTGCGCTTTTGATACAAGATCCCGGCGTATACCGCGTGAAATTTCCCTGTTGCCACATGGTTCGGCTTCAAACCATCAAAATCGGCCTGATCAAATCCGTTGTAAATCAGCTCGAGACGTTTGATACGCTCCTGATGCTTGGCCTGAAAATTCTTTGCAAAGGTCGCCGTGACAGTGGTAATCGCATCTGCCTCCAGCATGACATCTGCCTCCATCCTCTCTTCCATCCGTTCCCGCCAACCTATGCCAGAAGTATGCATATTTTGTGTCCACGGATCGCGGAAATCAGCTACCCACTTGGTGTCAAACTCACGGGCAAGCTTGCGAGCGACCAGATGATTCGTTACCGGACCCGAAGTCGAAAAGATCACGTTGATTTTTTCCTGCTTCATGATTTCCCGCCCGAGCTTTACAGCGTTTGGCATCCACAGAATCTGATCATCTGGGATCAGCAAGTACGGCTTGGCTTTCTTCAACACATTGACCATTTGTTTTTTCAACACCGTCTTAACGGAAGGCTTGGTAGCCTGTCCCCCCCCGGATGCTGCAGCCGGTGCCACAGCGGCTCCTCTTTTCGGCAGTGCCTGCCATTCCTTTGCCCGATGGATCGTCACCTCAGGAGGCAGCTGAGCCAAGAGCGAAGGATCTAATGTGGCGTGGTACGCTGGCTCTACCGTCAGTACATGTACCTTCCAGCCAAACTCCCCTAAATATTTAGCCATTTTCAACGGTCTTGGCACTCCGCCACCACCGATGGGAGGAAAGATGTAGCATATGATCAACACGTTGTGGTCATTCATTTTGTAACCGTCCTTGTCCTTTTCATTTTCCTCTAAACGATACCATAAGTGCTGTCTTATTGCGAATCTATCAGGCATCTGCTATAGTGAAAATGGCTTTCTTACTACGATTCGGGTGAAATTAGATGAGCAAATTACGAGTCCTCCACGTGATTGGTGGGGGAGAATTTGGCGGAGCGGAACAGCATATCCTCAATTTGGTCTCCACTTTTCCCGTTGCGGAAGTGGAGGTAGCAGTCGTTTGTTTTTATGACTCCCTCTTTGCCAGCAAGCTGAGAGAAGCGGGAATCACCGTCTTTACACTGGATCAGTTCGGACGGTTTGACTTGCGCCTGCTGCGTGCACTACGGGATACGTTCCAGTCGTTTGAACCAGCAATTATACATACTCATGGCATCAAGGCCAATTTCTTTTCCAGACTGGCATCTCGCGGGATGGGTGTCCCGCTGCTGACAACCGTTCACAGTTTCTTGCGCTACGATTATGCCAGCCCTCTCGCTTATGCGATCGTCAGCCTGATGGAACGAGGCACCCGTCAATGGAACCGACACTACATCGCTATCAGCGAGGCATTGGCGAGCATTCTCCGTGAACAGGGGATTCCCGCTCGTGACATCAGCGTCATCTACAACGGGATGGACTTATCTCCTTACCGTCAGACTCAGCTGCGCGCTGAAAATCGGGCCCGCCTGCGCGAAGAGTGGGATATTCCAGAGGATGCCTTTTTGTTTGGAACGGTAGCACGCTTCGTTCCGGTCAAAGGGTTGCCTGTGCTCGTCGATGCGTTCGCCAAAGTGGTACGAGACACTGACTCCACTGCTTATCTGGTGCTTGTGGGCGATGGTCCAGAACGCGATGGTCTGGAAAATCAGGTTCGCCAGCTCGGTCTGGAATCGCAGGTCCGTTTCGCTGGCTTCCGCCAGGACATCCCTGCGTGCCTGAACGCCTGCGATAGCTTTGTTCACTCTTCCTTTTACGAGGGACTGGGCTACACGATCATCGAGGCTATGGCATCGGAAGTACCCGTCGTGGCCAGCAATGTAGGAGGCGTCAAAGAATTCGTCTTCCATGAACAGACTGGTTTGGTCGTGGAACCGGGCGATCCATCAGCCCTGGCCCAAGCCATGGGTCAATTGCAGAAATCGAATGAGCTACGACAATCCATGGTCCAAAATGCGCTGGAAAAAGTCGAAACCTCCTTTACGATTGAACTGATGACCGAAAAGATCTTGTCCCTGTATCGCAAATTCTTACATTAATAAAAAGCACGACTCGCAGATCCAGAGCGCTCGTCGTGCTTTTTTTCATGCAAAAATTATTCGTTGTTGCCTCTCGTTGGACAATCTGGTTAACATAGAACTGAGGCAATTTACTGAATCGTACGTGAAAGGATGAAAAAACAGATGAAAGTATTTCTCTCCGTTGACATGGAAGGGATCTCCGGAATTGTCGATAACACTTATATTAATCCAGATGCAGGTGTGAACTACCAGCGTGGCCGTCAGTTCATGACCGATGATGCCAACGCGGTGATCGAAGCAGCGATCGAGGCAGGCGCAACAGAAATCCTGGTCGCGGACAGCCACAATACCATGAATAATATTTTGTGGGAGTCTCTGAATCCAAAGGCGAAGCTCCTGGCTGGCTCTCCACGTAATTACTCCATGATGCAAGGGTTGGACGACAGCTTCGACGCAGCCCTCTTCATCGGTTACCACACTCGCCAGGGCGTACCAGGCGTGCTGAGCCACACCATGTCCGGCGTGATTCGAAACTTGTACATCAATGGACGCGTAGTCGGTGAATTCGGTTTTAACGCAGTGTACGCTGGACTGTATCAAGTACCGGTATGTATGGTCTCTGGAGACGATCTCATCGCTGAAGAGGCAAAGGAACTGATTCCCGGCATTGCCACAGCGGTCGTCAAAAAAGCAGTATCCCGTACCGCTGCTACCTGCCTGTCTCGTGCAGAAGCTACTGCCGAATTGAAAAAGCAAACGAAGCTCGCTTTGGGCAACGTGAAACAAATCGCACCTTTCCAAACAGCTGTACCTATGGAAATGGCTGTTCAATTCTGCCATACAGGACAAGCTGAGATGGCAGCCATCGTACCAGGCAGCCGCTACGAAACAGAAACGGGTACGGTCTATTACACGGCACATGATCAACAGGATCTGTACACTACGATGCGTGCGATGCTCAATCTGGCAGCTGGCGCTGAATTTTTCTAAATTAGTAAACCTCTATCGAGGCCTCCTCAAGGATGAGCGACCGCGGTTTAAATTCCCGTACGTTCAAAAAGGGTGGGGAAACGAGCTGGCCGCTCACTTCTCCATCCTTTTTTCTTTCCATCGAAAAGAAAAACAGACCCCGTAATGCGAGTCTGTTGGCTTTTTGTGGTTAGACTTTCGTTACATTCGTCGCTTGCGGGCCACGTTGACCATTTTCCACGTCAAACGTTACCTCTTGTCCCTCGTCAAGCGTCTTGTAGCCGTCCCCCTGAATCGCTGAGAAGTGAACAAACACATCTTCTCCACCCTCGCGTTCAATAAATCCAAAGCCTTTTTCACTGTTAAACCATTTCACTTTACCGCGTTCCATTTTTGCCTCCTAGCATGTAACCTTACATGAATTGAAATTTTTGGCCTTACCCGCTTAGCATTACCTAGCCTCGCGCAATCTATACAAGCATGGTCAAGAGTGATGAGGCACATGATACGTGTATGGGAGGTGAGTGATCATGGCTGAACGCAATGAAAAGCAGGCCCATCTCGTGAACGAAGATGTGGAGCATAATCTGCAAAACACCGAGTACGAAAAAGAAATCGAAATTCGTCATCAGTATCAAATGTTTCCCACACCGGATGAAACATTCGCTTCCAAAGTGATTACGGAATTAAAAGATTAACGACCTAGATACCTTCCTCACAAGCGAGCGGAGGTGTTCTTTTCAATCTTCAGGCTGTAAAAAGACCTCCACGGACAATCCGTCCATAGAGGTCTTTTCACTGATTAGATGCGCACCACGGTTGCCTGGCTTACCAGATCACGCGGGATACGGTTTTTGGTATCAAACAGGATCGGTGAGTCAGCCATCAGACTGGCTACAGCTGCCCAATCCGCTTCGGCGAACTCTTTTTGCACTGCAGTCAGGAACAGTGCGTCTGCGCCTTTGACAGCTGCTTCCAAGCTCTCAGCCTTATGGTCATAAGAAGTAGGTACCGCTGGATCATAGGAAAGCACCTCTACCCCCTTCGCCTGGAGGAGCTTGATCAGGTCATTCACTGGACTGACGCGGTCGTCGTTGGAAAAATCCTTCATTGCCAGTCCCAAAACGGCAACGCGACTACCCACCAGTGCTTTGTCTTTCGACTTCAATGCGTTTTCAAGCATGCCAATCAGTACGTCTGGGACAGCATCATTGGTCATGCGGGCTTGTTGCAGCAAAGGCAGGCCTACTTCCAGCTCTCTTGCCTTCGGCTGAAGGTAATACAGCGCGTTTGGCAGGCAGAAACCGCCTACACCAGGACCAGGGGTCAGCAGGTTTACACGAGTATGGGTATTCGCAACCTTGATCAGTTCAAATGTATCAATCCCAAACGATTCCGCAAAACGGGCAAATTCCTGCACCATTGCGATGTTGACATCCCTTTGAATGTTCTCAATGACCTTCGCTGTTTCCACCACGCGAATATCCGAAATAGTCACTTCTGTTTCGCTGATGACGGAAAGCAGTTCTTTCCCTTTTGCAGCACTCAGCTCATTGATACCACCCAGTACGAGCGGCATGTTAATGAACTCTTCGAAGGCTCGTCCTTCTGCAATTCGCTCCGAACAATAAGTCAGGAAGAAATCTGTACCTGCGACCAGACCGCTCACTTCTTCCAGAATAGGCAAGATGACTTCTTGTGTTGTACCTGGAACCACCGTACTGCGAATCATGACGGTATCGCCTTTTTTCAGTACGCTGCCCAACGTTTCTGCACAGCTCTTCAAGGGTCCCAGATCAGGATCTCCGTTTTGAACCGGCAGGCCAACCGTTACAATATAGTTATTCACGCTTGCCGCTGCTTCGACGTAAGAAGTCGTCGCATGGAATCGTCCCGCGTCAATCTGCTCACGAAGAATCTCAGGCAACGTTTTCCCCTGATAGGACTCCAGATGATGGGAATGCCCGGCATTGATCTCATCGACAACACGAGGTAAGGCGTCAACGCCTACGACGCTTGCTCCTTTCATGGCATAGGTAAGCGCCAATGGCAAGCCGACAAACCCCAATCCCACAACAGCTACGCGTACAGGCTGAGTCATTTCTATATCTCCTCTTTCAAGTTCTCTAAGGTAAGGTCCACGCAATGGTAATTACGCGGCCACAGGCAATTCAGTTACGACAGATAGTAAATTCCTGCCGCTACAAAGATGACACATAATCCTATGAGGACCTTGTACAACGTTTCCAAGGCTGAATCCTCCTCATGTTCTTTCATCTGGTTCGGCTCCGTGCACTTGTCGCACTCTGCCAAAACCTAATTATACTCTCGATCTCTTCCTCGTACAATCATGGTTTCTGCTCGGGAGTGCCATCCTAGCTCTCCAAATAAACCGTCATCGGACCTGACACATACACCTGACAAGCCAAACGGTAGCCGAGTGACATCGCTTCTGCACCTAACCGATATTGCTCCGTTTCAGACGGCATGCCTGCAGAACCTTCCGGAATGACCATTCGCAAGCGACAGGTCGTGCATTTTCCAGTCGTGCAAAAAAACTCAACTGGCATACTGGCGCGTACTAACCCCAATAGGAGGTTGTCGCCCTCCATCAAAGAAATAGACGTTTGCTTGCTTCCCTCGACAACCGTTACAACGCATCGTTTCAAGTCGGGATGAACCATACCTTTTCCCTCCTGCAACTAGACGAATTTGTTCCAATCTACCTTGTCAGACTCGCGCCAATAATGTAGGAAAAGCCGATGGACAACACCATGGCGATAAACCCTATCGCCCGGTTGTCCTTGGCAATCTCATCATCAATTTTGTAGCTCGGTGTCATGAATTCAAAAATAAAATAACTCACCAAGAGCAGGAAATAGCCAAATGTAGCCCCGATTAGAGCCTCTCCCATAGAAGCGTGCTCCTGGATCGAGTAACGGAAGATATTGGCTATGCCGAATATTTTTCCACCCGTTGCCATGGCAACAGCCATATTTCCTTGCTTTAACTCGTGCCAGACACGGTAGCGCGTCACCAATTCAAAAATGGACAGGAACAGGATCATCATCAGCCCTGTTACGGTAAAATAAGCTGCCGTAGCAAAGTATTGATTGTTCAGCAGGCTCCCCATGGTGTCCCCTCCCGTTTTTATTTCAGTTCGGCAATGGTGGCACCTACTCCGCCTTCACCTTGCCCACCTAAACGGAATGATTTGACGTTGCGGTGATGACGCAAATATTCGTGCACTCCCTTGCGTAGCACACCGGTACCGTGACCGTGAATAATCGAGACGGAGTGCAAGCCGGCCAACAACGCATCATCGAGGAATTGATCGATCTCCCGAATGCCATCCTCTACATTGTAGCCACGCAAATCCAGATCCATCTTGATGTTGTCGCTTCTGCGTTTTACGGACGTGTACGGAGTAGCCTGTTGCTTTTGCTGCACGGAGTTCTGGACGTGCATGTCGTCTTTTTTCACCTTCATTTTCATGATGCCGATCTGCACGAGAAACTCGTTGTTGTTTACTTTTTCCAGTACGGTACCCTTTTGTCCAAAGCTGGTCACCATGACTTCGTCGCCCACTTTAATCTGAGTGGCACGAACGGCCTTGGCGGGCTTCTTCACTTTTTCCTTATCCAGCTCCAGAACAGCATTACCCAGACGTTTTTTGGCATCGATCAAGCGATGCTCCTTGATTTCCATGCCTTCTGCCATCATCTCACGAAGCTCGCGGATGATCGTCTCTGCTTCTTCTTTTGCCAACTGAACAGCGATACGCGCCTCGTCCTCTGCGCGCTCCATCCGCTTGTTCTTCTCCTCAGCAAAGCGCGAACGTTCTTCTTCCAGCTCGCGATGCAGCTTCTCTGCTTCCCGTCGGAGTTCTTCTGCCTGTTGCCGCTCTGCCTCGGCTGACTTGCGGTTGCGCTCCAACGAAGCGATCATGCTCTCTACTTGATTGTCTTCTTCACTGATGGAGCCACGGGCAACATCGATGATCGCCTCAGGCAGCCCCAGTCGTCTTGCGATGGCAAACGCATTGGAGCGTCCAGGCACGCCAACCAGGAGACGGTAGGTAGGACGCAGGGTCTCTACATCAAATTCTACGCTCGCATTGATCACCTCAGGTCTGTCATAGGCATATGCCTTCAACTCACTGTAGTGTGTCGTCGCAACCAGGCGTGCTCCTGACTCGATAACGTGGTCGATGATGGACATCGCCAGGGCAGCTCCCTCCGTAGGGTCTGTACCCGCTCCCAGCTCGTCAAACAGTACCAGGCTTTTTTCGTCCATCGTATCCAAAATGTGAATAATATTTTTCATATGGCTGGAAAACGTGGAGAGACTTTGCTCAATCGATTGTTCGTCCCCGATATCGGCAAAAACGGAGGAGAACACGGTCATTTCACTTTCTTCCTCTGCAGGAATATGCAGTCCAGCCATCGTCATAAGAGAAAGCAGTCCGATTGTTTTTAATGAGACGGTTTTCCCTCCCGTATTGGGTCCGGTGACGACGATCGCCTGATATTCGCCACCCAACTCCACACTGACAGGTACGACGACTTCACGCGGAATCAAGGGATGGCGCGCTTTTCTCATATTCAAGTAACCACGATCGTTCAATCGCGGGCATATTGCTTTCATACTCCATGCCAATTGTGCCTTGGCAAACAGGAAGTCCAGCTCGGTCAGCGCGTCGACATTTTCAATCAGCGCCTCTACAGCAAAAGCTACTTGCTCCGTCAACAAATACAAGATCCGCTCTACTTCTCGCTCCTCGCGCAGACGCAGCTCTCGAAGCTTGTTGTTCATGGAAACAATGACTTCTGGTTCAATAAAGAGCGTAGCACCGGAAGCCGACTGATCATGCACAATGCCTCCAAATACATGACGGTACTCCTGCTTCACAGGAATCACAAAGCGGTCACCGCGAATCGTCACGATGTTTTCCATCAGCATTTTTTGGTATGAGGAAGAACGAGTCATGGAATCCAGCTTTTCCCGGATCCTCGCTTCCAATTGCCTGATTTCTTGGCGGACCTGGCGAAGCTCGACGCTGGCACTATCCAAAATATCGCCGCTTTCATCTACACAACGGCGAATTTCCATCTCCAGCTCTCGCAAGCCTTCGATACGCTCCGCCTGATCACGAAGCAGCGGCAATTCATGGTCATCACACATATCGAGCACAAAATTCTTGAGCCTGCGGCCGGCTGAAACCGTGCTGGCAATATCCATCAGCTCCAAAGGGGCGAGCATGGCGTTGAGTCGTGCACGTTGTACAGGCCCACGGATATCCCGAATTCCTCCAAGCGGCACGCTCCCTTTCAGTCGCAGTACGGTAGCCGCTTCGGCCGTTCCTTTCTGGGCGATGCTCACTTCCTCCATACGCATGAACGGAAGCAGCTCGGCAGCTTTTTCTTTTCCATATGTGCAAGTCGCTTTATCTACCAACAGAGCGACAATTTTATCATATTCCAATGTTTTTAGTACCCGTTGTTCCACTGATATCCTCCTTACTTTCCTCCATCGGCTCACCCGTGCCTGTCAAAAAATGCGTAAGCCATTCGATCTACTCATTATATCATGCCATCCGTTCCAAGGATAATTTTACACGCCTTCATCTGGCATAGTTCGACACACAAATAGCCAGAATGAAAATGAAACAATTATAAAGGAGGAGTACACATGACGATCATGCGCCATATCGTCCGCTTTATCGTCGCTGCCGTAGTCCTGATGTTTGTCGGCTTTCTGGTTCCTGGCTTTTCCGTTAGCAGTTTTTGGACAGCCTTGTTGGCGGCTGTTGTCATTGCCCTGCTGGGCTGGGTCATCGAAGCGATGTTCGGCGATCGGATCTCACCTTATAATCGTGGGATCGTCGGTTTTATCGTCAGTGCCGTCGTCATCTATTTGACTCAGTATGTAGTCTCCGGTTTCCGCGTTACCATTCTGGGAGCACTCCTCGCCTCTCTGGTCATCGGGATCATCGACCTGTTCATCCCGATTAAGACTCACATGGATCTCCATAACGGTGATGCAGGAAACAAGCAGGAAACGTAACTGGTTTTGGAAAAGAGCCAACCCGAATCAATGGGTTGGCTCTCCTGTTTTTCACATCATTTTGCTCGTTTGCTTGTGAATCATCCCTGCCATGTAGCCAGCACCGAAGCCATTGTCGATATTTACCACCGCAACTCCCGTCGAGCAGGAATTCAGCATGGATAAAAGCGCAGACACCCCGCCGAAGTTCGCACCGTAACCGACACTGGTTGGAACGGCAATCACAGGAATGTCGACCAGACCAGCCAATACACTGGCAAGCGCCCCCTCCATTCCTGCCACACAGACAATGACTGAGGCTGACCTGATTTCTTCCAGTCGCCCAAAAAGGCGATGAATACCTGCTACACCGACATCCGCAATCACGCGTGCTTCGCTGCCAAAGCAACGAGCTGTCCAGGCGGCCTCCTGCGCCACTCCCCAGTCAGAAGTACCTGCAGCAACGACTGCGACATATCCATCGCGCACAGGCCGTAACGGCTCGCGGCTGGATATGAGCAAGCCCGCTTCCTTTTCATATTGCACGTCCGGCCAGCGCTCCAGTACTCGACTCGCTTGTTCCTCGCTCACCCTTGTTACCAGGACGAGCTCCTGATGCTCTCGCAGCCGTTCCATAATTCCAATCAATTGCTCGATACGTTTCCCTGCGCCGTACACCACTTCCGGGAAGCCAGTGCGGCCAGCGCGGTCAAGATCAAGCGTGGCGTAATCCAGCATACCCGCTCCTTGCAAAAGCTCACTCGCTCGTTCAATACTCAATCTTCCTGCCTGTACTTCCTGCAAAATCGCTTTTACATCAGCCATGCTGTTTTTTCACGTCCGTTCCCAGCACTGCATTCATGCTCCCTGTCTGATACCCGAACAAATCGAGTGTCACATATGTAAAGCCAATCTCTTGCAGCGTCTGATTGATTTGCACGTGTTGCGACAACAGTCTGGCAAAATCATCAGGACCCACTTCAATCCGAGCGATTTTGTCATGATGACGCACCCTCACTTGATGGAAGCCGAGGCTCAACAGATAACCTTCCGCTCGGTCAATTTGATCGATTTTTTCCAGCGTAATTTGCGATCCGTAAGGTATTCTCGAAGACAGGCAAGCAAATGAAGGCTTGTTCCACGTCGGCAATCCCATTTCTTTGGAGATGGCACGGATATCTTCCTTGTAAAAACCCGCTTCCTGCAATGGACTGCGTACTCCTCGCTGTGCAGCGGCTATACGGCCAGGGCGATAATCTCCCTGATCATCCACATTGGCTCCGTCACAAATGACAGCCCGCCACTCATTTTCCTCTGCCATCTTCCCTAGATGTTCGTATAACCCATCCTTGCAAAAAAAGCAGCGGTTCACGGGATTGGAGACAAAATTCGGGTTTTCCATCTCGCGAATTTCTGTCGTGACAAACCTCGCTCCCAGCCCAGCAGCGAGTCGTTTGGCGGCTTCAAATTCACGTGTCGGAAACGTCTCGGAAGCAGCGGTGACGGCAATTGCCGCATCACCCAGTACTTCAACGGCGCGCGCCAACAGAAATGTGCTGTCAACCCCACCGGAGAACGCGATCAGGACCGTTCCCATTTCCCGCAAGATGTTCCCCAGCTTTTCGTTTTTTTCCGCCAACGCTTGCTCGATCAACATGCTCATCCCATTTCCCCCTTTGTCCCCGTAAGTTCCTCACTAGTAAACTTGGCTACGCCACCTATCTGTACAATGCGAAAAGAGGGGCACAGGCCCCCCTTTTTTACTCTATCTCTTTTCCATTTGCATCTTCCTGAAGGATCTTCAGCAGCTCTTCGTACTCCTGACGCAGGCGGAAGTATTCATCCGCAATATTGACTGCAGAAAGTACGGCGATCTTGGCCGTGTCCAAACGATGGTTACCGTTCGCGATCTCGTTCATCTTGTCATCAACGAAACCGGCCACCGTACGTATGTGATTGACACTTGCCTTTCCACTGAGCCGGTATTGTTGGCCAAAGATATCCACCGTCAAACGATTTTTCCCATCACCTTGCACGAGGGGTTCCTCCCTACTGCGACCTTTGCTCTACTTATCCATTTTAGGTTACTGAAAATGTCAGATTTCGTCAAGCCAAGCTTACATGCGCAGCTCGGCGCCTGTATTGGATTTCAGCGCTTCGATCACAGCGTTGGTCACTTGTTGGATCTCTTCATCCTGCAGCGTACGTTCGGAATTACGAAGTACCAACGCAAAAGCCATACTCTTTTTATCTTGCCCAATTCGCTCACCTGTGTACACATCGAACAAGGTAAGAGATTCCAGCAGGTCTCCCGCCGCTTGTCGGATGGTCGCTTCCAACGCACCAGCAGGCACATTACGATCCACAACCAGAGCCAAGTCGCGCGTCACTGCCGGGAATTTCGGAAGCTGGTTGTAGAAGCCTACGCGTGCTGCCACTTCGATCAATTTTGCTACATCGAGCTGGAACACGTACGTTTCGCTCAGGTCGTACGCCTTTTCCGTACCTGGGTGAATCTGTCCTACATAGCCAAGGCAAGTGTCTCCAGCCGATACTTCTGCTGTGCGACCCGGGTGCATGCCATTCAGGTCAGATACAGCTTTGTATTGTACGTTTTGGATGCCCAAGCGAGCCAACAGGGACTCTACGATGCCTTTTGCCTGATAAAAATCTACAGGCTGTTTGGCACCCATCCAGTTTTGCGGAACCCATTGGCCCGTTACAGCGCCACCCACATACAAACGTTCTTCTGGCAGCTGGCTCAGCTTGTCTTCCGTACTCAAGAATACACGGCCCAGTTCAAAGATTGCTACGTCGTGATTTTGACGGTTTTTGTTATACGCGATGGTCTCCAGCAAGCTAGGGATCAAGCTCGTGCGCAACACGCTGCGCTCTTCGCTCATCGGCATGAGGAGGGCAACTGGTTTTACTTTGTCCTGATGCAAGCCTGCTGCATCTTCCACGCGGTCCGGGTGTACCAGCGCATAGGAGATCGCTTCGTTCAGCCCGACACCGATCAGATGGCGGCGAATCGTGCGGCGGAGCTGTTGCTCAGGAGTCAGGCTTCCTTGGGTCGTCGCTCCGGAAGGCAAGCTGGTCGGAATGTTGTCGTAGCCAAACAGACGCGCGACTTCTTCGACCAGATCCTCCGACAAGGTGATGTCTCCACGACGAGTTGGCACCGTAACCGTCCAGCTGTCATTAGTCGCTTCATATGGGAACTGAAGACGAGTAAAGATGGGAGATACATCGGAGGCAACCAGCGACGTACCGAGATGTTGATTGATTTTGGCCAAAGTAACGCTGACTACGGCAGGCTTGGCTTCCGTCACAACTGCTGACGAGATACCTTTGGAGATCGTCGCTCCAGACAACTGCTGAATCAGTGACGCTGCGCGCTCACCCGCTTCTTGCACACGCGCCTGGTCTACCCCTTTTTCCCAACGAACGCATCCCTCAGTACGCATTCCGAGCGAACGCGCAGTGCGACGTACGGTTTTCGGCGTGAACCAAGCTGCTTCCAGGATGATCTCACGCGTTTCACCCGTGATCTCGGAGTTGGCTCCACCCATGACCCCAGCAATCGCCAAGCCTTTCGTCGGATCCGTGATCAGCAGAGTCTGCGCATCCAGTTTGCGCTCCTGATCGTCCAATGTCACCAGTGTTTCGCCTTCCTCTGCCATACGAACAACAATCGTGCGATCCGCTACTTGACCCGCGTCGAATGCGTGAAGAGGCTGACCGTATTCGAGCAGCACATAGTTGGTTACATCCACTACGTTGTTGATTGGACGGACACCAGCTGCCATCAGACGGTTTTTCATCCACTGCGGAGAGCTCGCGATCTTGGCATTGGTGAAATGACGGCCGTGATATTGGTAGCATTCTTCGCTGGCATCGATCTTCACGTTGAGTGGATTTTGCTCGCCACCCTCCGTCAGCTCGATTTGCGGCAGCAAGACCTCTTTGCCTAAAATGGCTGCTACTTCATAGGCAACACCGAGCATGCTCAAGCAATCGGAGCGGTTCGGAGTCAGACCCAGCTCCAGAACGTAGTCGTCCATACCGAGATAGGAAATCGCATCCATCCCGATTTCAGCTTCCTCTGGCAGTACCATGATACCTTCTTGCTGATCTTTTGCCAGCAGCTTATCATTGAGGCCCAATTCTTTTGCCGAGCAGATCATGCCTTGAGATTCCACACCGCGCAGCTTGGAGCGTTTGATGTTCAAGCCGCCAGGCAGCTTTGCACCGATCAGCGCTACCAGCACTTTTTGACCTTTGTCTACGTTTGGCGCTCCGCAGACGATCTGCAGGTCTTCGCCTTGTCCCGCATCCACGATACATACGTTGAGACGGTCAGCATCCGGATGCTTGCTGCGCTCTTTGACATAACCGATTACAACGCCAGAAACGCCCGCATTGCGCGATTCTACTGCGTCTACTTCTACCCCGCTGCGAGTCAGCTTCTCAGCCAGCTCGTGAGGCGTGCAATCACTCAGATCGACGTATTCTGCTAACCATTGGTACGATACCTTCATCTTTGCCTCTCCTCTCTACTCTCGATTGAACTGACGCAGGAAACGAACGTCGTTGGTATAAAAATGGCGAATATCTTCTACGCCGTATTTCAGCATCGCGATCCGTTCTACACCCATTCCGAACGCAAAACCGCTCACTTCTTCCGGATTGTATCCAGCCATTTCCAATACGCGCGGGTGCACCATACCAGAGCCCAGGATCTCGATCCAGCCTGTTTGTTTACATACTCGGCAGCCATGTCCACCACAGTTGAAGCATTGCAGGTCGACTTCTGCGCTAGGCTCGGTGAACGGGAAGAAGCTCGGACGCAAACGGATTTGCTGATTTTCACCGAACATTTGGCGAGCGAATGTCAACAGAATCCCTTTCAGATCACTCATGCCGATCCCCTTGTCGATGACAAGACCCTCGATCTGTGTGAACTGATGGGAGTGAGTCGCATCGTCATCATCGCGGCGGTACACTTTACCCGGGCAGATGATTTTCACTGGCGTTTTGCCTTCTTTTTTCAACATGGTGCGCGCTTGTACCGGAGAGGTATGAGTGCGCATCAGGATTTCATCCGTTACGTAGAACGTATCTTGCATGTCGCGAGCCGGGTGATCTTTTGGCAGGTTGAGCATTTCAAAGTTGAAGTGATCCATCTCCACCTCCGGGCCTTCTGCTACCTCAAAGCCCAGACCAACGAAAATGTCTTCAATTTCTTCAATGATGCGGGAGAGCGGATGCATGCTGCCTGCCGGAACAGGACGGCCTGGCAAGGTGACATCCACGGTTTGCGACGACAGCTTGGCGTTCAATGCAGCTTCTTCCAATGCTTGCTGTTTGCTCGCGAAAGCAGACTCGAGCGCTTCTCTGACTTCGTTGACCAGTTGGCCTACCAGAGGACGCTCTTCTGCGGAGAGGCTTCCCATGCCGCGCAGAAGCTCCGTCAGCTCCCCTTTTTTCCCCAGGTACTTGACGCGCAATTCCTGAAGTGGTGCGGATTCCGTTACCTGACCGATCTGGCCCAGTGCGGAGTCTTTCATCTCTTGCAACCGAGTTTGCACTTCAAATCGCTCCTTTATTGTTTTTTGTGAGTAGAAAACTAGGCTACGTCAGGCTTTTTCGCGGAGGCGTAGTTGCCCTTATGCGAATAAGAATTTTATAAATTCTTATCGTGAAAAAAGAAAAACCCGCCCCTAAAAAGGGACGAGTTACTTTTTTCTCGCGGTACCACCCTTGTTAGACAAAAACGCGATGGCTGTGATAGATGAATCACCACAGACAAAAGCGTGACTTTTGCCTCACTTAAGACCACTTCTAACGGGAGTGACCCGGCTGCTCCTACTGCGTAAAAACGGTTCAGAGTGCGGCTTTGGAGTGAATTCGGCAGCTATTGTGCTAAAGATGCTCCCAGTCTGCGGCATCTTCTCCCTGAAAACCAATAGGTCCTGCGTACTAGTCTCCGTCATTGCTTTACGTTATAATCAGACGTAGGAAAATTATAGCGCAACAAAAGCGAACTTTCAATTCCACAAATGTTACATATATCAGCATATCCGTAAACAGCTATTTGTAAAAGAGAAAGGGGACTTTTGCCATGATCGAGAAGGTTTCCGCACTTTATGATAAGTCCTGCATTTGCCGTCATTGCCAAGCTACCTTCACTACGAAGAGGGTGCGGAGCGGCTCGTTGACGATGGTACATCGGGACACAGACTTCTTCACTCGTTTCAAGGAGCAGTCACTCAATCCCATCCTCTATACCGTCAGTGTCTGTCCAGCTTGCGGCTTTGCCTTTACCGATCAGTTTAAAGAAAAGCTCGCTCCCTGGGAGAAACAAGTGGTGGACGAGCAGATTACGGCAAAATGGACGCCGAAAGACTTTGGTTCGATTCGCCAAGTTCCAGGAGCGATAGTTAGCTATAAGCTTGCCATCTATGCGGCGGAAATGACCGATCAACCCCATTCCGTAAAAGCAGGCCTGTACTTGAGGCTCGCCTGGTTGTACCGTTCACAGGAAAATCTCTCGGAGGAACTGCGATTTATCGCCATGGCTGTCGATGAATACGAGCTGTCCTATATTCATTCTGATTATGCCCGCGGGGACAAGGATATGTCCGAGATTCGCCTGCTTTATTTGATTGGTGAGCTGTATCGTCGGCTGCAGAAGTTCGATCTGGCCATCAAATATTTCGGAAAAACACTCGCCTTTCGAAACACGACCATCGAAAGCGGGATTATCCGGATGGCCCAGGACCAGTGGCAGCTGGCACGGGAAGAACATAAAGAAAAACAAAATGAACAAAAGATCGGCTAAGATAGCCGATCTTTTCTTTTCCGTTGTGCCTCGTAGACAAACACACCTGCTGCCACCGCTGCATTCAACGATTCTGCCTGTCCGTAGATCGGAATGTGAACAAGATGATCCGCCCGCTCTACCATGGCTGCAGATACGCCTCGCCCTTCGTTACCGATGACAATGGCCGTTTTTTGCATGTAGCCAACCTGATCATACGAGACGCTCTTTTCATGAAGCGTAGAAACGAGCAGATGCCCTCCCAGTGCCTTCCATTCATCCGCTGCTTCTGACAATGAACGGGTGAAGACCGGTAAACGAAACAGAGCGCCCATCGTGGAACGCATCACTTTTCCGTTGTACAGATCGACACTGCCTTTTCCCAGTACAACACCATCTACACCAGCCGCCTCCGCTGTCCGCAGGATGGTTCCTAGGTTGCCAGGATCCTGGATTTCGTCCAGCAGCAAGAGAAGCATGTCCTCCCCGGCAGCTGTTTTTTCCTTCATCCACTCGTTCCAATCCGCTTGGCTTTTTTTCACTTCGGCCACAATTCCTTGGGGCGATTTGGTTTCCGAAAGCTTGGCCAGAATAGCTGAGGAAGCGGCGACGACTTGCACGCCTTGCGGATGATTCTCCAGTGCTCGTCTGCACGCAGCGTCCATATCGCGCTCACTGTCGTACAGGATCGTCAGTACTTCTGCATCGCTCTTTAGCGCTTCCTCGACCAAGTGCGCTCCTTCTGCGAGAAAACGACCCTGCGCTTCCCGTCCTTTGCGATCCAATAATTGATGCAACCGCTTGATTTGCGGATTTTGAATAGAGGTAATTACTTCATGTGCCATGTGCCTATGCTCGCTCCTCAAATGCCTTCAAATCCTTGTTATTGCCGATAACTACGAGCACATCGCCGTATTGAATGACTTCATCCGGACTTGGGGCAATATTGAATTTGTCGCCGCTCTTGATGGCGATGACGTTTACCTCGTAATTTTTACGAATGTCGAGCTGGCGCAAGTTTTTTCCTACGAATTTGGAAGACACTACGACCTCTGCCACGCTGTAGTCATCAGCCAATTCGATGAAATCAAGGACGTTGGCAGAGATGAGATTGTGGGCAACACGCACACCCATATCCCGCTCAGGGAAAACTACGCGATCCGCACCAACCTTGTACAGAACCTGCCCGTGACGTTCATTTTGCGCTTTGGCCACGATCTTTTTCACACCGAGTTCTTTCAATGTCAATACGGTCAAAATGCTCGCCTGTATATCTACACCAATCGCTACGACCACGACGTCAAAGTTGCGAATCCCGATCTCCTTAAGAGCACGTTCATCTGTAGAATCTGCAGCGACAGCATGAGTGACAAATTGAATATTTTCATTGATTCGCTCTTCGTTTTCATCGATTCCCATTACCTCATAATCCATTTCATACAGGGTCCGGGCTACACTGGAACCAAAACGCCCCATCCCGATAATAGCAAATTGCTTTGACATCCTGATCTACTCCTTCTTCATGCCGCTTCCCCTAGGGGGCTGTTTTTCCAATACCATGCATTATAACACACCACTATCCTTGTCTACAAAAGAGGTATGAGCAATCCTCACCGAACAAATACTAAGTCCGAATTGATTCCTAGAAGAGAGGTGTACGGACCGTTATGAACAT
Source organism: Brevibacillus sp. (assembly GCA_029240815.1). Next base: position 39,588 of record JARDZO010000029.1, read on the forward strand.
TGCCTCGCTCAACCTGCGTCAAGCCATCATGTACAAAATGCAAGGGTCTGACCCAAGTGCCGTAGAAGAGACGATCACTGATGCAATCTCCAGCGGCCAAGAGAAAACCTTGCCCGGACTGGGCGTTCTGTTTGAAGTGCTGTGGCAAAACAGCGATACCTCATCTCGTCAGGAAATCGTAAGTACCATCGCTGGACATTTGCCTGAGCAGGCAGAGAAACCGATTTAGGAAAGCCAAAACGCTCAAAACTACGCGGAAAAGGGAGAGACGCTATGTCCCTCCCTTTTTGCTGTCAGCAGTATGTTCTACATCAATCGTCTCTTTGCGGAGCCAGTGGATGACTGCCAAAAGAATGGGAGTGATCACGGTGGTCAAGTAGCCATAGTACATGAGATATTCCGCATAAGCGAAAAACTCAACAATACTTTGGGGGATCAGGGTGAAATAAAAAAACGGAATCATGAGCAAAGCTGCCATTATTCGCTGAAACTTGATGCCTTTGCCAAACCATAGACGAATGCCATAGATGGTCGTATAGTACATGTTTCCCAAGGTCGTAAACACAGAAGCGACCCAGATAGCGAGGAAGCCGGATTCCAGTCGTTCGAGAAACCAGCCCGTCCCTTGGGCGGTTTTAACTAATTCCAATGTTGGCCAAATCATGTGTTGCAGTTCTTCATATCCGAAAACAACAATGGCAGCAGCAGCGGTAAGCGTGTAAGAAATGATCGTGAACACGAGGCCAAACCAGGTTGCCATACCTATTTTTGCTCCAGGCATCACTAACCCAAAATAGATCATGAGCAATTCGTATCCCGTATAGAGTGCGAACGTGTTTACCCCCGTCTTTAATGCACCTGTCCACGATTCAACGTGTATGGGAAACAGGTTGTTCCAATCCGCATTCGTAAGGGAAACATACGGGATCAGAAAGATAGGAATGAGCATGATCGGAAATAAAAGCTCATTGATCCTCACCACTACCTCTACTTCGTGCATGCAAAGGAATAGAACGATCAGAAAAAGGCTGATCAGTATCGCTTCCAATGGTGTTTCCAGCAATACCGCTGTCACGACCACCTCACCAAATCCCCTGGCGACCATGCCTGCGTTTAAAAACTGAAACGAAAAATAAAGAATAACCCATGGATAGCAAAGCACTCTTCCCAGTTTCAAGGAGCGACTCCCGCCGAGAATACGGGGACTGTACTCTACAAAGGTAAGTCCAGGATACTCTTTACTTAAGTACACTATCGCACTCAACGGAAGCACCGCAATCAGACCACCAATAATAGGTCCCAACCACCCCGTTGCATGCAGCTCTGTACTAACGCTACGGGGGAGGGATAAAATCCCCACCCCGATCATGGAGCTTATCAGAATGGTTGTCAGTTGCCACGTGCTGACGATTCTCCGGTGATTTTCCATTTCCATCTCGCTCCTATTGCATCTC
>JARDZO010000229.1 GCA_029240815.1 Brevibacillus sp.
TCTGTTTCATGTACATTACCCCCTAAAAGGACTTGTATGTTATATATTCGGCAATTGTTGAAACTTTCCTGCCAATATCTGCTTGATAGTTTGCACGTTCTTTGGCTGCTCTGCCGGGTCAGTCATATCAAACCACTGGATTTGTGGCATGCGACGGAACCAGGAAAGCTGCCGTTTTGCAAAATGTCGAGTCCGCTGCTTGATGTCATTGACCGCTTTTTCCAATGTAACCTCTCCGTACAGATACGGGATCACTTCTTTATATCCCAGCCCCTGCATGGAAACCAGAGTTGCATCGTATCCGCGATCTAAAAGGCTTCTCACTTCTTCAATCAGACCTGCCTCAATCATCAGATCGACCCGATGGTTAATCCGTTGGTACAATTTTTCTCGATCCATCGTAAGGCCGATGATGACTAAATCATACGGTGAATACTGAGCCCTCAGCTGAAAGTCGGACATTTTATACCCGCTGCACTCATAAATTTCGAGCGCGCGAATGACCCGCTTTACATCATTTGGATGCAGTCGTTCGGCCGTAACAGGATCGACCGCAGCTAGTCTGGAATGAAGAGCTTCCACTCCCTCGGTGTCCGCTAGTCGTTGCAGACGATCTCGCAGTTCTGGATCTTGAGATGTCTGTGAGAATTGAAAGCGATGGGTAACCGATTCTATGTAGAGACCCGTTCCACCCACAATAAATGGCAAATGCCCTCGCTGATTAATCTCAGTAATCAGTCTTGTGGCGCTATCCTGAAATTGGGCGACAGAGTATTCGTCACTCGGTGAAATGATATCGATTAAATGATGCGGCACGCGTGCCAATTCTTCCTGGGCAGCCTTTGCCGTACCGATATTCATTTCGCGATAGACTTGCATGGAGTCACCGGAAATGATTTCTCCTTCAAACTGTTCGGCCAGCTCCAGACTGAGATCCGTTTTGCCTACGGCAGTCGGGCCAATAATGACAACAAGCTTTTCTCTCTTGTGCAAGGTCACTCCCCTCCACTTATCTCTTTGTAGCTGTACACGACCTGTTGGCCGCGAGAGCGAAATGGGGTAAAGCCAAACCGCTCGTACATGCGACCTGTCTTTCCTTCCTTTAACACCACTCTTTTTTTGGCTACACGAAGTGCTTCAGATACTGCTTCCTCATGCAACGCTTCCGGATTCGCATATTCGCGGACTCCAGCGATTCCTGTCGAGCTCTGAACCGTCATTTCAAACATCGGATCGAAATAAACGACGTCAAATGAGCGATCAGACATTCCCTTCAGAACATCCAGATGGTTCCCACAGCGAACCTCAATGCGCCTCATGGCCTGTTCCAGAGCGAGATCATCGGATGACCAATGTTGAAATCCATCTTCTACCAAGATGGCCAATACTTCCTCAGACTCAATCCCTAGTACGTGTCCATCTTCACCCGTGGCATGGGCAAACACGATCGAGTCAGCGCCCAGACCCATAGTCGCATCCAAGACGCGATCCCCTGGTTGAATTTGGCAAGCAACAAGCATAGTATCAGTATCGCCTCGCACTAGCCGCTTTATACGAAAAGCAGAAGTGTTCGGATGAAAAAAGAACGGCTTTTTCCCCGGAACTTCAAGACGAGCGCCCAGCGCTGACACAACCAATACTTCTTCATCGCCATGCCGTCTCCGAATTTCTTTTAAAGACAGATCGCCCCGCTTGACGACATCCAAACCAAATCGCTTAGCCAATTCAGTTGCGTGGTACAAGGTTTCCAAACAGGGCTCAAGTCCGGTAGTAATGATCATGTGTCCGTTCCTTCCCTCGTGTGTTCGTCCCAGGTGGACGGAAACTCTTTTATTGTACGCAGGATTAATTTGGAGAGTCAAACAAATCTTTTTGAAAACTGATTTATTTGTCGGCTAAAAAAACCTCAGGAATGACCCTGAGGATAATCGCGTTCTTACTCGTTTTTTACATGACACGTTTAAACATCTTTTCCAGATCGTACCCTGAAAAGTGAATGACGATCGGTCTTCCGTGGGGGCAGGTGAACGGGCTGCTCGTAGTGCGCAGCTGGTTCAAAAGGCTTTCCATTTCGGCATGCGTCAAATAACGATTGGCTTTTATAGATGCTTTGCACGACATGAGGATCGCAGCTTTTTCCCGCATTTGTACCACGTTTGCCTGCATACTTTCACCCGTTTCCAGGACGAACTGAATCAATTCCTCTATTACTTCGATCTCCGCGCCTTCCGGGAACCAGTGAGGATGAGCGCGCACGATGAATGTCCGCCCTCCAAAAGACTCAATTTCCAACCCGAAGGACTGAAGCAAAGGAAGTCTTTTTTCAAGCTTGCTCGCTTCTTGCGTCGTTACCTCTACCGTATGAGGAAACAGCATGATCTGGCTGGATATGCCTTCATCCGCCAGCTTGGCCATAAAATACTCGTAAAAGATCCGTTCCTGAGCAGCATGCTGATCAATGAGATACATCCCCGTATCATTTTGAGCCACGATGTATGTGCCGTGTACTTGTCCTACCGGATACAACAATGGGACTGCCGATAGATCCTCTGCCTCTGCTCTGTCGGTCGGTTGTCCTACTCTTCCTTCTTCTTCTACGATTTCAGTCATGGCAGGTTCGATAGCTGATGCTGCTTCAGAAAGCACAAGATTCTGTAGTCCTTCATCACTTTCAGCCGAAATGCCCAATGTGGATGTCTGTATCGGTTCGGATGGACTACTTTCCGTCCTAGTTTCCCACAGCGAGTCCTGCACTACCCTTTTTTCTGCATTTTCATAGCGAGCAAGCGACTCCTTGACTTTGGCTGTTTCTGTTTGCGATGGAAGTGATTCAGCCGGTTGTTCTCGTTTCAATTCTTGTTTGGACATCCACTCTTGCAAGCGTGGACTCGCTTCCAAAGTAGGAGAGAGTGAGACAGCTGGCTTCGGAAGCTGCAAGTCAAATTGGGGCTGGACGACCTGTGTCACTACCTTTGCTTTCGGCGTCGTCACCATCGGTCGCACAATACCAAGGCCTTGCCGCAACGTGTCTTTTACAGATTGCTCGATCGCAGTGCAGAGCTCATCCTCTTTGCTGAAACGCGCCTCCAATTTTGCGGGATGGACGTTTACATCGACTAGAGAAGGATCCATCTCGATCTGAAGAGCAACGATAGGAAACCGGCTAATCGGCAAAAGAGTATGATACCCTCGCATGATCGCATTGTTCAAGGAATAGCTGCGTACATACCGACCGTTTACGAGCGTAGATAAATACGAACGGTTGGCACGTGTCACCTCGGTCTTGGAGACAAACCCGCTCCAGCGAAAATCGAGGGTTTCGCCGGAAATCGGGAGTAATAGCTTGGCGACCTGGACACCGTATATCGCGGCCATGACATGCAGGAGCTTCCCATCACCCGAAGTTTGTAACAAGGTCTTTCCATTATGTGTCAAGGTAAACGCGATCGACGGATGAGTAAGAGCAAGACGATTGACATAATCAGAAATGTGCCCGACTTCTGTCGCAATCGATTTCATATATTTCAACCGCGCTGGGGTGTTAAAAAACAAACTGCGAACACAGATCTCCGTACCTTTAACGGCTGCCACATCCATCGGCTCACCAAATTGTCCGCCCTCATTCGTCAACCGTGTACCGATCTGGTTGCTGGATGGGCTACTCGTCAGTTCCATCCGTGAGACAGCGGCGATACTCGGTAGAGCTTCGCCGCGAAACCCAAGCGTACGGATTCGAAACAGGTCACGTGCAGATTGGATTTTGCTCGTCGCATGGCGTTCAAATGCGAGACGGCAATCCTCCCGATCCATGCCCAGACCATCATCAACGATTCGAATGAGCTCCAAACCGCCTTCTTCCACATGCACTTCAATGGTGGTCGCCTGTGCATCAATGGCGTTTTCCACCAATTCCTTTACGACGGATGCTGGTCGTTCCACCACCTCACCGGCAGCAATCATGTTCGCAAGATGTTCATCCAGCACTTGAATTTTGCCCATGGGCTCCTCCTCTCTGCCTATGCGTTACCTTTTTTTCAGCTGCTGTTTCCATGCAAACAACTTCATCATCGCATCCATCGGCGTGGTTTGATTCAGGTCAAGCTCCCGTAAGTCTGCCATAATCGCTGCTTCTTCAGTTGAAAAAAGGGGTTCCGGTTCTTCTTTTACGGCAGCCACTGGAGCTGACCAAAGCATTTCCAACGACATTTGCATATCAGCTGCTCCTGCTCCTGCACTTCCCGCTTCCAAACTGGCAAGAATATTTCGTGCCCGCTCAATAACCCAAACCGGCATTTCAGCCAATTCGGCCACATGAATGCCATAACTCTTATCTGCTCTGCCTTCCTCGATTTTGTGCAGGAACAATAGTTTGCCATCTCGCTCTTCGCATCGGGCGTTGACGTTTACTACGCCGGTTATCGTCTCTTCCAGACTCGTCAATTCATGATAGTGTGTGGAAAAGAGTGTCTTGGCCCCGATTTTTTGGCAAATGTACTCGATGACAGCTTGTGCCAAGGCCATCCCATCGTACGTAGATGTGCCTCTACCGATTTCATCTAGCAAAATCAGACTTTGGGCCGTCGCCTTTTGCAGAGCATGCTTCGTTTCCAACATCTCTACCATGAATGTACTGTGCCCGCCAACCAGGTCATCCGCTGCTCCGATCCGGGTGAAAATTTGATCGATGAGTGCCAGCTTTGCGGTCTTTGCTGGAACGAAGCACCCTACCTGCGCCATCACGGTAATAAGTGCAATTTGGCGCATGTACGTGCTCTTCCCTGCCATATTGGGACCCGTAATCAGCAGAACCTGCCGGTTGTCCTGATCCATTCGTGCGTCATTCGCTACGTATTTTTCTCGCTCCAGTACTGCTTCTACCACTGGATGACGACCATCTACAATCACGTACTCGCCAGACTCCATCAGTTCGGGCCGCACGTATCCCCGCTCATCACTCACTGTTGCAAAAGACTGCAGAACATCGACCGATGCAATCCGTTCAGCTAAGCCCTGCAAGCGTGGAATGTGCTGCGCCACCTCCGAACGAACGGCGGAGAATAACTGATATTCCAGCTCGATCATTTTTTCTTCCGCTTCCAAAATCAGCGCTTCCCGCTCTTTCAATTCTGGAGTGATGTAACGTTCGGCATTTGCGAGAGTCTGTTTTCGCTCGTATCGTCCGACTGGAACGTTGGCGATATTAGACTTGGACACTTCGATGTAGTAGCCAAAGACTTTGTTGAAACCTACCTTCAACGAACGAATGCCAGTCGCTTCACGCTCACCCTGTTCGAGCTGAGCAATCCACGTCTTGCCATCCCGACTAGCCGAATGAAGCTTGTCCAGATATTCATCGTACCCAGTCCGGATCATCCCGCCTTCACGGACGGAAATGGGTGGATCATCGACCAGCGCAGTTTGCAAGAAACCTACGATATCTGCACAGTCTTCCATACCTGCAGCTAGATCTTCCAAAACTGGGGATTTCGTCTCGACCAAAAGTCGCTTCAGCTCTGGTACGGCCTCCAGCGAATACCGTAATTGAATGAGGTCTCGCGCATTTGCATTTCCGTATGAAATGCGGCCAGCCAGGCGTTCCAAATCATAGACGCGATCCAGGCAGCTACGCACATCAGAACGCAGCAACAGATCTCCTTTCAGTGCTTCGACGGCATCGAGTCTGGCTTGCAGCTCCTGCAATCGAAGTAACGGTCGTTCGATCCATCTGCGCAACAAACGACCGCCCATTGCCGTCTCAGTCCTATCTAGCAGCCAGAGCAAGGAACCCTTCTTGGTCTTGTCCCGAATCGTCTCGGTCAACTCCAGATTTCGCCTTGAAAAGCCGTCCATTTGCAAATGCTGTCTGGCATCATACCGTTTGATCAGCCGCATATGTGCGAGACTACGCTTTTGCGTTGTTCCTATGTATCCGAGCAGGGCGTTGACTGCAATACGCATGACGACATCCAAATCTTTCGCTTGCTCCTGATATTGGGTGTCAACTGCAAACGCGTCGATCTCGTTTACGTCCAGAACAGAAAAAGGAAGTGCTGTTTTCGGAATTGTGGAAAGGCCACAAAACACCAATTCTTTGGGTCGGTATTGGAGAGCTTCATCAAGCAAGGTATCGCCTTTACCTGGGAGAGATGTCACATACATCTCTCCTGTACTCATATCGCAGGCTGCGATTCCAGTACGTCCATCCAGCTCAGCTACAGCAGCCATGTAGTTATTTTCCTTATCTGTCAACCATTTGCCTTCCATCATCGTACCTGGTGTAACCACACGAGTCACTTCTCGTCTGACTACCCCTTTTGCTTCCTTCGGGTCTTCTACCTGTTCACAAACCGCGATTTTGTAACCTTTTTTCAGCAACTCTGCTATATAGCCGTCTGCCGCATGATGTGGAACACCGCACATTGGGATTTTCTCATCCCCACCACCTTCGCGACCCGTTAACGTAATCTCCAATTCGCGGGACGCTAAAACAGCGTCATCAAAAAACAGTTCGTAAAAGTCGCCCAAGCGAAAAAATAAGAAAGTATCCGCATAATCTTTTTTGATCGCCAGATACTGTTGAATCATCGGGGTATATTGAGTCATCGTATTCTTCTCCTAGCCTACCAATCTCGACTGCTATTATAACATGATTCGTACGTTTAGTTGAACAATGTCAAACTGCTCAGACGAGACCCCATGTCTTGCGCAAGTCCTCAGTAGCTGGCCAAGGCTCTTGTGAAAGCAAGTAAGTAAAATAGCGATCCAAGTGAATGCGAGAGAGCAAATAGCCCGGAAGTTCTGACAGCTCACTCCAAATTTTCCGTACGTAAGGTATCAGAACGTCTTTTTCTCCCCGGTAGTACGCTTTTATCAAAGGAAGCTGGAGATGGGGAGTCGCATGAAGCTGATTCAAAGAGGTGACAACCAATCGTGCAAGGTGCAACAGTCCACGGGTCACATCCGGATGGACCAGCCAGCTTGGTAATGTTCGGTACTCGAAGCCATATTCTTTTTCTCGGACATCTCCTAAGAAGCCATAGCGATTTCTCCGAAGCCGGCACCCGGCATCTTCAATTAGCACAAGCGGCAAAGCCAAATAAGCATCCAGTTTACGCCGAAGGGAAAAGGTGGGTGTCATTTCCGCAAAATGAATATGTCCCCCAATCGGATACCCGGTAAAAGGCATTCCCCCAGCTAGCCATTCCAGTTCGGGATTATTGATTTTTTTCGCGGCCAGCTTCAGTGCATCAAACACATGGAAAAAGAGATCGTCAGGATCTTCAGATGGGGCTGGTCGAAGCTCTGCCACTGGATGTTGATGCATGGCGAGTTCTTCTCGATACCTCGTTGTATCACAACCAACTGTTCCATTCACTTTTAAATAATCGGATGCCAGTGCCATTCCCCCGTCAGGCTTCCGCAAGGCGAATTCGGGATCAGCTCCCATTCGGGTGAGCTCCTGGGTATGCTTAGCCAGTTTTGCTTCCCACCATTGTCTTGCCTTCAAGAAATAGTGATCCACCGATTTCATAGGCCAATCTGGATCGACTCGAACAACTTTCGCTCGATGTGAAGATGCAGCCATGATCGTTACTTGACCCGCATCAATTCCAACTGCATAGAGGCTTCGGGTAGCGAGGTTTTTCACGAGGTTGACCTCAGGATCTGCAGAAGGGAGACTAACCGGATCAAACGCCGGGTCTTCCATCCGCTGCATCAACCATTGCGGACTTTCTGTACTGCATACCATTTCCAGAACATGCTCCTGATACAGGCTGATCTTGTAGGTGCGCCAGCCTGGAAGATAGTTTTTCCCCGAGGTGACTGGGATTCCACCGAGACGAAGCAGCCATCGTCCCACTTCCGGACGCTTCAAGTAGTCTACGGCTTCCTTGGCGTTGGCAGTCATCTGTTGCAGCACTTCCACATCCTGTTGATTGCGTGCTTGCATGCCATCCACTTCCCCTCGCTGATCTCCTGTATCTTATGTAAGCGCCCAGAAAAGAGTGAGAAAGAGTGAGCCAGCCTCATGCTTTGTTGCCTTCCAAAAAAAGAAAAAAAGAGGAGATGTAACCCTCCTCTTTAGTCAAGCTCGTCGAGCAATGTGGCTGAATCAAAGTCATCGAATTCGTCGCTATTGTCTTCATAGTCGCCAAGAACATGGAATTCTTTGTCATCGCAACTATTGCAAACAACAACGCACACTTTTGTTTCTCCAATGATTTCGACCGCAAACTCGCTTTCAACCTTGACTGTAATTGTGCCTCCACCACTCAACTCGGCTTTTACACACTTCGGCTGTTCCACGGCTCGAGCAACGATTTCAAGATCGCCTCTGCAGTTTTTATCGAAGAACGTTAGCGGAACGAGTACGGAGAACTTGACAGTTTCCCGCTTGACTTCGGTTTGCGTGTTATTTGCAAACGAGAACCACAGGTTGGCGTCATACGTACCAGATACTTCAACCGCGTCTCCGACTTTCTCTGCCTGGAAGTTCGTGTTTATAATCCAGCATCCGAGGATCGTCGAAGGAGTTTGCGATGGTATGATGGTGTGGGTGGTAGTAGAGAATTTATGGCCTTTACCGCAGACAGCTTTCGCGATGAGTTCCCGGCACTGTAGATCTTTGTCTGTACCCGACATTTCGTTACCTCCTCCATACAACGTTTCTGTACATTTGTATGCAGGGCATTCGGCTAGGGTGCAAACACCCACCTTATTTTAGAGAAAGTCGTTGGAAAGCCCATCGCCGCTCGGATTAGGAGCAGCAGCCGCCATCGTGTTTTTTCTCAGGACCTCCGCCGGTTTCTCCAGTCAGCGGATTGCCGCCGGTATCCAAAATGATTCGCTCGGAGACCGTGTTTGTGATCACGTTCGTTACCATTTGCAGCAAGTCGTTTACATCCACTTGCGATTGCTTGAACTCGGTGACGATTGGAATCGAATCGAGCTCATCCTGCATCGCATTGAACTCGTCTTCCACCTTTTTCACCAGCTCAGGCTTGTTGATGGACTCAAACATTACCATTTGCTTCTGCTTTTGCTTCAAGGAATCGATCAGCTCTTGTACGCGCTCATTGTGCTTGATTTGCAATTCTGCTCGTTTGAAAAAGTCTACTTCATTTGTACGTGAGATCATCGCTGCCAGTTCACG
>JARDZO010000230.1 GCA_029240815.1 Brevibacillus sp.
GAAAAGAGCCGAAGCATATGCTTGGCTCTTTTTGTTCCTTAGCTCTAATTGATTCGCAGGGCAGGGTACACGAAGGTTGTTAATGTAATGCGATTACAGAAAGATCCACGTCATCCCGAACGGTTCGAAAACTGATTCTACCTTTCCCAGGATCAAGCATCGCGAGTAAATCAATCTTCTAAAATAATAATTGAATAAAGGCAGCGGCTGTCCAGGACCATATTGTTGCGTCCTGGTCGGCCGCTTTTTTCATGGATCAGAGCAGTACGATTTTGCAATTGTCGCAATCTTGGGTTTATTTGGGGTTCCTATCGTATGGCATTCCGACCCTAATTTTGATCTGGAAGGAGTATATCCTCCCTAATCGACAGCGTAATGGGCTCCATTTCCTAGATCTATAGATTGGCACAGGACTTGCGTATATGACATGACGAGACAAGTGAACGACAAAAAAGGGGGTCGATGAGTTTTGGTTGGAGTCGAAAAGAGGCTGCTGGATGAGATCAGCATGGAAACGCCAAAGATGATTTTGGAGCGCTTCGGAAGCTTGGTCAGAGAGTCGGGAAGTGAAGACGAAAGGCAGGCTGCTCAGTTTCTGTCCAGTCTGCTGGATCAATGGGGAGTTCCTTACCAGGTGCATCGTCCCAATCTTTACCTGAGCGTCCCAAGACCCGCAAAGCTAAAGCTGGTTCTTCCGGTGGAAAAGGAGATTCGAGCAAAGAATCCAGCTTTCTCCGTGATCGCCGGCGATGAATGGAGAGGCGGGGAGCTCGTCTACATTCCTACGGGCTTCAAGAAAAAGTGGGATAACCAAAAAGATTCGTCGTTTGATCCAGCGAGCGGAAGCCTTTCAGGAAAAATCGTGCTGACTGAAGGGTTTCCGAGGCCAGCAAGAATCAGGGAACTAAACGAGCTGGGAATCATTGGCGCGATCTTCATCCATCCCGGTAAAAACATTCACGAGAGCATTTGCACTCCCATCTGGGGAGCGCCTGATCTGGATACGTATGAAAACGTACCGAAACTACCTGTCCTTATGATCAACCGCGCGGATGGACAGGAGCTGATCGATCAGATTGCGCTAGACAAAGCAGAGGTACAGTTCCAGACTCACTTGGATCAAGGATGGTTCCCATGTCCACTCATTGATATTTTCATCGAGGGCACCGAGGAAAAAGACAAATACGTCCTTCTCCACGGGCACATGGATTCGTGGCATCAAGGCTTGGGGGACAACGCCACAGGCAATGCAGCCATGATCGAGATGGCACGGGTCTTCCACCAAAACCGTGACCTTTTGAAACGAAGCTTGCGCATTGCGATCTGGCCGGGACACTCTACAGGTCGCTATGCGGGATCGACGTGGTTTGCAGATACATTCGGTTTAGATCTGGATGAGAACTGCATCGCCCAAGTGAACTGTGATTCCCCGGGCTGTCGGTGGGCCACTTCCTACCATGAAATGAGCTGGATGAGCGAAGTGAATGAGTTTTGCCAATCGACTATCAAGGATGCAATCGGCGAGGAGTCCGTCGGGCATCGACCACCGCGTGCAGGCGACTATTCGTTCCACAACATCGGATTAACCGCTTTTTACATGCTTTCCTCTAGCATTCCGGAAGAAGTGCTGCAGGAAAAAGGATATTATCCTGTGGGTGGCTGCGGATCAAACATCGAATGGCACACGGAAGAAGATCTCATTCACATCGTTGATTACGAAATTCTCCATCGAGATGTGCAAGTATATACAGCCTCCCTTTATCGTATCGTAAATGCCACCTTGCATCCTTTCCAGTTCATCAACACCGTAGATGAGTTTATCGGAACCATGGAAACGTACCAAAAAGCCGCAGGGAAGCACTTCTCATTCGAACTGGCTTTCCGGCAAGCGTATGAGCTTCGGTCGACCTTGGTCGATTTTTATGATCGCATCGCGTCACTCCAACATAGTGACGTCCTTGATCCTGAGGTGCGACAGGCCAATCACGTGTTACGAGAATTGAGTAGAACCTTGGTTCCTATCAACTTCACCCGTTGGGGCAAATTCTGGCATGATCCTGCCATAGATATACCTCCACTTCCCGATATTGCACCAGTAACGACACTGCCACAGCTTGTAGAGGGGTCCCATAGATACCATGTGACCTTGACTCATTTGACGAGGGGACAGAACCGCCTCGCTTGGACGCTGCACAAAGCAAAGCGCATGGTCCGTACGTAATCAATCCTTGATAGGGGGAAACCGAATGAAAAGAGCAAACAAGTGGAAGTTCGGGCTGATGGCAACGACCGTTCTCTTAGGGACTGTACTATCAGCATGCACGAGCGAGACACAAACACAGCCCAAAACCAATGACACGCCGAAGACAGAACCAGCAGACGCCAAAAGCAGGGAAATTCGCACCCTGCAAATCTTGACAAGACCGCAAGCATCCGCACCGGATGAATACGAGCGGGCTAATCTGATTGCAGGGGCCATGAAAGAGCTCGGCATCAACGCTGAGTTAAAACCGATGCCATACGAACAGCAATCCGACATCGTCTGGTACAAACGTGACGAGTGGGATATGACCGGCTGGCAAATGGCTGCACGTCCAGAGAGGCTAGACCCGGATGAGTTTATTTACAACCTGTTCCATTCCAGTACGGCCAAAGACGGCTACAACTTCATCGGGTACAACAATCCCGAATACGACAAGATCGCGGAGCAGCAGAGGACTACGGTGGAACGCGAGGAACGGAAGAACCTGATTTTCAAAGCGCAGGATATCCTCGCGAATGATGTGGCTTACCTTTTCAACGTACACCCCAAATTGAAGTACGTCTACAATCATCAGGTTTTTGATAAAAATTCCATCGTCGAGATGGCGGGTATGGGTATCCGCAACATTTGGACGTATCTGAATGCGGCACCGATCAGCCAGCAGAAAAACATGGTCTTGAACAGCAATGACTCGGTTCAAGCTCTCAACCCATTCTACATTAGCGGCTCCTTCGATTCCTGGGTGACGGAGCTGATCTGGGATCGTCTGATGCGAATCGATAAAGATGGTCTGCCAAAGCCGTGGGCAGCCGAATCCGTGACTTGGAAAACGGACACACAGATTGAAATCAAATTACGCGCCGGCATGAAATGGCACGACGGAAAGCCTGTCACCGCTGAAGACGTGAAATTCTCCTATGAGGCTCCTCTGACTGGTGAAGTGCCGATGTATAAACCGTTTGTTGAAATCATCGATAAGATCGATATCAAAGATCCGCTTACCTTGGAGTTCACGCTAAAACGACCATGGGCAGCATTCGAAACCGCTAGCTTATCCAAATTGAATCTGGTGCCCAAGCATATTTGGGGGCCGATCATTGAGGATCTGAAGAACAAACCAGAGAATGCCGAGAGCTATCAGGAGAAAACGCCGATCGGCTCTGGACCATTCAAATACGAAAACTGGAAATTCAAAGAAGAGGTCGTACTGAGTGCCAATAAAGAGCACTTTTCCCCTCCGAAAATCGAGAAGTGGATCATGAAAGAGATTCCGAATACGGAAGCATCTCTAGGAATGATAGAGAACGGTGAGATCAATTTCCTGGCGGTGTTCCCAGGTGATGGACAATTGCTCCAGCAAAAAGTGGAAGCGAGCCAGAATCTCACGATGATTACGACAACCGACCTTGGCTTCCAATTCTTTGCCGTGAATCATCGCAGACCACCGTTTAACGATGTGGCGTTCCGGAGGGCTTTGGCTGCCTCCATCGATCGCGATTTGATGGCGCAGGTCGTCTACAAAGGCTTTGCTGAACCAGGCGATTCTGTCATTTCCCCCGCATTGTCGATCTGGAAAAACCCAAACCTGAATTATCCTTCAGGCGGAGTGGACGAGGCGAAGAAGATCCTTCAGGAAGCCGGTTATGAGTGGGATGCTGCAGGCAAGCTGCTTTATCCAGCGGGCAAAAAAGAAGAGCTCGGCAAATAAGGACTGACTCTACGTACAACCTATCATTCGCGTGGGATGTTGGTCGCACCTGATCGCCAACATTCCGCGCCTTTCATCCATATGAGAAAGGAGAGACCATATTGGGGAATCGATCAAAGTTCGTTTTGAGTCGCTTAGCTCAGATGATCCTCACCCTTTGGATCATTGCTACGATCCTGTTTTTCATCTTTCGGTTGATGCCCGGCAATCCGCTGGTAGCTTATATTGACCCTACTTTTACCAAAGAACAGCAAGACATCCTGATGGCGCAATTTGGCTTGGATAAACCACTATGGATGCAATATGTGATCTATCTGGCTAACCTCGTGCAAGGAGAATTAGGGGATTCTTTTAAATTCCGGGCTCCGGTCATGGACGTGATCTGGGGCGTTTTGCCCAATACGCTGTACCTCATGCTCTTTTCCTTTGTGATCGCCTACCTCGTGGGGATTTTGGGTGGTGTATTACTCGCCTGGAAACGTAAAACCAAGTTCGAAACATTCGGCATTATCGTCACCCTGTTTACGAGATCGGCGCCGCAAATGTGGGTAGGCATGATCGTGCTGGTGATCTTTTCGTTTCAGTTGCACTGGTTTCCATCGGGGGGAGCTTCTGCGACAGGGGTCGTCTATGCGTCCGAATGGGAGAAACTGACCTCTCTCTCGTTTCTCAAGCATTTGTTCCTGCCTGCTCTGACAGCAGCTATTTATCTGATGGGGCTCCCGCTGTTGTTGATGAGGTCCAACATGCTGGACGTGATGGGTGAATCCTATGTGGAAGTCGCCAGAATGAGAGGATTGAGCGAGCGCAGAATCATGCTCAAGTATGCCGCGAGAAATGCCGCATTGCCAGTGGTCACCGCGATGGCAGTGGGAATTGGCTATGCCCTTGGGGGAAACGTCGTCATCGAAATGGTTTTCAGCTGGCCAGGCTTGGGACGTTTGCTCGTCAATGCGGTATCTGCAAGCGATTATGCGTTGGCCCAAGGGGCATTTATCTTGAGTGCTGCGGTCATGGTCATCATGAATTTTGTCGCAGACATCCTGTACAGCTTCTTAGATCCTCGGGTCACATTCGGCAAAGGGAGGTGAGAGTTATGATCCCGGAGGTAAAAATAGAGCAAAGCCCCGTGCGTGTAGCCTATCGGAAAAAGAACCTGCTTATGATCCTCATGCAAAATCTGACGGGTGTCTATCGTTTTTTGAAGAACGATCCATTTAGCATGACTGGCGCAGTCATTTACCTGTTCTTCATCCTGATCGCACTGTTTGCGCCACTACTCGCACCCTATGATCCGCATGAAATGATCAAGCACAACGGAAAACTGGCATTCAACCAACCGCCTTCTGCTGAGCACTGGCTGGGAACGACGAACATGGGCAGAGATATCTTTTCCCAACTGATCTATGGGGCAAAGCCAGCGATGATGGTAGGGCTAACAGCGGCATTCTTCGTGGTGGTCGTAGGTACTCTAGTTGGCCTATTCGCCGGTTACTACAAAGGCCGGGTCGACGGTGTACTCATGCGTGTGACCGATGTGGCATTTGGTATCCCATTTGAACCGTTCGTCATCGTGCTGGTCGCCTTTTTAGGGCCGAGCGTCTGGAATATCGTGTTGGCCATGGGCCTGTTGCTATGGAGGGACACTGCCCGTGTCATTCGCTCTCAGGTTCTCACTGTTCGTGAGCGAAGCTTCGTGGAAGCGGCGAAAATTTCAGGTGCTTCCGATTTGCGCATTTTGTTCGTGCAGGTGGCTCCCAATATCCTTCCGCTTTCCTTTCTGTACGGCTCCCTAGCGATGGGCTGGGCGATCTTGACCGAAGCCGCTGTTAGCTTTCTCGGGTTTGGTGACCCTGCCATGATGAGCTGGGGCTTCATGCTCAATGATGCGTACGCTTCTCAGGCCCTGAGTCGCGAGGCGTATTGGTGGATCATTCCGCCTGGCATCTTTATCATGCTGACGGTCATGGCTGGATTCTACATCGGGAGAGGCTCGGAAGAAATCTTATATCCTCGGTTGAAAAATCAATAACCAAGGGGTGAAATCATTGTCACTATTGGAAGTAAACGACTTGAAAATATACTACAAAACGTCCCGTGGGATCAGCAAGGCCGTTGACGGTGTATCCTTCACAGTCGATCAGGGAAGAAGTATCGGACTTGTGGGTGAGAGCGGCTGTGGCAAAAGCACCTTGGTGAAAGGCATCATTCGTGTTCTCGCTGGAAATGGTTTGATCGCAGGTGGTACCGTCAAGTTTGAAGGAAATGATCTGACGCAAATGACAGAGTCTGCCATCCGAAATATTCGCTGGAAGGATCTTTCCCTTATTCCGCAGGCAGCGATGGACTCTCTGAATCCCGTCTATCCCGTCATTGACTCGTTTCTGGAAATCTTGATGCTGAAGGGAAAGCTGAATCGTGCGGGGGCGACGAAGAGGGCGCATGAGCTGTTTACCATGGTCGGATTGGACACGAAGCGATTGGGCTATTACCCTCACGAATTTTCTGGCGGCATGAAGCAACGGGCGATGATCGCGCTTGCGCTGGCACTCAATCCCAAGCTTGTCATAGCGGATGAGCCGGTTACCGCGTTGGACGTGATCGTTCAAAATCAAGTGCTACGCGTTCTGAAAAATTTGAAAAAAGAATTAGGTCTAACACTGGTGATGATCACGCACGATATCTCCGTCGTGGCCGAGACTTGTGACGATGTCGCTGTGATGTACGCAGGAAAGATCATTGAGATCGGACCTGTTTCGCGAGTGTTGAAGAACTCCACCCACCCCTACACGATGGGTCTGGCCAACGCTTTTCCCAATTTAAAGAAAGCGGAAGGCACACTCATTTCCATAGAAGGATCGCCACCGGATCTGGTAGATCCGCCCAAGGGATGCAGATTTTCTGCCCGTTGTCCTTTTACAGTCGAAGCCTGTACACAGGAAGAGCCTTTGCTCGTCCCAGTGGGCGAGAATCATTTCGCTGCATGTCACCGGCTGGACGAAATCGCTGTCCTACAGGAAAAAGCCAAGGAGGTGGCAACATGGCGGAAAATCCCATCATAGAGGTGCGTGGGCTCTCCAAGCATTTTGAAGCGAGGCAGCATTTGTTTCGCAAAAGCGGGGAAGGGACGGGCGTCTTAAAGGCGGTGGATGATGTCAGTTTTCGAATCCCAAAAGGTCACTCTCTCGGTATAGCAGGTGAGAGCGGGTGCGGGAAAACAACGACCGCCAAGATGTTATTGAAGCTCTATGAACCAACCTCTGGAACCTTTTTATTCAATGGCAAAGATATCACCCAGTTGAAAGGGAAAGAAGAGCTCAAGCAATTTCGCAAGCAAGCGCAATTGATGTTCCAGAATCCGTTTGAAGCATTAAATCCTCGCTTCACTATATTTCGTACTTTGCTGGAGCCGCTCATCGTCCACGACATCGGGACAAAGGAAGAGCGCGTACTCCTCATCAAACAAGCACTGGAGCATGTGAATTTGATTCCCGCCGAAAATTACTTCGAAAAGTACCCCCATCAAATGAGCGGCGGACAGCTTCAACGAGTTGTTTTAGCAAGGGCCTTAATCGTCGATCCGATCTTTTTGGTGGCGGATGAGCCCGTGTCCATGCTGGATGTATCCGTACGCGCTGGTGTCCTCAACTTGATGAAAACATTGACGAAAAGGCTACAGCTCACGACTGTCTACATCTCGCACGATTTATCTCTCATCTCGTACATGTGCGAGCAAACGGCAATCATGTACCTGGGGAAAGTCGTGGAGATCGGGGATACATTCAGTGTTTTACATGAACCAAAGCACCCGTATACGCAAGCATTGCTAGCAGCAGTACCCTCTCCAGATCCTGACGAGGAACCGGAAGAGGTTCGCATAAAAAATCATGTGCCGAGCCCGATCAACATGCCCAAAGGCTGCCATTTTCAAGACCGGTGCCCGTATACCGAAGCTATCTGTCGGGAACAAACTCCCGAAATGAGAAGAGCAGCTACCGGGCAGATCGTTGCTTGCCACATGGTTACGCCTCATATCGAAAGAAAAGGAATCAGAGAGGAGCATGTGATATGAAGATCATGTATGTCGTACCCGGCCCCATGGATCAGACGGAGGCCACACGTAGAGGAGAACTGCTCAAGCTTTGGGCTGCACCAGGTACGAACGTGGAGATCGTCACGGTACAAGAAGGTCCTGCGTCTATCGAATCCATGTACGAAGAGTACCTGTCCATCCCACCCGTTGCCAAGATCATGTATCAGTTAGAACAGGAAGGCTATGATGCCGCCATACTCGGTTGTGCAGGTGATCCTGGATTGGATGCGTTTCGGGAAATCACGACCAACATGCTGATCGTAGGGCCAGCCGCCAGCAGCTTTCACGCAGCAGCCATGCTTGGCCACCAATTCACCTTGCTCACGGTTGCAGACAGCATGATTGGCTCTAGCCATGAATTAGTCGCGAAATCTGGCCTAACCGACAAGCTAGCCTCCGTTCGCGCCGTCAACATACCCGTATTGGAGCTCGCAGTAAATCGAGAAGCGACGCTTGAAAAGCTCGTTCGAATAGGACGTGAAGCGATCGAAAAGGATCGCGCAGACGTACTGGTGCTCGGCTGCATGTCCATGGGATTTTTGAATGTGGCGGAGGAGATGCAGGAAGCACTTGGCATCCCGGTAGTCAACCCATCTAAAATCGCCTTGAAAATGACTGAAGCCCTGGTCTCCATCGATCTGGTTCACTCTAAAAAGGCTTTCGCTCTTCCACCCAAGCTAGCCAGCGGGAAAGTGAAATCGTTGAATGAGCTGCTGGTAAGTCGTTCGTAACGGGAATGGGGGTGGATCGCGGGTGAAAGTAGCCTATGTCGGAGCAGCCCCAAAGTCTGCCGAAGAGGTGGAGCGCAGACGCATTCTGCTGCAGCATTGGGCGGCGCCGGTTACGACCATTGAGATGGTTTACGCAGAGGAAGGACCAGCATCTATTGAATCCATGTATGAAGAGTACCTAGCCATTCCGCAATACGCCAAAAGCATGGTTCGATTGGAACGCGAAGGCTATGATGCGGCGATTGTTGGTTGCGCAGGCGATCCAGGTATCGATGCCTATCGGGAGGTTTGTACAAACATGCTCGTAGTGGGAC
>JARDZO010000231.1 GCA_029240815.1 Brevibacillus sp.
TGCTGCGTTTTTATGAATGAGACCTTTCGAAGCGGCCTTGTCCAGCTTTTTCACAGCCACCAGAAGAGTGGATTTCGCCAATGCTACATCGGAAGCGGCCACAGCTTTCTCAAAGCTTTTCAGGGAAGTGCGCAGATCAGACTTTTGAGAAGCACGGTGTGCGCGGCGCTTTTCAATTGTTTTGGTGCGCTTAATCGCGGATTTAATGTTTGGCATGTGTGTCACCTCCTTAGACGACCATAGACATACAGTCATACAACAAAGTAATTCTAGCATGCACAGTTACCATTTGCAAGAAAGGATTCGGAATAAAAATGATGGATTCAAGCAACATAGTAGCAGGAACAAAATGGAGAAGGGAGCCATCTAACCATGGAACATAATATTGATTTGTCAGGCTATTCAATTCGCACAGATCTCGCGGTGGAAGCTCATGAGTTAGCACAGCAGCAAAACGAAAGTAATATACCGGGGGTATGGCTTCAAGCCGACGATGAAGATCCAAATATAACGGTCACTCGCTTGCATGTACAGAATGAAGAGGCTGGAAAAGCAATCGGAAAGCTTCCTGGGCACTATCTGACCATAGAAGTGCCAAAGCTGCGTGATAACGACACTTCTATAGAAGAGCAGGTGGCGAGAAGATTCGCGTTGGAGTTTGCCAGCTTCCTCATGAAACTGGGGATTACCGAGGATAAAAAGGCACTCGTCGTAGGTCTGGGCAACTGGAATGTGACGCCTGATGCGCTCGGGCCGATGGTGGTGGAAAATTTACTGGTTACCCGTCACTTGTACCAGCTGGCGCCTGATACAGTAGGAGATGGTTATCGGGAAGTGAGCGCACTGTCGCCAGGGGTACTCGGGATTACAGGGATTGAAACGAGTGAAATTGTGTTTGGCGTCGTGGAAAAAAGCAAGCCGGATTTTGTCATATGCATCGATGCGCTCGCCTCTCGTGCCCTGCATCGGGTGAATACAACGATCCAAATCTCTGATACAGGGATACATCCGGGCTCTGGCGTCGGCAATAAACGCAAAGCCATCGACCGAAATACGTTAGGGATCCCCGTGATTGCGATCGGAGTACCGACAGTCGTATTCGCATCGACGATTGTCAACGACGCGATCACCTACCTGCTCGGGCATTTCGGGCAATCCATGGCTGAGAGCAAGCGGGCTTTTAACAAGCTCTCCATGAGTACCCTGCCTGAACGCAAGGAACCGTACACCGAAGATGATTTGCCAGATCTCGAATCACGCAAGACGTTCATGGGGCTGGTAGGATCGCTGCCGGAAGAAGAAAAGCGTCAACTGATTCACGAGGTTCTCCGACCGCTGGGGCAGGATCTTGTCGTTACGCCCAAAGAAGTAGATGACTTTATGGAAGGAATCTCTAATGTCATCGCCACGGGGCTCAATCGGGCATTGCACAGAGCTGTCGATGAGGAAAATAGCGGAGCCTACACGCACTAGACTAGCTGGCAAGAGTGCTCTCCCTATCATTTGAGAGAAAAGCTAGAAAAGGGGTTCTATCGTCTCTATGAGGCTCATAAGCTAAAGCATAGACAAGCGGGAAGAGCGAATGAAATGCTCCCGCGTCAATGCCACAGCATGAGGAGTGAGACAGATGGCTTCCTTAATCCAGCGCCAATTTGTTGTCCTGTCGTTTATAACCGCTTTTTTATTTGTCATAACCGG
Organism: Brevibacillus sp.; assembly: GCA_029240815.1. The sequence continues at coordinate 1,699 of JARDZO010000231.1, forward strand.
GGTGCTCTCTCTAGGCGGCAACAGACTCATCATCGCTTCCTCCGCGGTTCAGCAAGCAGCTACACACGTTTCGAGTCTTGCCATCCTGGGATGGATGGGACAGGAAATCCCGGTGCTCAATGAAACGGTGCAGACGACCTCTGACCGTCGGACGAATAGTGTGACTGGTTTTCTGTTCCAACTGGCGACAAGCATCCAACCGGGCGATTTGCGGAGCTTGTTAGGACGAGAGCTGCCAGGCATGGTAACTACGGAGGATGCCCGTTTTGTCGTAGCGGGAAAAGGAGCGACGCTGGCCGATTTTTATGTAGAGTACCCGCCGCATCCGAAGCAGGTCATTGACGCATCTGACGCGATTCCACTTCCACAACCTACGGATTCCGAGCAAGACAAACTAGCAGAAGAACCGACCAAGCCAGTAGCAAAGCCCAATACGGGTGGCAAGAAAATCGTCTACGTGTACAACACGCACAATCGGGAGTCATGGTACAGCGAGACAAAGCCTGTAGGGACATCAGTAGACCACCCGACGAGAAACATCTCCATGGTGGGCAAACGACTGGCGGAAGCGTTGAACGACCGAGGCATTGGCTCTGATGTGAGCAAGGATGATATTTACCAGGAGCTTCTTAATCAGAAAAAGGACTACGCACTATCCTATGCACAGTCCTTGCAGGTTGTAAAAGCAGCTGTAGAAAGTAATCGCGAGCTGCACTACTTCTTTGATCTGCATCGCGACACCGCCCCGCGGGATCGAACGACGGTTACAATCAAAGGAAAAACATACGGCCGCGTCATGTTCGTCATCGGCAAACGAAACAAGAGCTTTGAAAAAAATGAAGCGTTTGCGACAGAATTACACCAGCTTATGGAAGAGATGTATCCAGACCTTTCGCGTGGTGTGATGGAAAAAGGTGCAAAAACTGACCACGGGGAGTATAACCAGTCCATTTCACCGGGCAGCCTGTTAATGGAAATAGGTGGCACGGAAAATACGCTACAGGAAAGTCTGAATACTGCAGAAGCATTAGCAGATGTGTTTGCAGCTTACTACCTGAAGGCGGAAAAAGTGGGCAAACCGGTAGCAGATGAACCGGCAAAGAGGTGACGAGCATGAACGTGACGGCAAAACTGACAGGAATTTTGGTGATCTTGCTAGTCGGCGTGGTTTTGGGATTGCAGACAGCCGAACGAGGCATTTCAAAAGTGAGCGGATTGCCAGAGCAACAGCCGCAAACCTTTTACATCAAGAAGATGGATGAAGGAAAGATGGAGATCGCGGTGATGGGCAAGCAAGTCCAGACGGCAAATCCGGAGAAGATGGTTAATTACATGAGTAATATGGGATTGACCATGGGGGCGACGATTAAAAGTGGAGCAAAATCTTTTGTAGATTGGGTGGGCAACTTCTTCGAACCGTAGCATATTGTTTATGGGCAAAAAAATATTAGGAAGAAAGAACGAATGACGAAAGACCTGGCTGATCGGGTCTTTTTTGTTTGTGTGGTTGGTACTGGAACATTTTACAGAAGTGGGGTATCACAAGCTACGCTTGAGGCCAGAGGGCGTGGAAAAAGATTTTGATCATGTTTTCGCTGAATAAAAACAAGATTTAATATAGTCAGTGAAAATATAATTGTTTGAATTTATTGTGTTGCCAAAAAATTGTACTAATGGCATAATATCTATTGATAGAAGTATTTCTATTGAATATATCGGTAAGAGAGGTGCGCCACGTGTCACAGCCTGTCCTTCAAATCGAAAACTTGCAGACGCACTTTTTTACGGACCGCGGCCAAATCCCTGCTGTAGACGGTGTCACAATCACAGTAAATAAAGGTGAAGTAGTCGGCATCGTAGGGGAATCCGGTTGTGGAAAAAGTGTAACCTCCCTTTCCGTCATGAAGCTGGTTCCGAATCCTCCAGGTAAAATCGTCGGTGGAGCGATTCGCTTCAAGGGAGAAGATCTGGTTACTGCAGACGAAAAACGGATGCGGGAAATACGCGGCAACGAAATCGCGATGATCTTTCAGGAACCGATGACCTCGCTCAATCCGGTCTTTACGATTGGCGACCAAATCGGGGAAGCAGTTCGTTTACATACCAAAGCGAGTAAAAAGGAATCCCGGCAGCGAGCGGTTGAAATGCTGAAGAAAGTAGGTATTCCTCGTGCCGAAGCGATCGTGGACGAATATCCACACCAGTTGTCAGGCGGGATGCGGCAGCGTGTGATGATTGCGATGGCGATGGCTTGTAATCCGGAGCTGCTGATAGCGGACGAGCCTACAACGGCATTGGATGTTACCATTCAGGCCCAGATTCTGGATTTGATGCGGCAGTGCAATCGGGAATCAGACACGGCCATTTTGCTCATCACACACGATCTCGGAGTGGTAGCGGAGATGTGCCACCGAGTCGTCGTTATGTATGCAGGTAGCGTAATTGAAGAGGGAGATGTACGGACTATTTTGAAAAACCCGCAGCATCCGTACACGGTAGGTTTGCTTCAGTCGCTGCCGAAGCTCGAAGAATCACAGGAGCGCTTATATTCCATCCCGGGAAACGTACCCATCCCAGGGTCGCTAACAGCCGGATGCCGATTTGCTCCGCGTTGCGACAAGGTGACGGATCGATGCCGAGTAGAAATGCCAGAGCTGAAAGTAGTGGGAGAAAACCATCGCTCACGCTGCTGGATAGCAGAATAACCCGAGAGGAGCATGCAGGTGACTGAAGAATTACTCGTCGTTAAAAACTTGAAAAAATACTATCCTATCACAGGCGGTGTCCTCGGAGGGGAAGTAGGGGTTGTAAAAGCAGTAGATGATGTATCGTTTGCTGTAAAACGGGGAGAGACCTTGGGGCTAGTAGGGGAGAGTGGCTGCGGTAAATCGACGACTGGACGTTCCTTGCTGCGTTTGATCGAACCGACAGCAGGCGAAATCTACTTCGACGGAGTGAACGTATCGTCCCTTTCGAAAGATGGCATGCGCAAGATGCGTCGAGACATGCAAATAGTCTTTCAAGATCCATTCGCTTCTCTGAATCCTCGTCATAATATTGAGAAGATTCTGGAAGAGCCTCTTGTTGTTCACGGTATTGGCACGTCGGCTGAACGGAAAAAACGAGTGCTAGAGATGCTGGAGGTCGTAGGCTTGAGCAGCTATCATGCACGCCGTTATCCGCATCAGTTTAGCGGCGGTCAGCGCCAGCGGATCGGAATTGCCCGTGCACTGATGCTCAATCCCAAACTGATTGTAGCGGACGAACCGGTATCTGCTCTAGATGTGTCGATCCAATCGCAAGTCTTGAACTTGATGCAGGATTTGCAACGGGAAATGAGTCTGACCTACTTATTCATCGCCCATGACCTCAGTGTGGTTCGGCATATCAGCGATCGGGTTGGAGTTATGTACTTGGGGCGGATTGTAGAATTGACGACTAGTGGCCAGCTCTACAGCAATCCACTTCATCCCTATACACAAGCCTTGTTGTCGGCGGTTCCTACTCCGGATCCAGACGCTGTGCGTGAGCGGGTCATCCTCCAAGGGGATGTGCCGAGTCCAGCCAACCCACCCAGCGGTTGTACGTTCCATACGCGTTGCCCCCATGTGACGGATGAATGCCGCACAATACGACCGGACTTCCGAGATGTGGGAGACGGACATTTTGTGGCTTGCCATCTATACAAGTCATAATCTGCTTTGGGTTAGTCGAAAGCCTCATTAAAGGGGGGATGCGAAGCGGGTTGACAATATCTATTATCTACCAAATGCAAAAACTGAAATTTTAGAAGAGGGGGATTATTCATGAAGAAGAGAGTACTCTCTGCTGCCATGACCAGCTTGCTGGCACTAGCTATGCTGCTCACGGGTTGCGGCGGATCTCAAACAGCACAAAAGCCGGCAGAACAGCCAAAGACAGAAGCACCGGCGGCAGCACCAGCTCCAGAACCTGCTAAAAGCGCTCCTAAGCAGTTGATCATAGGTCGAGGAGGCGACTCCGTAGGGTTGGACCCGATCCAACAAACGGATGGCGAATCTTTCAAAGTAACAGAAAACGTATTCGATACATTGGTAGGCTATGAGGAAGAGAGCACAGCAGTTGTTCCTTCTCTGGCTGAGAAATGGGAGATTGCTCCAGACGGCTTGAGCTACACTTTCCACCTGCGTTCTGGCGTGAAGTTCCACGATGGTACTGATTTCAATGCGGAAGCAGTAAAATGGAACTTCGAGCGTTGGATGGACAAGAGCCATCCACAGCACAACAAGGAAGGCTATGAATACTACAATGACATGTTTGGCGGTTACAAGGGTGACGAAACCCACGTAATTAAGTCTGTAGAGGCAGTTGATCCACAGACGGTCAAGTTCACGCTGAACCGTCCACTCGCACCGTTCATCCAAAATCTGGGGATGTCTTGCTTTGCTATCGCTTCTCCTAAAGCCGTTCAAGAATTTGGACCTGAGAAGTTTAACGAAAACCCAGTAGGAACAGGTCCATTCGTATTCAAAGAATGGAAGCGCAACGACACGATCACTTTGGAAAAGAACCCAAATTACTGGAACGCAGGATTCCCGAAATTGGACAAGATCGTCTTCAAAACCATTCCTGAGAACACAGCTCGTCTGACTGCCCTGACTTCCGGAGAGATCGACATGATGGATGGTCTGAATCCAGATGACGCTCAGGCTGTAAAAGACAATCAAGAATTGCAACTGATTCTTCGTCCTTCTATGAACATCGGCTTCGTCGGTTTCAACGTGGAGAAAAAGCCATTCGACAATCCGAAAGTTCGTGAAGCACTTGCTTATGCAATCAACAAGCCAGCTATTATCGAAGCATTCTTCGCTGGACTGGGCCAACCAGCTGTTAACCCAATGCCACCTTCTATCTGGGGACACAATGGCAACATCAAAGACCGCGATTTCAGCCTGGATAAAGCAAAACAATTGCTGACAGAAGCGGGCTTCCCGAACGGTTTCAAAATCAAGTTCTGGGCAATGCCTGTAGCTCGTCCTTACATGCCAGATGGTGTGAAAATTGCTGAAGCGATCCAACAAGATCTGAAAAAGATCGGTGTGGAAGCAGAAATCGTCACGATGGAATGGGCAACGTACCTGGAAAAAACAAAAGCAGGCGAACAAGAAATGTTCATGCTTGGTTGGACTGGCGACAACGGAGACCCAGACAACTTCCTAGCTACCTTGCTCGACAAAAACAACATCGGCGGTAACAACCGTACGCGTTGGGCAAATGAAGATGCACACAAATTGCTGATGCAAGCACAATCCGCAACAACCAAGGAAGAGCGTGAAAAACTGTACCTGCAAGTACAGGAAATCATCTTCAAGGACGTGCCAATGGTTCCGCTGGCTCACTCCACTCCTGCATTGGCTGCCAAAGCTAGCATCATCAACTACAAGCCACATCCAAAAGGTTCCGAGAGCTTGGAGAAGGTTGAATTCAAAGAGTAGGATTGATCGGAATCGACAAATAGCAGAAAGGGTAAGAGGAGAGTATCCCTCTTCTTGCCCTTTCCTTATTTATTCAGCACTTATTGTACGTAGTTTTCTATTAAGGAAAGCGAGGAGATGGCATTGCTATCCTACAGCATCCGAAGAATTCTCATGCTCATCCCCGTTCTACTGGGCATGTCTATCGTCGTTTTTTCTATCATCCGTGCCATCCCAGGTGATCCGGCTCTCACCATTCTGGGAGAGAAAGCAAGTCCAAAGGCGATAGAAGATTTACGAGAAGTACTTGGTCTAAACAATCCCTGGTATGTTCAATACTTTGACTATTTAAAACAGATTTTGTCGGGGGATCTGGGTGTTTCCTTACACTCCGGTGCCAGTATTACGCAAGAAATCGGTCCGTATTTGGCAGCGACGACGGAATTGACGATCGTCAGCATGCTTTTCGCAGTGATCATTGGTGTGAATGCAGGGATTCTTTCTGCATGGAAGCAAAACTCCTGGTTTGACTACTGTGCGATGTTGATCGCCTTGATTGGTGTCTCCATGCCAATCTTCTGGTTGGGTTTGATGGAGCAATGGTTCTTTGCGCAAGAGCTGAAGTGGCTGCCATCAGTTGGACGTGACAATTCGCGTAATCCCGTGGAGGCCATTACGCAGTTCTATATACTGGATACGCTTCTCGCTGGACAGTGGGATCAGCTGTGGGAGGTTATCAAGCATCTCATTCTGCCAGGTGTTGCTCTGGGTACCATTCCGATGGCGATTATCGCCCGTATTACACGCTCCAGTATGCTGGAGGTCATGCGTGCAGACTACGTGAGAACAGCACGAGCAAAAGGCTTGGCTCAATTCTGGGTCGTTTACAAGCATGCGTTGAAAAATGCAATGATTCCGGTGCTGACGGTGATCGGCTTGCAAACAGGCTTGTTGCTTGGTGGCGCGGTACTGACAGAGACCATTTTTGGATGGCCAGGAGTTGGACGATATATCTTTACTGCAATCGGCAACCGTGACTATCCGGTAATCCAATCAGGCATTTTGGTGATTGCCACGATCTTCGTGTTGATTAACCTGCTGGTAGACCTCCTGTATGCCTTTATTGATCCACGTATCAAATATCGCTAGGGGGGATTGAGATATGGCAAATACACAAGTACAAACTGTACCTTTACAAGTGAAGGACGAGCAGATTATCTCACCTTGGCGAGAAGCCTGGAGAGCGTTGCGTAAAAACAAGCTGGCGATGGTCGGGCTGGGGATTATTATCTTTTTCATAGTCGTTGCCCTTTTTGCACCGATTATTGCCCCTTATCCATACGATGAAGGCGAACTGGTCTTGAAGAACAAGCCGCCTTCTGAAGAGCATTGGTTTGGTACGGATTATAACGGGCGGGACGTGTTCAGCCGCGTGGTTTATGGTGCACGCATTTCCTTGTGGGTGGGTACTTTCTCCGTTATTGGTTCTGTTATCGCAGGTACGATTCTCGGCTTGCTTGCTGGCTATTATGGCAAGTGGGTAGATACTCTCATCTCGCGTATTTTTGACATCATGCTGGCATTTCCTAGTATCCTTCTGGCGATTGCAATTGTCGCGATATTAGGTCCGTCACTGCAAAATGCGTTACTGGCGATTGCGATCATTAACATTCCGACTTTTGGTCGATTGGTTCGCTCGCGGGTGCTGAGCCTGAAAGAAGAAGAGTTTGTCATGGCGGCGCGTGCCATTGGGATGAAAGATTCACGTATTCTCATGCAGCACATTTTGCCGAATAGCCTGGCGCCGATCATCGTTACTGGTACGATGGGGATTGCAACGGCGATTATCGAAGCGGCCGCTCTTGGCTTTTTAGGTCTGGGTGCACAGCCACCTGAGCCGGAGTGGGGGAAAATGCTGTCTGATTCCCGCCAGTACATCCAAAAAGCT
>JARDZO010000030.1 GCA_029240815.1 Brevibacillus sp.
GACCGGTTTGAAAACGGTTGTACATAACATTGTTCGTTGCGCCCAAAGGACGAATCTGCGAGTTGCTGGAATTTTCTTGCAACCGCTTGCGGCCAGTACCGTCGCTCTTTCCAAGGATGACAAAAACATGGGTGTCGTTTTAGTCGACATCGGTGCGGGTTCTACCACGATCGGTGTATTTGAACAGGGAAAACTGGCAGCTACCACCGTAATCGGCATCGGTGGCGACCACATTACCAGCGACATTTCGCTTGGGTTGCGCACACACACAGATGTGGCGGATCGGGTAAAGACGAAAAATGGCTGTGCCTTGATCGACGAAGCGTCAGAAGACGTGAAGTTCAAGGTAAATCGTATTGGCAGCGATGTTGAAAAGCAGTTTACGCAAGTGGATTTGGCCAATATTATTGAGCCGCGCGCTGCGGAAATATTCCAACTAGTGGAAGATGCAGTCTACAAGTTGGGCTTCCGTGATGAAATTGCGGGAGGCTTTGTTTTGACAGGTGGTACGGTAGCAATGCCAGGCATGTTAGAGTTGGCCAAGGAAGAGCTGGATGCGCCTGTACGAATCGCTATTCCGGATTATATTGGAGTCAGGGATCCTGCCTACACCACTGGGGTAGGTTTGATTCAATATGCCTTGCAGTTGATGGAACGCCGCAGTATCCGCGTTAGCCCCTCATTCAAAGGCACCCAGAAGCAAACCGTGTCAAAGCCGAAGGATGGCTCCGGTTTGATGGAAAAAGTGAAAAACTGGTTTAGCGAATTTATTTAACGTGGTCGCTCAACTTTGAGCACCCTCGATCGAGGTTTTCTAAACGGCTGCTGCTGTTTTGCATGATGATGGCGAATATTGGAATGTTTCGTTTTCTACAAAAGGTGGAAAGAAACAACGAAATGTTGCTTTGTTTGGCTGGAGGCTTTAAGCAGACACGGAGCTTTCTTATGTTGAATTGGGGAGGACTAGCACTATGCTGGAATTTGATATGGATTTGGGATCCTTTGCGCGAATTAAGGTAATTGGATGCGGTGGAGGCGGTAGCAACGCCGTAAACCGCATGATCGCTGGTGGCGTGAAAGGGGTAGAATTTATTACCCTGAACACAGATGCACAAGCGCTCCAATTGTCTAGTGCGGACATCAAGCTGCAAATTGGTGAAAAATTGACTCGTGGTCTTGGTGCAGGAGCTAATCCTGAGATAGGGAAAAAGGCTGCTGAAGAGAGCCGCGATCTGATTGAAAACGCGCTGCGTGGAGCAGACATGGTATTCGTAACAGCGGGTATGGGCGGAGGTACGGGTACGGGTGCAGCTCCGGTTGTAGCTGAGATCGCCAAGGAATTGGGCGCACTGACTGTAGGGGTAGTCACTCGTCCGTTTTCTTTCGAAGGTCGCAAACGTTCCCAGCACGGTGAAGCAGGTATTGCTGGCTTGAAAGAAAAAGTCGACACATTGATCGTCATTCCGAACGATCGTTTGCTGGAAATCGTCGATAAAAATACACCGATGCTAGAAGCATTCCGTGAAGCAGATAATATCTTGCGCCAAGGGGTTCAAGGGATTTCCGACCTCATCGCAGTACCAGGTCTGATCAACCTGGACTTCGCTGACGTAAAAACAATCATGACTGAACGTGGATCCGCTTTGATGGGGATCGGCATTGGCAGCGGGGAAAACAGGGCAGCAGAAGCAGCTCGCCGTGCTATTTCCAGCCCACTGTTGGAAACCTCAATCGATGGTGCGCGTGGTGTTTTGTTGAACATCACAGGCGGTACAAATCTGAGCCTGTACGAAGTGAACGAAGCAGCTGACATCGTGTCCTCTGCGGCGGATCCAGATGTAAACATGATTTTCGGCGCTGTGATCAACGAGGATTTGAAAAACGAGCTGCTAGTAACCGTGATTGCGACTGGATTCGAACAATCACAAAGAACGGAAGCACCACGCCGTCCGCAACAACAGCAAGTAAATCCATCTAGCAATAGACCGACGCCGGTATCGAATACCAACACCAGTCGTGCCAAAGAAGAGGAAGACGACAAGTCGTTCTTCTCGATGAGCAATCTGGATAATCTGGATATTCCAGCGTTCCTGCGTAACCGTCGCCGCAATAAAAAATAGAATCGGCTAAACAAGGAAAGACCTTGTTCCTCTCTAAGGAACGAGGTTTTTTTTCGTTATCTTCTGTTCCAAATGAAAATAAGTAGAGTCAAAGCAGAAAAAATCTTCTACAAAAAATCCAAAAATACACCGTCAAGAATTGACAGATTTTACATACACATTGATATATACTGCATTTACTAGCAACTACAAGTCTAATGGAAAAGGCGATTATGAGCACGGCATCTCCCGCGTGTCTTCAGTTAGCTAGGTTATTTTGCTGGAGGGTAGGGAGAAGTCGGGAGGTGAAAAGCAGGTGGTTGTGTATCTTGATATCATTCTACTCTTGAACATGGCTATTGATACCTTGTTGCTCTGGTTTACCGCTTATTTTCGAAAAGAACGCGTGGTTTGGTGGAGAGTGGTGCTCGCGTCCCTGTTTGGCTCCACGTATTTGGCCTTTTTCTTTTTCCCTGCGTTTTCTTCGATGTATCAGTGGTCAATCAAGCTGCTCTTTTCTATCCTCATGTTATGGATCGCCTTTGGGAACAGAAGACTGCTGACTTTCACCCAGAACCTGATCATTTTCTACTTCGTCGCTTTTGTTTTTGGCGGAGGTGTCTTTGGCCTCCAGTACTTCCTTGCCCCGCAAAATGAAATTGTCAATGGACTGGTCGTGACGCACAACGACGGCTTCGGAGTCGGATTTAAACCGACGCTGCTCATTCTCATCGCCGGGTTCACCATGGTGTACTTCCTAGGCAGAAAAAGTTACCGTGCTATTCAGGAGCCACGTAAACTGGATGCTTTCCTCGTCGACGTCGTAGTGACGCTGGCGGGAGAAAAGGTGATCTGTCGAGGGCTCGTAGATACAGGAAATCAGCTGCATGAACCTATCACGCGAATTCCTGTCATGATCATGGAAAGCCGCTTGTTGGCACATCTGCTACCGCCGCCGCTTCTCCGACAAACCGATGAAAACGGTGGAGTGTGGGAGAAGCTGGACGGATACTGGGGAGAGCTTCCCTTAGAGTGGCAGTCCCGAGTCAGACTGATTCCTTACCGAAGTGTCTCACGCGGAATGGACTTTTTGCTGGCAGTCAAACCGGACCATGTCATCGTCCTGCAAGGCAGTACCCGATATGAGACCCAAAAGGTGCTGATCGGCCTCAACCCTATTCCGTTGGCCGCAGACGGGCAATATCAGGCCATCGTGCATCCAGCAATGATGGAGACCAATTCTCAAGAACCGACCTTTATTCTCGAACAGGAGGGCTAATCATGTACGTAAAACTTCGCCTACAACTCCAATTGACCTGGTACCGTTTCCTGCTATGGATTGGTGCACGCGCTGAAGAAGTCTATTACATCGGCGGGAGTGAAGCCTTGCCTCCACCACTGACCAGGGAAGAAGAGGAGGTCCTGCTGGGACGGCTGCCCTCTGGGGACCCTGCCGTGCGTGGGATGCTGATCGAGCGCAATTTGCGCTTGGTAGTGTACATCGCTCGCAAGTTCGAGAATACGGGAATCAACATTGAGGATTTGGTCAGCATCGGAACTATAGGATTGATCAAGGCGGTCAATACCTTCGATCCTGACAAGAACATCAAGCTGGCGACTTACGCTTCCCGTTGTATCGAAAACGAGATTTTGATGTATTTGCGCCGCAATAACAAAATCCGTTCAGAGGTGTCATTTGACGAACCGCTCAATATAGACTGGGATGGCAACGAGCTGCTGCTGTCAGATGTATTGGGGACGGAGAATGACACGATCTATAAAAATATTGAGGACCAGGTAGACCGTAAGCTTTTGAAAAAAGCGCTGGATAAATTGTCGGAGCGGGAGCGAATCATCATGGAGCTGCGCTTTGGTTTGGCAGGAGAAGAAGAGAAGACGCAGAAGGATGTCGCGGATCTCTTAGGCATCTCCCAGTCGTACATTTCCCGATTGGAAAAGCGAATTATAAAACGGTTGCGAAAAGAATTCAACAAGATGGTCTAACGCATATTTTCCCAGTCGAGGGGGATACTGTTCCTAAACCGAAACAGATGGTGGCTTTTGCCACTTTCTTGTCGGCTACGCGTCAGTACGCGGCCTTTCAAGACAACCGGGTTAGGGACTTTTTTCTTGCTTCGAGGAGGGAAAGACGTGACGCGCAATAAGGTAGAAATATGCGGGGTAGATACCTCCAAGCTTCCTGTGTTGACCAACAAAGAAATGAGAGAGCTGTTCGAGCGTTTGCAGAGCGGCGAACTGGCAGCCCGTGAAAAGCTGGTCAACGGAAACTTACGATTGGTACTGAGCGTTATCCAGCGCTTCAACAATCGTGGAGAGTTCGTGGACGATCTGTTTCAAGTGGGCTGCATCGGATTGATGAAGGCGATTGATAACTTTGATCTCGGCCAAAATGTGAAGTTTTCCACGTATGCGGTTCCGATGATCATCGGTGAGATTCGTCGCTATCTGCGTGACAACAATCCCATTCGCGTATCCAGATCCTTGCGAGATATTGCGTACAAGGCCTTGCAGGTGCGCGACAATCTGACTAACAGGCATTCGCGCGAACCCACCATTACAGAGATCTCTCAAGAATTAAACGTGGCAAAGGAAGATGTCGTGTTCGCTCTCGATGCGATTCAGGATCCTGTTTCCTTGTTTGAGCCGATCTATCAGGACGGCGGGGACCCGATCTACGTCATGGATCAAATCAGTGACGAAAAGAACAAGGACGTGACATGGGTAGAAGAGATCGCCTTGCGTGAAGGCATGCAGCGTCTGGGTGACAGGGAAAAAATGATTTTGTCGATGCGCTTCTACGAAGGGAAAACCCAGATGGAAGTGGCAGAGGAGATCGGTATTTCACAAGCCCAGGTTTCGCGACTAGAAAAAGCGGCTATCGCCCATATGCAAAAACACGTGCAATCGTAATAAAATCCACGAAACAGCCTCCGTGCAGACGGAGGTCTTTTTAGTTTACTTTATCCAAATGTCCCGGATCGGCTGAATGAAGTTCCCGTTTAAATTTTGTTTCAGCGGGCTGTTTGCACCGAATGGCAATCCGCTGAGAGAGATGCATTTGTATTCACCGGAATAGGAAGAAATCAGGTATGACAAATATTTATCAATTCGTATGTGCTCCAAGCTGGTTTCGAACATGGAAAATTTACCGAAATCTTCTTGCAATACAAAAAAAGCATTTAACTCTGTCAGGGCGACTAACTCATAACCTTTTGATCGAGCAATGCGGTTGAGTGCTGCCACAGAGCATCCGCTGTTCTGATTTAATTCGGAATAGACATCGATATGGGCTGGCATGGTTGGATTATACTCACAAATAATCACACGCGGCGTCAAATGAGCAAGGTTCTGAAAAATGTAATACTCATTTCCATCGATATCTACAGAGAGCAGATCGATCATTGTGGTGATCCCGTGCTTTTGCAAGATGAATTCCAGACTGTCTTCCCCTTGATGGCTGACGGATGCATGGATCGGCACGCAATGAAAATTCATTACATTATTTGCTAGATGAAGGTATTTGGCATGGTCAGCTTCGATTAATATCCCTTTCCAGTCTTTCGTCCATAACGCTGCAGTATTGGATAAGTGGAATCCATCCCATGCTCCAAACTCGATGCAGATCTTCGAAGTGGTGCCGATTACATCGAAAATTTTTTCAATGATACCATCTTCACCGCATTGTGAATGCAAATTTTTTCCGAAATCATACAATTTCGGTTTTGCTGGCAGATCGACTCTATCCATAGCAAAGACCCCTTTCCGTTGTGAGATGATCCTCCATACTTTATTTTTGATGGACAAAAAAGTGAGCCAAATCCTAGTATGCCTCTTCGGACTCGTCAAGAATGTTTTATAAACGGACATATTCCCAATTGCATTCATATACTGAAAGTAACGGAGAAAAGTAGGTGAGGGAGAATGGTGAAAATCTCTGACTTCCAGACCAAAGAAGTAGTGAACATTTTGGATGGGAAGCGGCTCGGTCAAATTTCTGATTTGGAAATTGATTTGCGCCACGGACGGGTAGAGGCCATTGTGGTCCCAGGACCGGGAAAGTTTCTAGGCTTTTTTTCAGCTGGGAACGATTTTGTGATTCCTTGGCGCAATATTGTAAAAATCGGAAAAGATGTCGTGCTGGTGCGCATGGAAGAAGCGCTCCGGGTAGATGCGAGAACCTCCGGTGGAGAAGATTACAGAGAGTAGGGAAAGAAAGGCGGGGGTGCGCCTTTTTTTCACAGATAGGAAATAGGAATTCCTATCCAGTATAAGTGCTGCTTAGGCTCCGCCAAGGCTTGGCGGAGTCAAGTTTTCTAATACAAGCCTCCGATAAAGGCTTGGCGTAGCCAAGTTTTCTAATCTTTTCGGCTATGGTATGATTAGCCATAAGAGGAAGGTGACAACATGAGAGAGCCGTTTGTCATGGCAGAGGAGAAGCCGTTTTTACATCTGCGTGAGTGGGAAGAGCGTTTTCCCGGTTTAGTAGCAGGGTTTACGATTCGCACGGGCGGGGTAAGTGTAGTACCGTACGGATCTTTTAATATGGGGTTGCACGTTGGCGATGATGCTGCTCATGTCGTTGCCAATCGAAAGGCGCTCGCAGAGCAGCTTCAGATTCCTTTCGAGGCGTGGACATGTGCGGATCAGGTGCACGGGAACCAGGTGTGCCGGGTGCTGGCAGGAGGAGCAGGCAGAGAGAGTCTGGAGAATGTCATTCAGGCTACCGATGGACTGTTCACGGAAAAAGCAGAAGTTCTTTTGGCTTCTTTCTACGCGGATTGTGTTCCACTGTTTTTCCTTGACCCGGCATCAGGGGCCATTGGGCTGGCTCACGCAGGCTGGAAGGGTACAGTCGGACGTATTGCCGAGGAAATGGTAAATGCACTGGATAGTCAGTATCAAGCGAAAAGGGAGCACTTGCTCGTCGCGATCGGGCCTTCCATTGGTGGTTGTTGCTATGAGGTAGATGAGCGAATCATGGCGCAAGTACGTGTCAGTGCAAAGAATTGGGAAGGCTCTGCAACGCCAACAGAGAATGGACGATACATGCTCGACCTGCGCAAGCTGAATACGGAAATCTTGCTCGAGGCAGGCATATCCCCAACGAATATTGCCACGACAGACTGGTGTACAAGCTGCCGCACAGATTTGTTCTATTCCCATCGAAAAGAAGCAGGTGCTACGGGAACCACTGGGCGTATGGCTTCGTTTATCGGATGGAAAAACAGGTAGGGAGAAGGTAGTGGGTCATGAGTATGGACATGGAACTGTTAAAGGATCGCATGCAGGCGATCGAGGAGAGAATACAGGCAGCGTGTGACCGGGCTAATCGGAAGCGTGAAGACGTCAAAATCATTGCGGTGACGAAATATGTAGACGCTGAGGCGATCCGCGATTTGCTGGACGCCGGAATCGAACACATCGGGGAAAACCGCGTGCAGGATGGCTTACCCAAGTACGAGCAATACGGGGACAGAGGCACCTGGCATTTTATCGGCCACTTGCAGACCAATAAGGCAAAAGAAGTCGTAGGACGTTTTCCGTATATTCATTCACTGGACCGGTTGTCCCTCGCGGAAGAGCTGAACAAACGCGGAGAAGCGTTGAATCAAGTCGTTTCTTGTTTTTTACAGCTGAATATTTCGGGCGAAGAGACAAAATTTGGGCTTAGTCCCAATGATGTATTGGCTTTTTTGCAGGAAACCAGTAATATGAAACATATAAAGATCGTCGGATTAATGACGATGGCGCCTGTTGTCGAAAATGAGGAAGAGGCACGTCCAGTTTTCCGTGGTCTCTATGAGTGGAAAGAACAGATCAATGAATGGGCATTTCCTCATGCGCATGTGGAGGAACTATCCATGGGTATGTCGAGTGATTTTGAAGTGGCGATAGAAGAAGGAGCTACATATATCAGACTGGGATCCGTATTGGTCAAGCCTTGATACGAAAACCAGCCTAGCTGAATGGACAGCGACGTGAGAGGGGAGGAGAAAGTATGGGTGTTATGAACAAATTGATGGGGTTTTTGGGGTTGGAAAACGAAGAGTACATCGAAGAGACAGTGGAAGAGGATCACGATGATCATGAGTCCTCCAATAAACGACAAATGTCAAACAGGTCGAATAACGTGGTTCCCTTCCAAGCGCGAGAAAAGGAGGGTATTCGTTTGATCCTCTGTGAACCCCGTCACTATAGTGATGCGCAAGACATTGCGGATAACCTTCGTCATCGCAGACCTGTTGTGGTGAATCTGCACCGAGTGGAGAAGGATCAGGCGAAACGGATCATCGACTTTTTGAGTGGGACGGTCTATGCACTGAACGGCGATATTCAGAAAGTCGGAGACACCATCTTTGTTTGCACGCCTGACCACGTGGATATTCAAGGTACGATTTCCAGTGTGATGGAAGAGTAACGAATCAACGACGAAAAAAAGGGTGAGGGAATGGGTTACCTGCTGACGGTTCTGGATTTTTTGTTTACCGTATATCAATACATGATTATCGCTTACATATTGATGTCTTGGGTTCCGCAAATGCGCGAGACCGGGATTGGCCAACTGCTGGAGCGTTTGGTTGAGCCATATTTGGCTCCTTTTAGACGTTTCATTCCGACTCTCGGCTTTATCGACATTTCGCCGATTGTCGCATTGATCGTTTTGCGCTTGGCTTATAGCGGGTTGCTCTCCATCCTGTATAAACTTCTTTAGGCGAGGGAGTATATGAGTATCTTTGATCATTTTGGAAAAGATGAACGTCCCTTTGTTGAACGGGCGCTGGAAATGCTGACGCTGGTAGAGCGGAAGCAGGCCATGCGCCTTACTGATTTTCTGGATCCGAGGCAAGTCATGATTTTTCAAAGTCTGGCTTCCCAGGTGCAAGATGTGTCCGTATCGTCTCACGGCGGTTATGACGGGGCTGAGCGAGTGCGTGTGATCCTGCATCCTGATTATATGAGTGTGGAGCAGGAAGACTATCGACTGGCTTTGCTGCACATTCAGGCGGATCAACGTTTCCACGTACTTGAGCACCGCGATGTAATGGGAGCTATGCTCGGCGCAGGTATGAAGCGGGAAAAATTCGGAGACATGCTGACAGATACTGATGGCTGCTATGCGATCGTGACGGAGGAAGTCGCTGACTTTGTATGCGCTCAGGTGACGCAGATTCATCGGACATCCGTCCAGTTTGAACGCATAGCTTGGGAGGAATTTTCCCCGCCTGCCCCGCGATTTGCCGAGAAAACGATCACGGTGCCGTCTCCGCGACTCGATGCCATCATCGGTGAGGTTCACAATATGTCGCGTGCGAAAGCATTGGTCCCCATCCGTGGTGGAAAAGTAAAAGTAAATTGGAAGGTCGTTGAAGACCCCTCCCAATCGTTACAGGCAGAAGATATGGTCTCGATGGCAGGATTTGGGCGGTTTAAAGTGCTGGAGGTAGCAGGACCTACTCGGAGTGGCAGGATTCGCATGAATGTGGGACTGGTTACATAAGATGGAGGAGCGCACAAAAATTTGCAAAATACGGCAGGAACTACAGCTAATCCTGTCGAAACTATATGACAATGATTATCGGAAAAGTGGGGGGTTCATGTGCCTTTAACGCCATTGGATATACACAATAAAGAATTCAGTACTGGCTTTCGCGGATACAACATTGACGAAGTAAATGAATTTCTGGATCAGATCATTAAAGATTTTGAACTCCTGGTTAAAGATAAAAAGGAAATGGAAGAACGCATCGCCATTCTGAATGAGCGTGTGGATCATTATAAGAGCATGGAAGAAAACTTGAGCAAATCGATCCTGGTTGCGCAAGAAACCGCAGAAGATCTCAAGTCAAACGCGCGCAAGGAAGCGCAGCTGATCTTGAAAGAAGCAGAGAAAAATGCAGACCGGATCGTCAACGAAGCATTGGCCAAGTCCCGCAAGATCGCAATCGAAATTGAAGAATTGAAAAAACGCGCTTCGGTGTACCGCATGCGTTTCCGGACGCTGTTGGAAGCTCAACTGGAAATGCTGGAAAACGGTGCATGGGACGACATTGAACAAGCCGATTCTGCTGTTGCTGTTGAATAAAACATTGACGTTCTGTTGATGATGGTACTATAATGAAAAACAACTTTGTCATAAAAACAAACAAATACGTCCAATAGACGATGATCGGGACGAGTATGTGAGGAAGCACTGCCAAGCGAGTCGGGGAGAGGTGAGAGCCCGGCGAGTAGCACCCACTGAAAATCACCCGGGAGTTCAATAGCCGAAATCTTGTCGTGCACCAACACGGCGAGGGAGTAAGTGAGCGAGTCATTCCCGTTACGAATGAGACAAGTGGAACGATAAGTTGCTTATGGCATCGTGCATAAGCGTTCGTTCAATCTGGGTGGTACCACGGGAGCCTTCTCTCGTCCCTTTTTTAGGGATGAGTGAAGGCTTATATTTATTTAGGAGTGAATGTAGCCATGGATTACAGCAAAACTTTATCGCTGCCAAAAACCGATTTTCCGATGCGCGGCAACTTGCCGAACCGGGAGCCCCAAACACAGTCTTCCTGGGAAGAGATGGATATTTACAAACTTGTTCTGGAACGTACAGAAGGTCGTCCATCCTTTGTCTTGCATGATGGTCCTCCCTATGCAAACGGAGATATCCATATCGGGCACGCGCTGAATAAAATTCTCAAAGACTTTATCGTTCGCTATAAATCGATGGCTGGCTTCTATGCCCCGTACATTCCAGGTTGGGATACCCACGGTCTGCCGATTGAGCAAGCGATTGTCAACGCCCAAGGGTTGGATCGGCGCAGCATCGAGGTCAATGATTTCCGCAAGCGCTGCGAAGAGTATGCATGGTCTTACATCGACAAGCAGCGTGACCAATTTAAACGTCTGGGAATCCGTGGCGATTGGGAAAACCCGTACGTAACACTGTTGCCTGAATACGAAGCGAATCAAATTCGCGTGTTTGGAGAAATGGCGAAAAAAGGATACATCTATAAAGGTCTCCGCTGTGTTTACTGGTCACCATCTTCTGAGACAGCCCTGGCTGATGCGGAAATCGAGTACAAAGACAAACGCTCTCCGTCCATCTATGTGAGCTTCCAAGTGGTAGATGGGAAAGGCCAATTGGATAACGAGACAGGTGTTGTCATCTGGACGACCACACCTTGGACGATTCCTGCCAACCTGGCGATTACTCTGCACCCTGAATTGGAATACAGTGTCGTTAAAGCAGACGGCCGTAAATTCCTAGTGGCGAGCGGTTTGGTGGAAGCAGCTAGCAAGGAAATCGGCTGGGAAGGCGTGGAAGTGCTCTCAACTCACAAAGGTCAAGACCTTGAGGGAGTAGTGACGCAACATCCGATCTACGACCGTACATCTCCGCTCATTTTGGGCGAGCACGTGACTCTCGACGCAGGTACCGGTTGCGTTCATACTGCACCTGGTCACGGGGAAGACGACTTTAATGTAGGACAAAAATACAATCTTGGCGTGCTTTGCCCGGTCGACCATGAAGGGAAAATGACGAGTGAAGCTCCAGGCTTTGAAGGCCTCTTCTATGAAGATGCGAACAAAGTCGTTACGGAAAAGCTGAAAGAAAATGACGCGCTGCTCAAACTCAGCTTCTTCACTCACTCTTATCCTCATGACTGGAGAACCAAAAAACCGGTTATCTATCGTGCGACGGAGCAATGGTTTGCGTCCATCGACGGATTCCGTGAGCAAATGCTGGATGCCATCAAACAAGTGAAATGGATTCCACATTGGGGCGAAACTCGTCTCGCGAACATGATTGCAGATCGTGGCGACTGGTGCATTTCCCGTCAACGCGTATGGGGTGTTCCAATCCCAATCTTCTATTGCAAATCGTGTAATGAACCGATCATCAACGATATGACGATCAACCATATTGCTGACTTGTTCCGTAACGAAGGTTCTTCCGTCTGGTTTGCTCGTGAAGCAAATGAGCTCGTTCCTGAGGGACTGTCTTGCACCAAATGTGATTGTAAAGATTTCCGTAAAGAAACGGATATCATGGATGTATGGTTCGATTCTGGTTCCAGCCATGTAGCTGTACTGAAAGAACGTGGCATCAGCTGGCCGGCTGACCTGTATCTAGAGGGCTCCGACCAATATCGCGGTTGGTTTAACTCTTCGCTTTCTACCAGCGTTGCAGTGTTTGGTACCGCTCCTTATAAAGGGGTTCTGAGCCACGGCTTTACATTGGATGGCGAAGGCCGCAAAATGTCCAAGTCGCTGGGGAACACGATCGTTCCTCAAGAAGTCATCAACAATCTGGGAGCAGACATTTTGCGCTTGTGGGTAGCTTCTGTGGATTATCAAGCAGACCAGCGGATCTCAGATGCCATCCTCAGCCAGATCGCTGAAGTGTACCGGAAAATCCGCAATACGTTCCGCTTCCTGTTGGGGAATCTGGACGGATTTGATCCGGCGAAAGATCGTGTCGCGTATGAAGAGCTCGGTGAGTTGGACCGTTATGTACTTGCGAAAGCGGCGAAAATGGTAAAACGTGTACGCAAGGCTTATGACGAATACCAATTCCATACCGTTTTCCATTCTGTTCGCAATTTCTGTGTGATCGATCTGTCTGCCTTCTATCTGGATATTTGTAAAGATCGCTTGTACGTGGAAGCACCGGACAGTCTCAAACGTCGGGCTGCCCAAACTGTCATGTACGATTGCTTGCTGAATTTGGTGAAGCTGGTAGCGCCACTGCTGCCGCATACGTCAGACGAAGTATGGGGCTTCATCCCAGGTGTGGAAGAGAAGAGCGTTCAACTGACCGATATGCCAGAAGCCACCGAACAGCATTTGAGCATCTCGGCAGAAGAAGAAAGCAAGTGGGATGCATTCCTCGCGGTTCGCGATGAAGTACTGAAAGCGATGGAAGAAGCTCGCCGCAACAAAGTGTTCGGTAACTCCGTAGATGCCAAGCTGGCGCTCTATCCGCAAACAGAGGAAGTGGCGAAAACGTTGGCTGCTATGGACGATCTGGCTGATCTGTTTATCGTGGCAGATGTGGAGTTGCACCCACAAGGTACGGCAGCACCGGCTGAAGCCACAGAGCTGGAGGGCATCGCGGCAGTAGTTTCTGCTGCCAATGGTGTCAAGTGCGAACGTTGCCGAGTCGTGAAGCTCGATGTAGGATCTCACCCATCCTTGCCGACCATTTGCGGACGTTGTGCTGATATCGTGGAAAAACATTACGCGCACGTAGCTGAATAAATCAAAAGAACATCAAGACCTGTCATTCCTAAAATGGGATGGCAGGTTTTTTCATGTTTCATCGTTCCATGGAAACACATGGGGACAGCTGTGGAATCGGTTATTTCGTCACGAGCCAAGACATACTACCACGTGAGGAAACCAAACGAAGGGTGGTGTCTGGCGTGGACCAAGACAAGCTGGCACTTTTTCGAGTGAAGTTGCTGGAGCAAAAAAAAGAATTGGAAGATCGCATGCAGGACCATTACGGAATGAGAGAACCGATGACGACTTCTTTGCAGGAGTTTGCCATGTACGATAACCATCCCGCCGATATTGGCAGTGAATTGTTTGAGCGGGAAAAGGATTTGGCTCTGGATAGCCTGGATAGAGAGACACTGAAAGAAATCGATCAGGCATTGACTCGTATGGATGAAGGAACGTACGGGACGTGTACGGTTTGTGGAGAAGCCATCCCGGAGGAACGGCTAGAGGCTTTGCCACAGACCCAAACCTGCAAAGCGCATGCGCCTGCACCGTCGATCAACGAGTCGCGTCCGATTGAGGAAGAGTTTATGATGCCTCCGTTTGGTCGGACATCTCTGGACGAAAAAGAGGTGCAAAACGGATTTGATGGGGAAGATGCCTGGCAAATTGTAGAAGCCTGGGGCACATCCAGTACGCCATTTTCTTACGTAGACAACGACAAGACCGACTACAAGGAAATGTATATCGAAAGCGATGAACCAGATGGCTTTGTAGAGTCAGTGGAGGAAATTGGATATACCGATATCGACGGTTACCATGGCCAAGACAGTGTCCATTTCATGCGAAGCGGGACGTACGAGGAATACATGCGTAAAGGCGAGGGGAAGGGAAATTACTTGAATTACGATGAGTATGAAGAAGAAAGAGCTGAGCGGGAAGGACGCAATGATTTGATGTAGCGGGGAGATCAGCAGCATGCAAATCGAACGTGTAGAAACGTATCCGATGCTCTATAGGCTTCCCAAAGCGTATGGGGACGCGAATGGATACAAGCGTTACCGTACGTCCTACTTGGTCCGTTTGATCACACGCTCAGGTATCGACGGGTGGGGGGAAATCATCGATTGGCTTCCTACGCTAGATCGAGGCTTTCGGGATCGTATCACCCCCTATTTGCTTGGAAAGCTGGCAACAGACAGACTGACGCTAGTGGACGTGATCAGCAAATGGCATCAGCGCTCGGCTGCAGGAGTCAGCATGGCGCTGACCGAAATCACTGCCAAACGTGCAGGACTGTCCGTATGTGATCTTTGGGGGGGGAAATTCCACCAGCAGATCCCCATATATGCCTCCTTTCAATCCTACTGGGAACAGGATGACTGGATGGACCGCTCGATTCAATTAGTTTGTGAACAGATCAGTGCCGGGCACAAGCAAATAAAAGTGAAGATCGGTGGGCGATCAATCATGGACGATCAGAAACACATCGATCGTCTCATGAGCTCAGTGCCTACGGAAGTTCTGGTGGCCTTGGATGCAAACCAGAGCTATGATCACTCTCATGCGCGATTCTGGGATCGTATTTTTAGCCGTTACCCAAACTGGATGTGGCTGGAGGAACCGATGCCCCTCGATCGCACACAAGAGTACGTCAAACTGCGTGCCACTATCCAAATCCCAATTGCCGGGGGAGAGAATCTGGTTCGCTGCACTCAATTTTTACCGTTATACCAGTCGGGTGCGCTCGATATTGCTCAGCCTGATTTGTTGCATACGGACGGAATTGATGCTTATCGGACTCACCTGGAAGTCGCTCGACAGTTTGGTTATCGAGTATCTCCTCATTCTTTTGATGGAAGTTTGGCCAGGCTGTACACCTTGTTTGCTCAGTCTTGTTTGCCTGCATGGTCAAAAATGGACGCAGATCCCATCGAGCCTGTGGAATGGGATGCGATGGAGAACCCTTTCTCCCATCTGTTTCCTTTGCAACCCGTGAACGGAAAAGTAACGATTCCAAATGGAGTAGGAATCGGGCTCGAACCAGACTGGGAGCTGATTAACGCGATGCGCTGGGATGGCAGCGTATACGTGTAAAGAGAAGGAGTCGCGTATGGCACAAAATGCGAAAAACCTCATTGGTCTAACCGGGATACCACTCGTCATGGTGCTGGGCAATTCCATGTTGATTCCCGTCTTGCCGACTATGAAAGCCAAAATGCATCTCACCTCCTTACAGACTAGCTTACTCATTACCGCCTTTTCCATCGCTGCAGGTATTGTGATTCCGTTTGCAGGGTATTTATCAGACAGGTTTGGCCGCAAGATTGTCATTATCCTCTCTCTCGTCGTGTATGGGCTGGGAGGGCTTGTGGCTGGTCTAGCTGCCCTGTGGTGGGACGAACCTTATTCCCTCATCATGATTGGACGCGTGCTTCAAGGGATAGGTGCTGCCGGAACCGCACCAATCGCCATGGCTTTGGCAGGGGATTTGTTCAATGGTGCTTCGGAGAGCAAGGCGCTAGGACTCATGGAGACCTCAAACGGATTGGGAAAAGTATTGAGCCCCATTTTTGGCTCCCTCCTTGCGTTGATTTCCTGGTACATGGTGTTTCTGGCATTTCCAATCATCTGCGGTGTCGTCCTTGTGCTGTACTTGATTTTGACAAAAGAAAAGAAGCAGGAAAAGCAGCCGCTGCCAGTTAAACAGTATTTGCATTCCATTGGACAAGTGTTCAAGCAGCATGGAAAATGGCTCATACCAGCCTTTTTTATCGGGAGCATCTGTCTGTTTACACTGTTCGGGGTGCTGTTCTATCTGTCTGATTTACTGGAAGAAAAGTATAAGATCGATGGTGTCATCAAAGGCGGATTCCTAGCGATTCCACTGCTCGTCATGAGCATCGCGGCGTACCTGACCGGCTTGATCATTAAAAAGAAGCTGGGACTTATGCGCTGGTTTGTCATTGCAGGCATGTTCTTGCTCTCTGCCTCGTATATTTTGGCCAGCTTTGTCAAGGGCGCATATGCGCTCATCGGAATCCTGGTCATCGGCAGTATGGGCACAGGGATGATCCTGCCGTGTTTGAACAGCATGATCGTGGGGGCTGTACAAAAAGCAGAGCGCGGAATGATTACATCGCTGTACAGCGGCGTCCGTTTTATTGGAGTAGCGGTTGGTCCACCTATCTTTACATGGTTACTGGGCATTTCACGCACAGTCATGTTTAGTTCGATTGCAGGTTTGTCGCTCGTATTTGGAGTCGTGGCGATCTTTTTTCTGAAACCGAAACAGGCGCAACAGCAGACACAAGCTGCAGGCGTGGAGAGTCAGGTAGATCGAGAGACAAAAGCCTGGCGACAAGTCTCAGAAATACTGGGGATAGAGCCTGAAACCACAGAGGAAAAAAGAAAAGAAGATGCTGTCGAGAGGTTCGGGTTTGATCCCAACGAGTTGATCAAACAAGTGATGTCAGGGAAGAAGGAAAAGGAAAAAAACTAACAGGCATTCCCCAGTCAGTCTCGTTCCTAGAAATCGTGCAGGGACGGACTGATTTGGGAAATGCCTGTCTGGCGTTTTAATCCGGTTGAGCGAATCGATGTGTGGAGGTGTGAGCAAGTGCCAACGGATAGACATCATCGTAGAGCAACCTGCTAAACTGTGGATTTCCTTTAACCTCCGCAGGGAAGGTGTCAAAAAGAACAGTCTGAGCTACATCGGTACCGGTAGGAATCTCGGTGTACTGCAAGACGCGAGCGATGTAAATATCTTTTACCATGGAGTGGTCGATCGTGTATTGACCGATACGCTCAATCCCTTCCAGTACGGCTCCCGTTTCTTCATACACTTCTCGGACAGCGGCAGCCAGACTACTCTCGCCTGGCTCAATTTTTCCGCCGGGTAATTCAATCCCACGCGTGCGATGGCGTGTGAATAGCAATTTGCCTTGCCAAAAGGGAAGGATAAGGACATGGCGAGCCTCGTTTTGACGATAATCTCTGGGATCAAACGTCAGTTCTACAGGCAAGCCAAAGTCATCTTGAAACGCATGCATGACTGGCTCTCCTTTACGTGCGCCAAAAGGCTCAAGGATGTTGAATCTGGAGTGAAATATGTTTGACAGCTTTCATCGCTTGCCCGATAGCCAACGACAAGCTTGCGTAGGAAGCTCCATTGCTGACGTCACCCAGGGCATAGACCCAGTCGGGGGAGGTTCGCTGGCAGTCATCCGTTTGCAAGTATCCGTCTCCAAAGGTTGTCAGTGACGGAAAGGAATCGCTGTTGCCGTGAACGCCAATCCGCGGCAGAATCCAATCTACCACGATTTCAAAAGGATGCCCGGAACCGATAGAACGAAGCTTTAGGGCAATTCTTTCGTCTCGAACCTCATATGTATCGATTTGTGTCTCCCAGTAAACTTGCAGATTAGGCAGTTCTTCCAGTCGTGTAGCCCACTGGGTGCGAGCACGCAGATGATGACTTCGGACGAGAAGATCAACTCGGTGTGCAAATTTGCTGAGATTGGCGGCACTTTCCAATGCGCGATCACCACCGCCGATGACAGCGATATCCTGACCTGTAATAAATGCAGCTTGCGCAGTGGTAGAAAACGCGGTCGTCAAGACACGTGGGCATCCTTCCAGCGCAGGAATGACGTTTGGACTCACTCCAGTTGCGATGATGACAAAATCGGCCTGATAGCTCTTTTTGGTCGTAGTAACAATATGTGTGAGTGGATCAATGGAAATGACGGCTTCATCTAGACGCAGACGCAGCGTTTGGAGGGCAGGATGCAGCTTCAGCTCCTCTAACAAGTCACGTCCCTGAGGATAGACGCGAGGAGGAAAGTCCACGATTTCATTGCGAATATGCAATAATTGTCCGCCTATATGATCCGATTTTTCCACGAGCAGCCAGGATAACCCTAATCGTTGGCACCAAATAGCCGCGGACAGCCCCCCGATGCCGCCACCTGCGATCAGCACCTGTACATGTTCCACTCTCAGTCCCCCCGATTCCCATAACCTCTATAAGAGGTTTTCTTAATTTTAGACTACCTGTTTCGCTTCCGGAGTGCAAGAACGTTCAGTGGATTCCCTTTGCTTAACGGTCGTCACCTTTCTACAAATAGTCGGGAGAATGTGGTAAAATGGGACATGATTTTCCAGAATGTTGAGAGAATAATAAGGTGATGCGGAAATTCGACGAAAAAAGGAGTTGACCAACGTGCCCGCAAAAATGGAAAAACCTCAAGCTCCTTCGAACCAGGCAAGCAAAAAGAAGCGGCGTGGACGGCGAAGCAAAAAAATGTATGTGCTCCTCGCGAGTTGCCTGTTTCTCTGTTTACTGGCAGTCGGAGTCGGCTTTGCACTCAGTGAAGTAGAAGAAACGTTGGATATCGTGACAGATGATCCGTACAAACTCCCCGATCAGCAAAAAGTCGAACAGCCTTATGAACAAAAGAAATCTCTTTCTTTTGTGATCGTGGGATTGGATACGCGAAAAAATATTGGAATGTTAAATACGGATGTTCTAGTCGTGGCTGTGGCGAATCCGGTGACGCAAAAGCTCACGATGGTGTCTTTGCCCAGAGATACTCGCGTACAGATTCCGGGGTATCCTGGCTATCACAAAATTAACGAGGTCTTTGCTCTGGGAGAAGAGATCAAGAAAAGAGCGGAGAGCAAGGGACAGCCTGTGACAGAAAACGGGATGACCTTGTTGAAAAAAACGCTCGAGCATATGCTGGGTGTGTCGGTAGGGCACTACGTCCAACTTGATTTCGAGGGCTTTACTGCAGTCATCGACAAGCTGGGTGGCGTGAAGGTAGAAGTGGACAAAGATCTGGTCTATGAACTGCCACAGGAAGGTGTGTACCGTAATTTGAAAAAAGGGACACAAGTACTGAATGGCGAGCAAGCTCTTGGCTTTGTTCGTCACCGTTTGGACAAGCGTGGTTCTGCCTACAATTCCAGTGACTTTGATCGGAACAGAAGACAGCAACAGGTCATCAAGGCAGTCGCTGACAAGGTAGCGTCTGTGGACGGAATCGGCAGTTTGACCGCTGTTTTGGAAACGGTAGGCAAGCACATCCGGACCGATTTATCAAAGGATCAGATCAAGGGATTAGCCGTGGATTTTGGTGCAATTTCGTCAGGGAATATGGTTTCCCTCGATAATGGAGCGGTTTGGAGTTCTCCGTATTCGCTTTGGCCAAGAGAGAAGATGGAAGCCGTACGTACGAGCCTTCAGTCTGAGCTGGGCGCGACAGATGCGATTGCACAATCAGATCTCAGTGATGCGGCGATCGCAGAAGTGGCGAAGGCAGAAATCAAAACGCAGCCGAAGAAGGTAACGAAAACGCAGACGCCGCCATCAACAAAAGAACAGCCGAAAAATCCCAATCCGTCGAAAGGCACGACTGCTCCAACTCCTCCGGTAACATCGGAACCAGATACGAATCAGGTTCCAACTGATCCAGCGAACGGGCAAGCGGGACAGGAAGAGCAACCACTTACCCCGGACATGCCTCCGCCGGACATTTTGGCTCCTCCAGCACCAGTCGAGGGTGCCGAAACTGGACAAACCGGAATGTAGCACATTCGTTAGGCTATCGTACATATACTGCAGGAGAAAACACCGCTTCATTGGATTCCTGACCTGACCGTAGGAAAGGAGGGGAATGTAAGTGAAAAACCTGCAGGAGACAATGAAACAACTGCAAAAGACTTCCGAGAGCCTTTCAAAGTTAAGTCTGGATCAGGAGCATCCTTGGAAGGCATTGAGCCAGATGAACCAGATTCTAGACTCGAATTTTTGGGATAATCTCGTGAACTTGACGGGGCATTCTGCCGCTCAGACTACGAGTCAAGTGAGTGAGGTAGTCCCAGCTATTCAAAAAACAAAGAAAAAACAGAAAGAAAAACAACCGCCGATCATCGTGCACAAGAGCGATATCGATCAGTTTCCCGTAACAGACATTTTCCAGACGGAGCATTTGGTAATTGTTTGCTGTGAACTCCCAGGCTTTGCTCGAGATAGTCTGGAAGTCACCTTGACTGAACAGCGTACGCTTGAGTTGAAAGGTACGATCAAGAGGCATGAGTATTCCAGTTCCTGCATTCAGCAAGAACGCGCTTACGGAACTTTCAGCAGGCAGATCGAGTTACCGGTGACGGTCAGCGCAAAAGGCATGAAGGCCCAGTATCAGGATGGATTGTTAGAGCTGTATATACCGAGGGATGGTACTCCGCGTGAAAGGAAAACCACGTTTCGAGCAAATCTGTAAGAGGCGGTTTCATACCTCCTCTTTTTTTCTGTTCAATTCCTGCATGCACGTCCATTTTATAAACGAAAACAGTGTTAATGTGGGCCATTAACACTGCATTACACATTCCCTACGAGTGGTTGATCCACGACACTAGGATCGAGCGTGTTCGTGGAGCTGGCACCATTGACCGTATTTACAAGGTTCCCTGTGTTGCCGCCACCTGAGCCGGAAAACGTTTTGGTCGCGCTTTTTGGAGATATGTTGAGTGTGTCTCCAAAATTGACGGTTCCCGAGTTGCTGTTGATATTGACTGCTCCTATGATTGAAGGCAACGATATCTCCTCCCTTCACATTCGCCACCCTCGGCCTAGCGCTTGTCACGGACTAGGTGCCGAATATTTTTGACGCGAGTTTCCAATTCCACGCATTCACTCGAGCCGATGTGGATGACCGCTGAAGCGGCAGCAAAGGAGACGTTTACTTTATCGACCCGGATCGAGGGGGCATCATGCAGGGTAATAATCGTGATGGGTTCCTGATCCGGAGGGATAGGTATTGGCTCAGAAAAGATTGTATAGTCTCGAAACAGAAATTCATTCTCGAAAAAAATCGCCTTATCCCGCTGAACGGCGAGGATGTAAGAAATCGCATCCATCTTCTCAGAATCTCCAATCTGCAGGACTGAGGAGGCGTCGATAGAAATGTTGGTGAGGGAATGAACATGACTCGTTCTGCTGTACATGATCGAAACCTCCTTTACGGTGTAGGTTCTGGTGTCTCTATAGGTTGTGCCACGCCAACAATGTAACTCTCAGGAGGAGTTTCAAAAATTGAGGTGAGAATGACCGATTTGCAGTCACCTATCAATAAGGAGGCTGCTGATGCAAGATTGATGATGTTGATCGAGCCTACACGCACTTCACCATTGATTACCTTGTAGATCATGTCAGGTTTCATCCACTCCACGTGGTAAATTTTTCACGAATGTTTCGCAAGTGCGTTCAATGTCCCTTTTCACTTTTTGTATGGTTCTTTGGCACAAGGCATCGATTTGCTCTGGTTCCCAGTCTTCTGTTTCGGTTTGATTCAAATAGTGGCGAATTCGCGAATCGATTTGTTTCTTTATATCATCCATAATAAACGCACGATAAGTGTCATCGAGCGGGTAACCGGCTTCTTCCTCGATTCGTTCAAGCACTTGATAGGCATCATGGTTGAGGTAGTCGTAAATATCCTTTTGAACACGACCAAAGGCGGGGGAATCCGTTCTCCTAGGGGGAGGTTTATCCTCGGTAGTTTGGTTGATAGAATACTCACCCATTCCAGCATCTACGCCTTTTGGATTTAACCCAATGTTCAATGTGCCTTCGAGCCGCTCGACCTTTAGAAGATCAAACTTATACTCATTTTTGATCACAGGTGGAACCTGTTTTTCCTTCATTTCATCAATGTCCTGATTCAGTTTTTCAATCAGCTTTTTCATCGCTTCCATGTGCTTGTTTTGCACCTGCAAATATTCATGCAGTTGCTGAAAGTACTGCATCATTTCTGGACCCATATACATACCTATCATCCTTACTTATTATCTGACAAAAGAGTTCTTGCTTAACGAGGCTCAACCAAGGGGATGAGAGGGACGAACATATCGGATCGGGGCCTACCAGGCGCTATTTCTGCTTCTGGAGCTGGCTCTGTAAACCCCCCGGTATTGTATAGCTGAGATAAAGGTTTAATAATGCCCGCACTCCCAATTTGACAGACGGACGAATTGGTTAGGCCATCAATTTTAAGATTGTGAATGACGATGTTTTGATGGATAAAAAAATTCATGTTCAATCCCGTCCCTTGGTCGTTGACTCACACAAGTCTTGGACAAATACAGGCCAATCATCGTTTTTTGTTTCATTCACGTAGACGACGCTCCGTGGAACTCTCACATTCAAGGTGGTTCCTGAATTAAAGGACCCTCCGCCAGCGAAGGTTTTGGCGTAGCTCACAGGTGAGATTTTACGGACATCCCCGACGTTGAAGACACCGCTGACGCTGTTGACGTTGATTACACCGACAATGGCTGGCACAGTATCTACACCCTTCTGGAGAAATCCTTTTTGTATTGTATGTGATTGGCCATTGGGTGTTCATATCTGTTTTTGCCACATCATGATAGGTGCAGGCATAGGATGAACAATCAGCTGAGGCTGACGTTTTAGACTTGAAAGCAAAAGGGGAAAAGTAGGATGGAATTGAAGATGACCGTGAACAACAAAAAATTGGAGATTGGCGAATTTTCTAGTGACGGTGTTGGACAATCCTCCATCGTATTGATCGGGGATGCAGAAGAGATCATCTGCTCGACTATATTCGATACGGCAGCGGATTCGCTCATTATAAGTAAAGCTCTACCCATCAGGAAAAAGCACTGCTAAGGAGAAGCCTTCCCATATTTATTCTGATAGTGGCTTAGTGCCATGAGCGGCCATATCCAACGGTAGCTGTGGTAAGCAAAATAAATGCCGCCCGGTCGCCCGCCACCTGTGGGATACGAGGTCGTCCAATCGAGCGCATGTCCGGACTGAAGTAAATAGTGGATGCCTCGTTCCACAGCTGGTGGAGGCTCGGGAAAAACCGCGATGAGCGCGTCGACTGCCCATGCGGTTTGGGAAGGGGTACTCGCGCCAAGCGCGACGTACGCTTGTTTCTCATCGCTTTTGCAAGACTCTCCCCAACCGCCATCGGCATTTTGCTGCTTCATGAGCCAGTTTACTGCTTTCTGGATAGCTGGGCTGTCAGCGGAGACTCCGGCAGCTATCATACCGGTGAGTGCAGCCCAAGTGCCATAGATGTACGCGACGCCCCATCTACCGTACCATGAGCCATCTGCACGTTGTTGACGTAACAGCCAGCGAATCCCCTTGTCGACATGTGGCTCGCTCTGGTGTAGTCCCGCATAATTTCCCAAAAACTCCAGTGTGCGTCCCGTCAGATCGGCGGAGGATGGGTCTGTACTGACCGTATCCGAGCCTTCGATAGGCAGCTGACGGATCAATGGGGAATCCGTATTTTTTTCAAAGGCAGGCCAACCGCCGTCGTCATTTTGCATGGACAAGAGCCAATCAAGGCCACGTTTCCATGCGGCAGCAGCGGTTTGGTCTGTTTTCATTTGGGGGTGGATGGCACGTAAGGCAGCGGTCGTATCATCGATATCGGGATTCATGGTGTTATGATCCGAAAAGCCCCATCCACCAGGCTTGCCTTGAGGATTGCGAATTTTCCAGTCGCCGTAGGTGGATTGCTGTTTTCTCAGCAAGTAGCGCAGGGAGCGCTGAAGGGGGGGATGAGATGAGTTCATTCCAGATAGTTGCAAGGCGTAGGTGATTAAAGACGTATCCCAGACGGCTGATGTGGCGAGTTGGAGATGAGCACCATCCTGCGTCTGACAAACGGCAGATTTCAGGCCCTCCATGGCATGGACAATACGGGGATGCTGCGGGGAATAGCCTTGTGCCAACAAGGCAAAGATCATGAAAAAGGTAGAGGTCGAATAGGTGTACAGAGTCCCATCAGGTTCAATCCGATCGAGCATGTATGTCACTAAGCGACGCAAGGCTACTTCACGCAATTGTCCAGGGAGAAAAGGGAGAGCGCGAACGTAGTCGTGGATCGATGCGAGGAAGCTCTGGGCGTCTTTGGAAAATTGTTCGATGTGCCGATGGGGATATATGCCTGGGGAAATCGCGGAACCTACGTACAAATCGGAAAGGTCGGGAGTACTGGGGGTAGGGAAGACGTATTTACGGTCGGCAAAGATCATCATAGGAGCAAGATGGACACGGGCATAGCCAACAAAATCATAAAAGCTGAGAGGAAAGAATGGAGGGAGCAGCGATAGTTCGACGGGGACGACAAAATGTTTAGGCCATTGATATTGACCTGTCAAGGCAGCCGAAATCTTCGTCATCATGTTCGCATTCGTCAGACCACCTTTTGCGCGAATGAATGCTCGTGCGATCTCCATTCGGGGGTCTGTTTTTTTCAAGTAGCCAGAAAACAACAGAGCATAGTACGAGTCAATCGTCGCAGATAGATTACCGTCAGGCTCGTCTTGGTACAACTTCCATGCCCCGATTGCCTGCTGCTTGTTCGCAATTCGATTCGCCAATCCAAGCATTAATTCCTCATCATCAATCCCCAAAGTACGCAATAGGATGATCATGTGAGCGTCTGTCACCGTTCCGCTTTCCAAACAAAAACGCCATGATCCGTCATCCGCTTGCTTCTGCACCAGGGCGTCCTGCATGCGACGGATTTCTGCACTGACTTCACGCAATCCATTCACCTCCAGATGCTAGGGGACGTTATAAGAGAGGAGTGGCTGTTTGTGGGATTGTCATGGATGATCGATCCGCCTCTTCTGTCCCTTGCCAAAGAAATCAAGCAGGTCATTGCCAGAGAAAAGGACGCGCCAAAAGCGACTGTGCTATCCACAAGTGAGCAAGAACTCGTGGCGCACATCAAGAAACAGACGATCCTGCGAAATGGAGACAACGTCGAAAGAACCCGCGCGTATTTAGATTATTACCAGCAGCATACAGAGATTCACTGGGCGCTGTTAGCTCATCTGGTTTCCAGAAACGCGGGCTGGAGCATGACGGATTTGAGGGGAGAACTTCTTCCTCGATTGCTGTCTGCCAAAGAACAAAGGGACTACTTTCTGTTCTTGGAACGGGGAAACTGGCTGATTTTTCAAGACGCCTACCCTCAATTGCTACTGTATGAAGAAAGTGCGCGTCAGCAGACCAACCTTTTTCACCTCCTGCCCTATTTTCAAGTGTCGGTGTTTACGCAAGCGATCTGGAACCAGTTTTGGAAGTCTGGAGATCGTGAGCTTCTGGCAGTCGGACTGATCATCAACGAGCAACAGCATCTGGAGCAACAAGTCATGAAGGATGAGTCCTACCAAAAGACGGTACTCAGCACGCTGCCTTTTGCCTTTCAAGAACTGCTCGCGCTCAATCAGATTTTGTTTCCCTGCCTGGGCGACGTACGGCCCTTGCGACTGGTTGGGGAGACCGTCTCTCATTTCGCTTCCCTTACAGAGAGAATTTCTTTGGGGAAACGATTGTACGCTCTATTATTTCGAGATTTGTCCATTCAGGAGGCTGTGCTCGGTTGGGCATCACGACAACCACATACCGGTTCGCGAAGAGATTTTTGGCCGCATCTTTTTCACGACGTCAAGGAGAGTGTCCCTGGCAAGCCGTATCAAAAAAGAGTAGAAAACTGTCAGCTCAAGCCTAGCGCAAAGCGGATCTATTCCCCCGGATTACAGCATGCGTGGAAGCGAGTGGAGCAGGCTTTGCCAATGGAGCGTGACTGGTATCGGGATCGAAGTGTTCTGTCATTTCTGCGGACTTCGGAGGTGGGTGTTCCTGCAAATAGGGGAGAAGCTTACTGTCGCACGCTGGAAAAGATCGAGCTTGCGGTCATCGCTCGCGGAAAAATCTTTGGTGCTTGAGAACAGGTAGGTAATGATTTCCTCTTCTTTCGGCAAAGGTTGTAGTAAAATAGGGAAGGGAACGAATGTTTCGTTTCCCAATAATCGCAGTAATACTCGCAACAGATAGGGAGTAGAAAGTCTATGAAAGTCGTCATTGCAGAAAAACCGGACCAGGCGATGAAGTTGGCCAGTCCGTTTCCACATAGAAAACAACAGGGCTATCTCGAAGTGCATCCTAATCGTTTATTTCCCAAAGGTGCTTTTTTCACCTGGGCTGTCGGCCACGTCTGTGAGCTGGTCCCTCCCGAAGCGTACAATCCCGCTTGGAAGAAATGGTCGATCCAGTCACTGCCGCTCATCCCGGAAACGTTTCGCCATCAGGTGATGCGCTCCAAAGCCAAGCAGTTCGGGATCATCAAGCAATTGCTAAAGCGATCAGACGTGAAAGGCATCATACATGCAGGCGATGCGGGGCGTGAGGGTGAACTGATCGTTCGGACCATTGTCGAGCAAAGCGGGGTCCACAAACCGATGAAACGGCTCTGGATCTCATCCTTGACGGAGAAATCTGTGACAGCAGGCTTTGAGTCTCTGCTTGATGAGACCGAGACCCGCAATTTGTATTTCGAAGCGTACAGTCGATCCTGTGCCGATTGGCTCGTCGGGATGAACGCCTCGCGCGTATACACCATATTGCTAAAACAAAAAGGGATTAGCGACGTGTTTTCAGCGGGACGCGTGCAGACACCTACACTGGCGCTCGTGGTCAAGCGGGAAAAGGAAATTGCGGCATTCAAGCCGGAGCCTTTTTGGGAAGTAAAAGCTACTTTCGAGGTGGACAAGAAGCGCTACGATGGAGTCTGGCACAATGACGGGGAATCGCGTATCAACGATCCGGCTTTGGCGGAACGAATCGCCGCGTTTTGCAAAGACAAGCCTGCACAAGTGCAAGAGGCTGAGACAGAACGCAAAGAGTATTTGCCACCGTATTTGTTCAATCTCTCATCGCTGCAGGCGACAGCAAACAAACTGTTTAAGTATTCGCCTCAAAAGACATTAGAGATCGCACAAAAGCTGTACGTAAAAGGAATCTTGTCCTACCCGCGCTCAGACTCATCCTTTGTCACAGCTGAAGAAGCCAAGACCTTTCCAGAGATTTTGGCCAAGCTGTCCAAGCAGCCTGACTACCAGTCGAGTTTTCCTACTCCAAAAACCTCGATCGCGCAGGATCGCCGGTACGTCAACCAGAAAAAGGTTACGGATCACTACGCGATTATTCCAACGGAGCAGGTACCAAACCTCTCTCGATTGCCTGATGACGAGCGGAAAATCTACGATCTCGTCGCCCGACGTCTCATCGCGGCTCACTACGAAAGTGCCTTGTTTGACTACACGACACTCACTACTCTGGTCGATGGTCGCGCTGTTTTTGTCAGCAAAGGAAAAGTGCAGATTCGGGCTGGTTGGCGAGAAGTCCTGTTTGATGAAGAAAAGGAAGATAAAGAATCGATCCTGCCTCCGCTGGCAAAAGGCGATACAGGAAGAGTGCGTAAGGTGGAGGCAAAGGAAAGCAAGACACAGCCGCCCAAGCGCTATACCGAGGGCCAGTTGATCACGTTGATGAAGACGGCTGGCAAGCATTTGGACAATCAGGAGCTGGAAAAAGTCCTGATGAAGACAGAGGGCCTCGGTACCGAAGCGACCCGTGCAGGCATCATTAATATGCTAAAAGAGCGCAAGTACATCGAGGTCCGCAAAAATCAAGTATTTGCCACCCAAAAAGGAACGCTCCTGATCGATGTAATCGGCGACAAGATTTTGGCATCACCGGAGATGACTGCCCGCTGGGAGCAGAGGCTGGGTCAGATTGGCCAAGGTGAAGCATCGGCTCAGACTTTTATGGAGCAGGTGCGCAAGCTGTCTCACAAAATCGTCGAGGACGCAGTGGAACAGTCCCGCGAATGGAAGCTGGAGAGCTACGATGTGCCTTCCTTACCCAAGCAGGCATCCAAGTTTTCGCTCGGCTCCAAAGTGGCGACCTGCAAGGCGTGTGGCGGGGATCTGGTCGACAAGGGAGACTTTTTTGGCTGCGCCAACTACAAGAAAAGTCAGTGTAGCGTGACGGTGTCCAAAACGATCATGGGCAAGAAAATTTCAGCGGCCATGGTCAAAAAGGTGATGGAGACCGGCAAGAGCAATCTGATCAAGGGCTTCCAAAAGGGGAAGGAAAAATTCGACGCGTTTCTTATCTGGGACGACCAGGAGAAAAAGGCAAAGGTGCACCGGGAATAACAAGCTGTGGGCAGTTGCCAATGGTTTTTAAAAATCGGCTCATAACTTTGAAACTTACTTGATTAACTAACGTAGATACATGTATAGAGAGGATCGGCTCAAGAAAACAGCCGTTCATCCAGCTAACGCACTCAAGGAGGAAATACCATGTCCATTTTTAAAAGACTGCGTGATTTGACGATGTCCAATCTGTATGCCCTCATCGAAAAGGCAGAAGATCCAATCAAAATGACTGACCAATACCTGCGCGATATGCAAGAGGACCTGGAAGAAGCAGAAAAAGCGGTCGCTGCTCAAATCGCCCTGGAAAAGAAATTCAAAGTCCTGTACGAAGAGCAGGAAGCACTGGTGAAGAAGCGGGAAGAACAGGCTCACGTAGCCGCTCAGGCGAAAAATATCGACCTGGCACGCCGCGCTTTGGAAGAAAAGAAAGCAGCCGAACAAAAAATGAACGAATACAAGGACGCTTTCGAGAAAAACAAAGCGGCTGCAGACGGCTTGCGTGACAAGCTGGCAGAAATGAAAAAACAGGTGACCGAGCTGAAGAACAAGCGCGAGACATTGGTTGCCCGCGTGAACGCTGCGAAAGCTCAAAAGACGATCAATCAGGCAATGGCAGGCTTCGATTCCAACTCGGCAATGGCAGGCTTGAAACGCATGGAAGACAAAGCGCTCCAACTGGAGGCAGAAGCAGAGGCCAGCGGCGAAGTCTACAAAAAGGAAAAATCGCTGGATGAAGAAATTGCCAAGCTGAACAAAGATCAGCAGGTCGAGGACGAACTCGCTGCTTTGATGAAAAAATACGAGGGGTAAACCGCTAACTAGCGGTTCCCCTTTTTTTCTCCACAGTAATTTTAGGTGGAGTATGGCTTTCGATTCGGATTGTTAGTTAGGGGGAATTAGACAGTGACATGGGTAGAAGTATTAGCCATGCTGGTATGGACTGGTGCAGGAGCGCTTTTGCTGTTTGTACTGATGTGGATCGATTCCTTGTTTACGAAATACAAGGATATGACCGAAATGAAAGACGGGAATATGGCAGTCACGACCCGTTTTGTGATGAAGCTGTTCGCTCAAGGGTACATCTTATCCCAATCGATTCTAAGCGCCAATGACTTGTGGACGGCCTTGTTGGCATCCGTGGTATCATTCATCATCTTGTTCCTTCTGGAAAGAATCGTGGAAATCGTGTTTCGTATTGGAGCTGGATTCGATCTGGAGGAAGGGGTCAAGCAAGGAAAAGTCGCACATGCACTGTTGGCAGGGTCCTTCCATATCGTTGGTGCCCTGATCCTGGCCGCATGCCTGTAGATCCAGGCAGGAGGGGAGTACGACCATGAGTTTGTTCAAAAGGATTCAAAATATATTTGCCAAACCTGAACCACCTGTTCAGGAAAAAAGCATCCTGACGGTAGGACCCGGAGATGTTGTCGAGGTATCCCTCGTGACTTATCAGGTGACGGGAAAGGCGGTAAACCACAGCCGACACGCTACGATGCTCACTCTTCAGGACGGGAACACCATTCGCTATTTCTATATCGAAGAACGAGAGCGGACGGTTTATCACCTGTACAGTGTCATCGATGGCCGCTTGGAGTCGGTAGATGAGGTGCCGAGTACCATTGAAATGGAAGACATCACTTACCATTTGGAGGAACAGTATACAGGAAAGGTCAACGTGATGGGGAAAACGCCTTTCCAAGCTTCCGGTGAGCAATATATCTGGCAATTCCAATCAGATCAGCGACAGTTGCTGCGGATTGAATGGCAGGACGGCCGGTTTATGCTGTACGAGGGAGAGACCGTTCTTCCAGCGGACGTGCAGGTCTTACGCGGGACGTAAGGAGGATGTGGAATGCCACACCAATGGTTCAAATCAATCAAGCTCTTGCTGGTTCCCGCCTTGTTCCTGTTGACGCTGGCTGGATGCGGCAGTCCGTCGGTAGGGGATAGTTATCCGTTAGAGTCGGTCTCTTCCAAGGATAAGGGCCAAACCTCCCGGATCTATCGCGCAGAAAACAAGACGGTACCGGTAGTAGCAAAAGAGCTCGCGGATCAAAACCAGCCGGATGAGATTTCCAAAGAAGACGACCAGCACATGTTTCTCATCTATCCTGATGAGATCTATCACATCCAGCAAGATACCGCCAAGCCGACAGATACGCTCATTGAGGTAGATACCAAAGAATACGTGCGCAATAACTACGATTCCTCGTTCTTGCAAGGCTACATCCTGGCTAGCGTACTCGATGATTTATT
This sequence comes from Brevibacillus sp., assembly GCA_029240815.1. Next base: position 30,654 of record JARDZO010000030.1, read on the forward strand.
CGATGGACACAAAAAAGGCAGCTATCGCGGCTACTCTAGCAAGGATATCTACAAGCCATCGGGAACGTACCATGTACCTACGGCTGAAGAGAAAAAAGTGGCTCCGCCGCTTACGACAGCGGGCAAAGGAAGCATTATCAAACGAGGAAGCACTTCGAAAAACACGGATTCCTCAGTAGGCGCAGACGGTAATATCCTCAAGAAGCAGGTGGAGCCGTCCAAGAGCGGTTCAGGAAAAATCATCCGAAATTCCAGTAGTAATTCATCCAGTTCTAGTGGCTCTGTTACACCGAAGCGCTCCTCGATCTTTTCCTCACCGAAGAGCAATTCGCCCCCGCGCACGAAAACGGGTGGATTTGGAAGAATTACAAAGCGGAGATAATGGTAGGAGAAAAGACACGGCAAAGGAGAAAAAGCCTTTGCCGTGTCTTTTTTTGTTATGTCCACTCGATTCACTGAAGCCGAAGCAGTTGTCTGATCTTACCTGCAAACCATGTATCAGCTGCTTGAGCGTCGCGTGCATTCGTCATGCGATTGGTAAGAAGCGCAAAGGAGAATTGATTTACGGGATCAGCAAAACCGATCATTCCCCCG
>JARDZO010000031.1 GCA_029240815.1 Brevibacillus sp.
ATTGCACAGTCGAATGGATCGATGAAGGTGTCTATCTCGTTCACGCGACAAAGGCCAAATTCCAGATTGGACTGAAAGGATAAGCGATGAAGATTTGTCTGATTGCGGAAGGCTCATATCCGTACATAACGGGTGGCGTCTCGAGCTGGATTCATTCCTTGATCAAAGGAATGCCGGAGCACGAGTTTATCCTGTATGCGATAGGAGCGCAGGAAAAAAACAGAGGGAAATTTGTGTACGACTTGCCTGTAAATGTCGTGGAAATCAAAGAAGTGTTTCTGGATGCCTATATTCGGGAGGAGGCTGTTCCAGGCAAGAGATTGGCTCTGAGAGACGAAGAGCAGCTTGCCCTTCTGTCCTTACTCGAAGGCAGCGATGTAAACTGGGGCGATTTCTTTTCCATGCTGGTCAGAGGAAGGCTGCCTTCTGTGGGCGACTTCCTCACCAGTAAAGACTTCTTTGATATCGTTCAAAAACTGTGCGAACAAAAGTACCCGCAGATTCCCTTTACAGAAATGATCTGGATGATTCGCTCGATGATCCTGCCGCTGTGCCTGATCATTGAAGAAGGAATGCCCGAAGCAGATCTGTATCACAGTGTCTGCACCGGTTATGGAGGAGTAGCGGGTGCGTTCGGAAAGCATCTCTATTCCAAACCATTTGTGCTGACCGAACACGGTATTTATACACGAGAACGGGAAGAAGAAATTATCAAAGCGAGCTGGATCAAAGGCCATTTCAAGGATATTTGGATCGATTATTTTCACAATCTCTCCCAGTGCGCCTATTCCTACGCAGATCGTGTCATCACTCTTTTTGGGAGAAACAAGGACATTCAGATCGAGCTGGGGTGCGATGCAGAAAAAATCGCCATTATCCCAAACGGAGTAGAAGTGAGCGAGTATCAGGACTTGCCTGGGAAACAGCGGGACGAGGAAGGGATCATCAACATTGGTGCGTTGGTGCGTGTGGTGCCGATCAAAGACATGAAAACACTGATCCAGAGCTTTGCGTTCGTCAAGGAACAGGTACCGAATGCCCACCTGATCATTATGGGGCCGACGAATGAGGATGAGGAGTATTTCGAGGAGTGCCAGCAGCTGGTGACCAGTCTCCAATTGGAGCACGTGAGCTTTACGGGAACGGTCAATGCCAAAGAGTATCTCGGGAAAATGGACATGCTCGTATTGACCAGCATCAGTGAGGGGCAGCCCTTGGTCATTTTGGAAGGGATGTCTTGTGCCAAGCCTTTTGTCACGACAGATGTCGGCAGCTGCAGGGAGCTCTTGTACGGCAGAGAGGATGGCTACCAGGAAGCAGGCATCGTTGTACCGGTGATGCATGTGACGCAGATCGCACAGGCGATGATCACTCTTTGTCACGATGAGCAACTGCGCATGCAAATGGGGAACAACGGGTATCGACGAGTTTCTGATCTGTACACCAAAGAGAAGTTTTTAGAGGGGTACCGGGATCTGTACCGGGAATGTGAGGGGATTCATTATGGCGGGAATAGGATTTGAGCTGAAAAAGATGTTCAGGGGTCAAGGGTACTTGTCCGGGATGAAGGCTTACGCGTATTCATCACTCGTAACCGTAGGGCCGATGCTGTTGTGTATGCTGATGGTCACGATCCTGCAGCAAATGCTCATGTACCTGGATGTCTCCTATCAAGAGCGAATGACATTCTTATCGGCAGTGGTGTATGCCTTTGTCTTCTCGTTGCTCGTTACGTGCGGATTTATTATGGTGATCTCCCGCTACATCGCTGACAAGATTTACATGCGGGAATACGACGACATCATCGCTTCGTTGTATGGGGTGATGGCGATCTGCCTCTGTATTGGTGGAGTAAGTGGAGCTGTATTCTACTTTTTCTCGCCGCTCGATGTCGCATTTAAATTATCTGCCATCTCCTCTTTGTGGAGTTAATCGTGGTGTGGCTGCAATCTGCCTATTTGTCTGCCTTAAAAGATTACATGCGCATCATTCGAGGGTATCTCGCTGCAGTTGTACTGACGATACTTGCTGCGTATCTCTTTGTCTATGTGATCGGTCTGCCGACTGGGTTTGGCATGCTGCTTGGGATGAATGTCGGCTTTTTCGTCATGATTGTCCTGTCCATGCTCCATCTGGAAAGCTATTTTCGCAAACGGGAGAGAAACTACTTTGATTTCCTGCGATACGTGAAGCGGTTTCCGACTTTGCTGGGAACGGGGTTGTTCTGCTCGCTAGGCTTCTACATTCACAATTTTGTGTACTGGATGATGAGTCCTTTGCAAGAGCAGGTAGCCAGCACGTATTGGATTGCCTCTTCCTACGACGTGCCTGCTTTCTATGCATCGCTGAGCATACTGCCAACGATGGTGATGTTCGTCGTTTCTGTAGAGACGGCGTTCTATGAAAAATATCGACAATACTACGGCACCATTTTGGGAACGGGGTCGGTGCTAGACATCAAACGGGCGAAAAAAGACATGATTCAGACCTTGATGCAGGAGCTCGGCTTCATGATGGAAATACAATTGTTCTTTACCTTCGTATCGCTAGCTCTTGGCATTACCCTTTTACCGCATATCGGATTTTCTTCCGAACAGATCGAGCGGTTCAACATTTTGGTGATGGCAGGCTTTCTTTATGCTGTGATGTTCGTCATCATGCTCCTGCTGCTCTATTTTGATGATCGTCGCGGAGCGTTCCTGGTCACCGTACTCTTTGTCACGAGCACCGCGATTCTCACCGTGGCGATGCTCCCGCTCGAAAACTACGGATTTTCTTTCTTCATATCGACCTTTCTAGCGCTGGCAGCAGCTTTGGCACGGCTCATCTACTTTCTGAAAAATATTGACTACTATACGTATTGCTCGCAGCCACTCATCGCCAAAGAGTGGGGAAGCGAATATCCAAGTAATTGAAGCACGGGAGGAATGATGGTGACAAGGAAGCCATACAGATGGATGCTAGTGGCAGCGGCAGTTGCCGTAGTGGGGTGTTCCCAGCAATCTCAGGGAAACAACGAAGCCGCACGACCATCAGCGAGTCAGGTGGAGCAAACGCAGGAGCCTGGGGAGGGTCTGCATGAAAATAAACAGGTCTATGGACAGGACGAGGATGGAAGCATCGTCCACTTGTACGTCACGGTGGTCAATGAGGAAAACACGGAATTAAAAACCACTACCTTCTCGGAGATAAACCGCTCTCTGAACGGGATCGATGTAAATGGGGAGGACCTGAAAGCGAGAATCATCTTTCAGGAAGGAACGGCTGAAGGTCCGCAGTCCGGCTATTTTGGGTATGGGGAATCGAGAACGAATGGCACGATTGAAGTGCGCGGGGAATCGAGCAGGAGCTCCCAGCAAAAGTCATTCAAGATTCGCTTGCTGGACACGGCTGGTTACTGGAGAGAACAGCGAAATATCAACCTGAACAAGCACCGGCCAGACATTACACGTGTACGTCAAAAGCTCAGCTTTGACTACTTTGAGCAGATGCCGAATATGACTAGCTTGCGGACACAGTTCGTGCATCTGATGGTAAAAGATTTGACCAGTAATGATCCTGATCCCAAATTTGTAGACTACGGCTTGTTTACCCAAATTGAGCAACCCAACAAAACCATGTTACAAGCGCATGGGTTGGATCGGAATGGAAATTTGTACAAGGCGATCAATTTCGAGTTTCATCGGGACGAGGCCAAAATCAAATTGGCGAACGATCCTACGTACGACAAGAAGGCATTTGAAAGTGTTATGGAAATCAAGGGGAGCGAGAATCATGAGAAGCTCATTTCCATGCTGGATGATTTGAAAAATCATTCCCTGCCGATCAAAGATGTGCTGGACAAGCATTTTGACAGAGAGAACTACTTTACCTGGCTGGCAGCGAACATTTTGATGGGGAACGCGGACACCGCCGCGCACAACTTTTATTTGTACAGTCCATCGGATTCGGACAAATGGTATTTCTTGCCATGGGATTATGATTTGTCATGGGGCTTTTTTGAACAGGAAGCAAAGCGCAGCCCTCTGATCACGCTGGGTAAATGGGAGTTTGGCATCTCGAATTACTGGGTGTCTGACCTGCACAGTCGTGTGTTCAAGGATCCCGAGAATGTAAAAGCGTTAAATGAAAAGATCGAGGAGCTCCATACATTCATCACGACCGAAAAAACGAATGCGCTGTTAAAGAGCTATTTCGCCAATGTCAGCCACTATGTGAAGCGACAGCCAGACTTGTATAACCTGCCGCAAGAAGTAGACAAGTTTGATTACGAATACAGCATCATTCCGGGCGAACCTGCGCGAAACAAGGTGAGGTATTACGAAGGGCAAGAGTTCCCGATGCCGTTTTATATGGACGATCCCAAGGAAGAAAAAGGGAAGCTGGTTTTCACGTGGGACCATTCCTATGATTTGCAGGGAGATGACCTGACCTACGATTTTGCGATCAGTCACGATCCTGCTTTTACCAAGATATACACACAAGCCAAAGGGTTAGCCGGGACGAACTACGCAGTCGACAAGATGGCCAAGGGACGCTATTTCTGGCGAGTCATCGTACGGGACAGCAAAGGGCACGAGCAGACCTCCTTTGACAGAGTCGAGCTGGATAACACCCGCTACCATGGCGTAAAAGAGTTTGTGGTGAAGTGAGGGGGAAGTGCGGGCATGCAGTTTGGCAACAAAAGATTGAGAAATGAATGGAAGTATTACATCCGTTTCCATGATTACATCTCGTTACGGAACAAATTGCGGTCGATCACCACCCTCGATCCGAACTCGCTTGACGATGAAGGCTATCATATCCGCAGCTTGTATTTTGATGATGTCTATGACACTTCTTTGTACGAAAAAAACTACGGTGTGTACAAAAGAAGGAAGTACCGCATCCGTATTTATAATCAGTCGGATGCTGTGATCAAGCTGGAACGAAAGAGCAAGTATGATGGATACATATGCAAGGAAGCCGAGTCCATCACGAGGGACGAATACGAGCAAATCATGGCCGGACAAATAGACTTTCTGCTGCAAAGAAAAGCGGGCTTGCTGCACGATTTTTATTTCGATTGCAAGAATCATCTCTTTCAACCGAGAGTGGTAACGGATTACGTCCGTGAAGCTTATCTGATGGAGATTGGCAACGTTCGGGTTACGTTTGACAAGCGTTTGATGACGAACGTGAATACATTCGATATTTTTGATCCCCAGATGAAGACCGTTCACGCGATTCATGAGCCGAAGATGATCATGGAAGTGAAGTTTGACAACTTCTTGCCGATCCATATCCGTTATCTTCTACAGTATTTTAGCAATCAACGCTCCGCTATTTCCAAATATGTCGTTTGCCGAGAGGAGAGTAAAGTGTACTACAAACTCTAGCGTAAGGGGATTTTTGTTCTATGGATCAGACAATCAATTTTCAGGACATTGTCAAAAAGAGCGTGCTGAAGATGGAGCAGTTTGCGAGCATCTCCGTGTTGGATACGGTGATCGGACTCATCCTCTCAGGAGCAATCGGACTGTTTATCTACTATATTTATAAAAAGTCATTCCGCGGTGTCGTGTACAGCCATACATTCAATATCACACTCGTCGTGATGGCCATGTTGACTTCCCTGATCATTATGACGATCAGCACCAACATCGTCTTGTCGCTGGGGATGGTAGGCGCATTGAGCATCGTCAGGTTCCGTACGGCCATCAAAGATCCACTGGACATCGTCTTCATGTTTTGGTCGATCGCGGTCGGGATTGCGACAGGGGCAGGAGCGTATCCGGTTTCCATCATCGGGTCCATCATCGTGGCCGCCACAATCCTGTTGTTGACGCGAAAACAGCTAAAGGACATGGCCTATCTGCTCGTGATTCACTACAGAGACAACGCCAGCGATGAAGTGAGGTATCAGTTGAACAAGCTAAAATACGCACTCAAATCAAAAACGATCAACAAAGACGTCATTGAATTGATCGTAGAAATCAAGCTCAGAGACGATAACACGGCATTTGTCCAAGATATATCCGCTATCGAAGGGGTAAAGGACGTGTCACTGGTCAGCTACAATGGAGATTACGCTCCGTAAATAGACAAATCCCTCCTCGTGCAGATAACTGCACCGCAGGAGGGATCTTTTTGTTCATCATGGAGCAAGGACTTCCACTTTTCCCAGCGGGTAGCGCAGATCTTCCCGTTTTCCTTCCATCGCCCATTGAATACCCGGTTCCTCGGTTTGAGGGTCTAGGATCGCGATGCAAATGGTGTACTCACCGGCCGGAAGATCAGCAGGAATTTCGAAAGACGGAGTCGACACTGTTTTTCCAGGAAGCCATTTACGGATGTCTTCTGTCGTGGCTGTTTTCGACACGATATTCCCATCGGAATCAGCGAGAGAAAGCTCCATCACCCAGGGGAAGTAAAAGGGTGCTACGCCGTTGTTTGCCAGCTCCATGTGGACATCCAGACTGGAACCGGCGACGACTTCTTGTTCGTGTGTCTCTTTGTTCACGGCAAAGCGATAACCCAGCGTATTCAAGAACCGGTTCAAATACTTTTGCTGCGCTCCTTTTGCGGGGAACGCGGCAGGCGTATTTGGGCCGAGCCAGGAGAGATGCGTCGATTGAGCTTGCGCGATCATATCGTCGATGGATGAAGCGCTGAAATACCGCTTTAGCGGCTTGGAAGGGGAAAACTCTCCGCCGCTCGGTGCTACCTTCCAGAAGTCAGGCATCGCAGGCATTTTTTCTTTAGTGAGCCAGGAAACGTACCCTTTTTGAAACCACGACTTGTATTCTGCGGTCTGCTCCTTGTTTCCAAAAACATCGTTAAAGAGACCTAGTTTATATTTCTTTGCGATCGGATGAGGCCTGCGCATCATCAGAATCGAGTCAGGAAAGTGATCCAGATAAGGTTGGACGTACTGGTCGGTGATGGCTAGCTTTGGAAAAGGGATGGACGTATCCGTATGCCATTCGCCCCAGTGACCGATGCTGCCCAATTCTATAAAAGCAAGACGAGAGTCGTTCTTGTAGTGTCCTCCCAGTTGTTCGATCAGCCTTTGATGGTAGGAAACGAGAAGGGGATTGCTGTAGTTGGGACTGAATCCTTTCCCGTGACTGTTCTCGTACCATTCGCCGTCTCCATTCAACTCCCGGTAGAGCCAGTCAGGAATATCGAGATGCGTCTTTTCTTCCGGGTAGTCCATGATGATGCGGATGATAAATTTGACTCCTTTGTCTGCCCATTCATCCAGGTGCAGTTCTTTTTCTACTTGCTCAAATTGGTAATCTCCTTTTTCAGGCTCCAGCATTCTCCACGAAAGATTCGCATACACCAATGTGTGCTCCTGATCGTAGGATTCATTACGTGCGTCTGGAGCAAGGCCCATGTATGGATTGAGAAGGACGTCTTCTATGGGCTCAGGCTCGTAGGTAACCATTTTCTTTCCAGCTCCTTCAGAGAGTGCGGGAAGGGATGTTAGTAGGATGGTAATTGCTAAGGTGATAAACCATTTGGTTCTCATGAATGCCCCCTGTTAGGACTGGAAATCAAGCGAATGACTGTGCTTTATTTCGATACGGTGAAAGAAACTGTCGTCCCGAGATCGGGTGTACTTTGGATTTGCAGACCTTTTCCGTAAATTTGCTTCAGGCGTCGATCTGTATTCAAAAGACCAATCCCGGACTTTTTGGGGTGCTTCCGATCCAATAGATGGCGCATCGTCTCCTCATTCATTCCCACACCGTCGTCTATGACGGCTATTTCTGCGCAATCTCCCAAATCGGTGATGCGGATTTGGATCACACCGCCTCGCAAACGCTTCAAGACACCGTGGCGAATCGCATTTTCGACAAGCGGCTGGATAGAGAGCGGAGGGAGCTGCAGCGTCAGGTTTTCAGCTACCTCCCAGCGAATGTCCAGCCTGTCTTCGAAACGTTCCTTTTCGATATATAAATAGGAACGAACGAGGTCGAGCTCATGCGCAAGTGGAACAAAGCGCCGCGAATTCCGAAAGTCAAAGCTGGCTTTTAAATAGTTGCCAAACGCTTCGAGCATCGCGTTCATCCGGTCCGGATCTACCAGATTGAGGGCAGCCACAGTATTCAGTGTATTAAACAAGAAATGAGGCTGGATTTGGGCCTGGAGCCAAGCTGCTTCCATGCGCAGCCTTTCCCGTGCCGATTGCTTCATGTCCGTTAAGGCTTGGACACGTGACCGCAATTCCTGAGCGTCTACCGGTTTGGTCACATAATCGTTGGCTCCTGATAGAAACCCAGTTTGGATATCTTCCGGCTGGCTTCGTGCGGTCAGGTGCAGAATCGGGAGTTCGGAAAGAGAAAACCGCTCCCGAATCATGCGGGATAACTCATATCCGGACATGTTTGGCATCATCACATCGGAAATGACCAAATCCCACTCTCGTGTATCCAGCAGGGAAAGAGCTTCTTTGCCGCTGGTAGCCGTGATGATCTCATAGCGCTCAGAGGAAAGAATGCTCATCAGGATATTCAGGTTGATCGGATCGTCGTCAACAGCCAATACCTTTAGGAGATCTTCAGAAATACTTGTTTGTATGCCTGACGTTGCTCTGTTTGACAAGAGAGGAGCGGTCACAGCGATTTCCTGCTGCGCCATTTTTTCTAGATGCTGGGGCCATTCTGCTGATGTCTGATCATTTTCCAGAGCAAGTGGGATCGAAAAGCTGAATCGCGAACCTTGATCAGGCACAGAGTGAACCTCGATCGTTCCTCCATGCAACTCTACCAGCTGCTTCGTGATGCTCAGCCCCAAGCCAATTCCTCCGCGAATCGCAATCGTGTCGACCTTACCCTGATCATACGGCAAGAAAATCCGTTGTCGGGTTTCTTCGTCCATCCCGATGCCTGTGTCGATCACCTCTATTTTTGCCATGCCAGGCTCCAGTGTTGCCTGGAGGGTAATGCTACCCTCGTGTGTGTACTTCACGGCGTTATGGAGCAGGTTGAACAGGATTTGAGTGAGTCGATTTTCATCGGCGGCTACAGCGGGAAAGGTTTCTGGAATCGCATGGATGAGCCGTATGGATTTGCCCTCCAGCATAAAGCGCAGCATGTCGGTGACCCCGCTCGAGACCGCTTGAATCTGGATAGGCCGCACATGGAGGCGGATGCCATTCTCCTGTAGTCGGGTCAGATCCAATAAGTCATTTAATAGATAAGACATGCGTTTGCCCACCGAAACGAGCAGCTCCAGATTGTGTTTTCCTTTTTGGTCGTGCGGGTTCTCCCAATTCTCCAAGACCGTTTGCGCGATATTGATCATGCCGTGGAGCGGATTGCGCAGCTCATGGGACGTGTTCGCCAGAAAGATATCCTTCATTTTGTCAGCGGCTTGGAGCTGTGAAGCCAGCTCGGCGGTGCGGGTCGATGCACGAAAATAGCGTTTGAACCAAAAGGAGGCGAACATCAGGAATGCCACGATCAGATCAACCGGGTAGTAGCCGATGTCCGGCCAAAATAGAGCTTTGATGAATCCGCCGAGAACATTGGTCAAGATGCTGCTGATCCCCAAAGCGATAAAGATGGCATCTTCGTCGCTGGTGACAGCCGTACGCACCGAAAGGATAAGCAATAGGATGCTGGCAATCAGGGAGAGACCAAAATAAAAGGTAGCCAAGACGGTTGTGACCTTGGCTGGCGTGAATAGGATAACCGCCGCTGAGATGGCACAAACCACGAAAAACCAGCGAAAGACATCGACCCTCCAATGGGAGGTCAATAGACTTTTGCCAAAGTGCATAAGGAATGCGGCCACTCCGATAATGGCCAAGTATGAGAGTTTAATAGACCATGGATAATCAATCGGCAGCCAGTACAAAAGCAATCTGTCATCATCGATGAGTGTCATCAGCAATGCAAAGAGGATGAGCATGAAGAAGGAAAGCAGTGCCTTTTGTCGAGTGCCGATGATATAGAGGATACAAACATAGATCGCATGCATGACCAGTACCGTACACACGATCACTTGCATGCAGATCGAGAACCACCTGTCCTCCTCGATTGCCTGTTCATTACCGAACTTGATGGATGAAGCGATTCCTCCTCTTCGAAGATGATCGTAATTCGCCACCTGGACAACGATATCCAGCTCGCTTTTGTCTGTAGTAAAAGTAGCGGTATAAGGAACATTTCGAGCGAGGTGATGCTCGGGGTTCTCTGCCGGCTGGCCGGAGCTGGCTATCAAGCGGCCATTTACAAACAAGGCGGAAGAGGACACGACGTACGACAACTTGATGCTATAGGAACGCATGGGATCGGGAGTGACCAATACTCGCAAGCGATAGGTTCCATAGCCAATTTTGGAGTTCGTCTCGGGATTCAAGGTAAATGCCCAATTTCCAGGAACGTGAATGAAGGTCCTCCTCTCACTTCGGTTGCTCTCGGCCGAATCGTTTGGAAATAGGAATTGGTGGGGGTAGAATTCCCATTCTCCATTCAATGTAACGATGCGATCCGAAGTGAAGTCGTAGTTTCGCAAGTCTAGCACGCCTTGAACAGCGCCTGAGTGATTCGGCTTCGCCAGTAGACTGTACCAGGTCGTGCGGATTGTAAAAAGGAAAATAACAAACAAACTGATTAGCAGGAAAATTTTTCTTTTCGTCATCATCTTTTGATTGTTCGACACAAATCGAGCCTCTCCTCCTTATATTTGCCGGAGGACATACACAAAAAATGATAGCGAAAACAACTAGACAATTTCTAAACAAATTCCTCTTATTCCTACCAGAAATGTATCCGCTTTCATTCATGCGTCTATGGTGCGATTCGTGTTGTAATTTGTACGGTTCAGTCATTTTCCATATTGAGGAAGTTTGCCCTGTGATACGTTCTAGGAAGGCATTTACCTGCCTGATTTACGAAATGGAAAAGGAGGAGACTCAAATGAGAAAATGGCTTCTCTCAGTCCTGATCTGGGGCGGGATTGCTGCACTGGGCGCTATTGGTTTTGGGATTATCGCGCTCACTCGTGGTGAGTCCGTCAACTCGTTCTGGTTGCTGACAGCCGCTTTTTGCACTTATGCCGTTGCTTATCGTTTTTACAGCCGTTTTATCGCAAAGAAAATCATGGGTCTGGATGACAACAGAGCGACACCTGCCGAAGTGAACAACGACGGCAAAGATTTCGTACCGACGAACAAATGGATCTTGTTCGGGCATCACTTTGCCGCGATTGCGGGGGCGGGCCCGCTCGTCGGTCCGACGCTGGCAGCTCAGATGGGGTATTTGCCAGGCACTCTCTGGATTATCGTAGGTGTGGTCATCGGCGGAGCGGTCCAGGACTTTGTCATTCTGTTTGGATCGATGCGGCGAAATGGAAAATCGTTGGGCCAGATTGCCAAGGAAGAGATTGGTCCAATCGGTGGAGCTCTTGCTCTTGTGGGCATCATTGCCATTATGATTATTTTGATTGCTGTTTTGGCGATGGTAGTTGTAAACGCTCTCGCGGAGTCCCCGTGGGCGACCTTTACCATATTTATGACGTTGCCGATCGCGATCCTGATGGGCTTGTACATGCGCTACATTCGGCCGGGACGGGTCATGGAAGGCTCGATTATCGGGCTCGCCCTATTGTTCCTGTCTCTCTGGCTGGGTCAGGCAGTCGCAGCTTCCCCTACATGGGGTCCTGCTTTTACGTTCACCAAGGTGCAGCTGGCGTGGATGATCATCGTATACGGCTTTATTGCTTCGGTACTGCCAGTCTGGCTTTTGCTGGCACCGCGCGATTACTTGAGCTCGTTCTTGAAAGTAGGCACGATTGCGGTATTGGCGGTCGGTATCATCCTGACGCTTCCTCCGCTGCACATGCCGGCGCTGACCAAGTTTATCGACGGTACCGGTCCAGTGTTTGCGGGGAATCTGTTCCCATTCCTGTTTATTACGATCGCCTGCGGTGCTGTTTCCGGTTTCCATGCACTCGTCTCTTCAGGAACGACACCAAAGATGATCACCAAAGAATCGCACGCACCACTGATCGGATACGGCGGCATGCTGATGGAGTCTGGTGTTGCCATCATGGCGATGATCGCTGCTTGCGTGCTTACGCCGGGCATCTACTTTGCCATTAACTCGCCGGGTGCGGTAATTGGAGCAGATGCAGCGGCAGCCGCTACTGCGATATCGAGCTGGGGCTATACCGTTACGCCTGATCAGCTGACGAATCTGGCCAATGACATACAGGAGAAAACGATTCTATCCCGTACGGGCGGAGCCCCTTCACTGGCAATCGGGATGGCGACCATTTTCTCAGGGGTATTGGGCGGAAAAGCGCTCATGGCGTTCTGGTATCACTTTGCCATTCTGTTTGAAGCAGTTTTCATTCTCACCACGATTGACGCGGGTACTCGTGTAGGCCGCTTCATGGTGCAAGACATGCTCGGCAACGTCTTCCCGAAAATGAAGGAAACGAATTGGCTGCCGGGCAATTTGATCGGATCGGGGATCATTTCCATCGGATGGGGGTACTTCCTCCTGCAGGGCGTGATGGATCCGCTGGGTGGTATTTATACGCTCTGGCCGCTCTTTGGAATCGCCAACCAAATGCTGGCAGCGATCGCATTTACCGTGGGAACGACGATCATCTTCAAAATGGGCAAGGCGGCGTACTCGTGGGTCACGCTTGTTCCCATGGCTTGGCTCAGTGCAGCGACGTTGACGGCTGGTTGGCAAAAGCTGTTCCATCCGGATGCGAAAATCGGGTTCCTCTCCCATGCGGAAGTCTTCCAAAAAGCTCTCGATGCAGGGACACTGCCTAAAGGCGTAAAAACGATCGAAGCGGCGCAAAAGATGATACTAAACGACCAGATCGACGCTGCCGTTTGCGCGATCTTCATGGTCATCACGATCGGGATCATTCTGGATGGCGCTCGCTTGTGGATCAATATTTTGAGAGGCAAGCAATACCCGCTGTACGAATCCCCTTATATCAAGTCAAAGGGCAACATCATCGACGGTAAAGGTCACCATGTAGCATGAGACGCAAGTGGAGGTCGATCCGAAAGTCTATGCGTCGTGTGAGCTCCGCTATCAAGACCATCTTCGGGATGCCGGACTACGATCGTTATGTACAGCATTGGTATGCGACCCATGCGGCGCCGGGTATTTTTCCGATGACGGAGCGGGAGTACTACATGTACGCGCTCCGGGAGCGTTATGAAAAAGGCGGCGTCACGCGTTGCTGCTAGTGATTGAATGAATCCATCAAAGAGGCCGGGAGTTTCCCGACCTCTTTTCGTTTGCGAGAGACTGCATGTTACCCCTGTTTCAGTGTGGTGTAACCACAGGTAAAGTATGGTACACTAAACAAAAAGTCATGTTTTAGGTGGCGATATGTGTGCAAGAACCATCACTGGCCGAACTAAAAGAGCTGGCTCTGCGATGTGCCCGATCTGCGGGTGAACTGAGTCTTAAGCGAATGAAAGAGCCGTTTACTGTTGAATACAAAACTTCTGCCTCCGACCTTGTCACTGCTGTTGATAAAGAAGTGGAGAAGCATGTGATTCATATGATCCTCGAGCGCTTCCCTGATCATGGAATATTGGGAGAAGAAAGCATGTTTAAAGGGGATTACCATCAATGTGATACACTCTGGGTCATCGATCCGATTGATGGGACCACGAACTTTGTCCATCAGCAAATCAACTTCTCCGTGTCCATCGCCGTGTACCACAAAGGTGAAGGGCTTATCGGAGCGGTGTACGACCCTTCCCGAGATGAGATGTTCTACGCCGTGAAAGGCGAGGGAGCTTATCTCAACGAACGCCCGTTGCGTCTGGAAAGGGTAGTGACCCTGGAGGAAGCGCTGCTGTGCACAAGCGTTTTTTGGAACAAGCGCGCCGAGCAAATGGGCATCGACCAGATCGTCAAAAAGCTGGCAGGAAAAGTGCGGGGAATGCGCTTGCTAGGCAGCGCGGCTTTGGAAATGTCGTATGTCGCTGCGGGCAGATTGGACGGCTATGTGAGCATGTCCCTGAACGCCTGGGATTTTGGCGCTGGACGAATCATCGTTGAGGAAGCTGGCGGCAAGGTCACTACGATGATGGGGACTCCATTGCCGTTTGATCAAAAAAGCAGTGTGATGGCTTGCAATCCGGCATTTTACGAAGAACTGCAGCATTACCTGAATTTGTCTGACAGTACAGAAATGGGTTCGTAAACAATGATAGACCTGCTGGATACGGCTTCCAGCAGGTTTTTGTTTTCTAGGCTCCGCCGGCGCCAAGTCTTGGCATAGCCTGGTTTTCTAATGGCTCTCTTGGGAACGGGAGAGTTGCGTCGGAGGGGGAGAAGTGCATATGCTAGGGGAAGCGGTTTCTTTTTGATGTGAGATCATGGATTGGACGAAGCTTGTCTCACAGGAGGGAAAAAGAATGACAACTGCTCCCTTGATCGAGGAAAGCATCCGGATTATTTTGCAGCATCAGGCAGAGAGCGGAGCCTACATGGCTTCACCAACCTTTCGACCTTATCAATATGCATGGCTGCGCGATGGTACGTTTACAGCGTATGCGATGAATCGTGCGGGGCAACACGCCAGCGCGCGTCGTTTTTATCAGTGGTGTGACGGCGTTGTGCAGCGATATGCGGACAAAGCTCGGACTGCCATCGCTGCTGTACAAGCGGGAGTGAGGGGCGGGGGCAACGAGCAGTTTTTGCACACGCGTTATACGTTGGATGGAGCAGAAGTGGCAGGCGAGTGGGGCAGCTTTCAGCTCGATGGCTACGGCACCTGGCTGTGGGGACTTTCTGAGCATGTGCGACTCAGCGGAGACGAAGGGCTCATCCAGGAGCTGCGGCCATCCATCCACTTGACACTGGATTACTTGCGGACATGCTGGCAACTTCCCAATTACGATTGCTGGGAGGAATGGGGAGACCGTCAGCATCCTGCGACGATGGCTGCTATCTATGGCGGGGTTCAGGCGATGGCAGAACATCTGCCAGAAAGTGAAGAAGAGCTCAACCAATTGGGGGAGAGCATACGTCAGTTTGTCTTTGCGAATGGAAAGGCAGAGGGCCAATTCATCAAATCGTTGGGCCATTCAGATGTGGACGCTAGCCTGCTGTGGATTTCCCTGCCATTCGCGTTGGCAGAAGTAAATGATCCAGTTATGGTCAAAACTGTAGAAGCAATCGAACGTGAGCTTCTTGCCGGCAGGGGAGTACACCGCTATGCGGCAGATACGTACTACGGCGGAGGGCAGTGGCCCTTGTTGTCAGCATGGCTCGGCTGGTACTATGTGCGCACCGGAAGACGGACAGAAGCACACGCCATCCTTCGATGGATTGCGTCCCAACAGCTCCCTACTGGTTTGCCAGAGCAAGTGCAGGCGCACCTTTTATCTCCAGAGTCCTATCCGCACTGGGTAGAGCGTGAAGGGCAACCGGCCGTACCGCTGCTCTGGTCTCATGCCATGTATCTCGTACTGGCAGCAGAGTTGAATCTGCTGGAGGAAGCGTAATCCCATACGATCAGCAAATCAGAACAAAACGCGGTTCCCATTCAGTAGGGGGCCGCGTTTTATTCAGAGGAATAAAATGACTGCAATAACAAATAGTAAATGAGGCGTAACTTTTAATGCAGGGAGCGATGAAATTTGGCGGAATCAGGGCAAACACAGCACGGTAAGGTTCGGCATCCGCCAGGGTTGTACTTGCTGTTTTTCACGGAGATGTGGGAGCGCTTTAGCTATTATGGCATGCGAGCACTATTGACGCTTTATTTGACCACTGCGCTGATCAGTGGTGGGCTCGGTTTTGAGAAAAGCACGGCGATGAGCATTTACGGTTTCTTCACCGGAGCTGTTTATTTTACTCCTTTGGCAGGAGGGTATTTGTCCGACCGATATATCGGGAGAAGGCGTGCGATTACCATTGGCGGTATTTTAATGGCGCTGGGTAATTTTATGCTGTTTGCGGTCACGAACACGGCCGGGCTCTATATGGGACTGGCATTATTGATTATCGGGAACGGTTTTTTCAAGCCTAACATTTCGACTCTCGTAGGGGAGCTGTATCCAAACGACGAGGGCAGAAAAGATGCGGCGTTTACCATCTTTTACATGGGCATCAACATCGGGGCTTTCT
This sequence comes from Brevibacillus sp., assembly GCA_029240815.1. The sequence goes on from JARDZO010000031.1 coordinate 16,116, forward strand.
TTGCTCCGTTGGTTTGTGGTTACTTGGCAGAGGATTTGTTCAAGACGACGGTGGATGGCGTCGATCATTTTGGGTTTCGCTACGGCTTTCTGGCTGCGGCGATCGGCATGATCATCGGACAAGCCATCTACAATGGCATCGGAAATCGCTACTTGGGTGACATCGGCAAGGCGACGGTCAGAGCTTCATCTGGAGCTCAGGGCAGTAAAGACGTTTCTCAAGCACCATTAACTGACAAAGAAAAGCAACGAACAGCGGTCATCGTCATCATCACGTGCTTCGTCGTTTTTTTCTGGGCTGGTTTTGAACAGGCGGGGAGCTCGCTGACCTTGTACGCAGACAAGTTTGTGGACAAGCATTTCTTTGGGTGGGAAGTGCCTACAGCCTGGTTCCAGTCGCTGAATCCATTTTTTATCGTAGCGCTTGCTCCTGTTCTGTCTGCGCTATGGGTCAAGCTGGCATCGACGAAACGAGGAGACCTGAGTATTCCAGTGAAAATGTCATGCGGGATGATCTTGCTCGGCCTCGGCTATATGGTGTTGATCATTGCTGTATTGCAGACGGGGAGTGACGAAAACAATATCGTCGCTCAGTCAAACATCATGTTCATCATCGTCACCTATTTACTCCATACCTTAGGGGAGCTCTTCCTCTCTCCTGTAGGGTTGTCGATGGTGAGCAAGCTTGCTCCGCTTAAATTGGCGTCCTTGCTGATGGGGGTGTGGCTGGCGAGTACGGGAGTGGCGAATATTCTTGGTGGGTATCTCGCTGCTTTTACGCAGTCACTTGGCTACTTCGAAGTCTTTGGTCTCATCGGGCTCTTGGCGATCGTGATGGGGCTGGTCCTGTTGATGCTGTCGCGAAAGCTGGTACAGATGATGGAATAGAGGAAACAGCCAACCACTCTATCAATAACCAACTCAAGTGTATTTTCACAGAGGGGGATTCGGTTACGCTAATGGCCGATCTTCCCTCTGATTTTTTTTGCTTGAGAAGGCTTGCCCCACTCGGATCGTCGCAAGCAAGACACCACCCAGCGTGACGATGCCCCCGACAATCGACAGGAGGGTGGGAACTTCCCCGAGCCAAATCCACGCGATTCCAAATGCGAGCGCAGGTGTCAGGTAAAGGGAGCTGGTTGCCTCTGAAGCGCCCACTCTCGATGTGACGTACGCGAGCGCGAGATAAGCGATCACCGTAGGAAAAATACCCAGGTAGAATACACTGAGGGTGATTTCCGTCGGTGCCTGGATGATCGCCTCGCCCAGTCCAGGCAAGGAATAGAGCATGAATAAAGTTCCGCCCCAGATCGTATAAGCGGTAAACGCGAGAAAACCGTATTTTTCTACATAAGTTCTTTGAAACGTGAAGTACACGCTTTCCGAAAAAGAGGCCAAGAGAATCAAGAATATTCCGTGATTCCAGCTGAAAGGCTCCCCAGTTCCCAACGAACTAATGACTACTCCGAGAAATCCGAGCAAAGATCCTGCCCACCCCCGAAGTCCAAACCGTTCCCGAAAAAATAGCAGAGCGAGAATCGAGGCAAACAAGGGAGTGGTCGAGACAAAGAGGCTGGCAACCCCTGCGCTAATCGTCTGCTCCCCGTAGTTCAAAGCAACGTGGTAGACTGTAAAGCCTAACCCGCCTAGTAACAATAAGGCAGGAATGTCTTTTGGTTCAGGCAAGCGGATCCGAAAAAGTATGGCAAAAATTACCAGAAGCACAGAACCGATGAGAAAGCGCAGCAAAGAGAGCTGATCGGGCGAGTACGCCTCCAGACCCACCCGGATTCCGGGGAATGCCGAAGCCCATATGACGATGGAGATGCATTGCGCCAAGACTACACGTAGCTGAGACTGTTTCTTCATATCGTCTTGTCCTTTCTGTGAGAAAACCCAACCATTTTACGACTCAGTTCGGCTGTTGTTTTCATCTTATAGACGAATTGATAAAATAGCTTCAACCAGTTGCACAAAACAAAACCCAACCACTTAGCCTTGGATCAAATAGACGAGGGGACGTAGGAAGATGAGCAGAAATAGGACGGGAACAGTCAAACAGCCGCCAAAATACAAGCAAATTATCGACTACATCAAAGAGAAGATTTCCGCGGGTGAATGGCCGATCGGAAGTGTCATTCCAAGCCAGCGTGAACTGGCAACCATGTTTGGGGTCAATCGCAGCACCGTCATTACGGCGTTCGAAGAGCTGATGGCGGATGGGCTGATCGAGGGAAAGATGGGGATGGGGACAGTCGTGATCAACAATACATGGATGCTGCTTGCGACAAATCCCCCGCCCGACTGGAATGAATATGTACAATCTGGCATGCACAAGCCGAGTCAGGCAGCGGTTCAGGAAATAAATCGGGACGAATCCAATAAGAGCCTCATCCAGCTTAGCAAGGGTGAATTATCTCCAGACATTTTTCCGCTGGAGACGATGAAGGGTGTCTTACGACGGGTGACAGAGAGTCTGGGGACTTTCGGTTACGAAGAGCCGAGAGGGTTTCTGCCTTTGCGCCAAGCATTGAGCGACTATGTCAAAACATTTGGGGTCGAAGCCTCACCGTCCTCGATTCTGATCGTATCCGGGGGATTGCAAGCTCTTCAGCTCATTTCGGTTGGGCTATTGCACCGGGGATCCACGGTCCTGTTGGAGAGGCCATCCTATTTGTACTCGTTGCATCTGTTTCAGTCAGCGGGGATGAAGCTTTCAGGTCTGCCGATGGACCAGCAAGGGTTGCTCCCTGATGCGATCTCCACACAAAAGAAGCAGAAAAAGGGGGATATTCTCTACACGATTCCTTGTTTCCACAACCCGACAGGCGTCCTCATGACAGAAAAAAGGCGCCAGGAGCTCTTGCGCGTCTGTGAAGAGGAACGTCTGCCGATCATGGAGGACGATATATACCGGGAGCTCTGGTTTGACCAGCCGCCACCTCCGCCGCTCAAGGCAAGGGACAAGCATGGACACGTGCTGTACTTGGGCAGTCTGTCGAAAACGTTGACGCCAGGACTGCGGATTGGTTGGGTCATTGGACCGGAGCCTGTCATCGACCGCTTGTCCGATATCAAGATGCAAACGGATTACGGCTCCAGCTCTCTATCGCAGAGGGTGGCAGCGGAATGGCTGTCCAGTGGTCTGTATAGCGAGCATGTCCACATGGTGAGAGAGGAACTGAGGGTGCGAAAGGCAGCGGCGCTTTACTCGTTGGAAAGGCATATGAATGAACTGGCGACCTGGCAAATCCCCGTGGGCGGTTTTTTTATCTGGCTGAAAATCAATGCCAAAGTATCCATGCTGGAGCTGTTCAGCAAGGCATCGCGGCAAGGCATTCTCCTGAATCCGGGAAACATCTACGCGCAGGAAACAGATGGCTATCTGAGGCTTTCATACGCGTATGCTTCCTTGTCGGATCTTGAGCGAGGAATCCGCCAGCTGAGCCAGATCGTCGCCAGCTTGAGCAAATGACAGATGGTTTTATAGCTGGTGAGCTCTCGTGTCGCTCGTAATCTCCATTCCGTTCATGTACTGCTGACTGTGTACGGCAAATTCAGCAGTCAATGGCGATACGGCCTGCCAATTGCGCACAGCGAGCACGAGCTGGCGTTTGATGGGTGGAAAGAGTGGGATCGCCACTACTTTTGGGATCGTCAACGGGATGTACAGCTCAGGCAGAATACTTACTCCGATATACTCCTGAACCATGGTCAGGATCGTGCTGATGTCACCGACTTCAAAGGTCGTTCTGGGACCGATCTCATGGTCGTGTAGCGTTTTTTTGACACACTCATCCCGCGGCATGATGAAGCAACTTTCCGCGATTTGAGAAAAGGAAAGCTGTGACTCATTGCTTAGCGAGTGAGTCTGAGGAAGAATGACCATCATGCTGTCCTGAATCAGAGGGAGTGTTTGCAAGTCCTTATCAGGCTCTACGGTAAACCCGATATCGACCACAGAGCTGGCAATCCAGTTGTGGATCTCGTCATTCTTACCTTCAAACAGGATGATTTCCACCGCTGGATACAATTTGCGAAAGGCACCCAGCAGTCCCGGGAGTATCCGCGTAGCAACGCTGGGGAGGGAAGCGATGCGTAATGTACCAGTGGCAAGATTGCGCGCAGATGCTGCTTCCTGGGTCATGCAAGCCGTGATTTGAAGAATGTCGCGGGCGTGCTGCAGCATACGCTCTCCGATGCTGGTCGGAGTAATCCCGCTGCGACTTCGATGAAATAATGAGACTCCCAATTCCTTTTCCAAACTATTGATCATCTGGGAAACCGCTGACTGCGTAAACCCGATTTCTTCAGCGGCGCGAGTAAAACTTCCTGCCTTGGCAGCCGCGAGGAGAACGTGGAGCTGGGCTAACGTCACAAATAGTCGCCTCCAATCCATTAGAAAAAACTTATGCCATCTATTATAAAGCGTTGTTTTACTAATGGTATACAGGAACGTATAGTGAGGTTATACGAATACGTTTCCACTTTAAGGAGGTTCCAGCACAGATGCATCCGGAATGGCAAAGAATAGCGAATGAATTTATCCAAGCAACTTCGTACCGTGTGGGAGAGCTGGAAAAAGGCTGGGCGTCTCGCTACGATTTTTCCAAAAGGCCAGCTACTTATATGCGATATGAGCAAGCTTTTGTCCGTGTCCCTCTCGGCAAACCTGATTTTCCGGCATCGCCCGACTTATGGGAGCTGCTTGGCAATAGACGCTCCAAACGCAATTTTTTGACGACGCCGATGACTTTGAATGAACTGAATATCCTGCTCTGGGGTACGCAAGGAATTACGGCGGATATGGGAGATTACCAGTTGCGGACGACCCCATCTGCAGGAGCTCTTTATCCCATTGAGACCTATCTGTTAATCAATAACGTCGAAGGTCTGGAAAAGGGATTGTACCATCTAGACGTTGAAAATTGGCAACTCGAAGGACTGCGACAGGAAGATCCTGCGCACACCGCTTATCTGTATACGGAAGAGCAGGAAATGACGCGACGGGCTGCGGTCAATTTTGTCTGGACAGCCGTCGTGGACCGCACAAAGGAAAAGTACAAGGAACGGGCCTATCGATATATTTGGTGGGATGCCGGGCATGTCGCGCAGAATCTCCATGTTGTCGCAAACGGATTGGGACTGGGAGTCAGCACGGTGGGGCACTGGATGGATCGTGAAATGAACAGCTATTTAGGCATCGATGGAGAGTCACACCTGTCCGTTCTCATGGCATCAGCAGGGAAAATAGCCGGCGGGGATTGGCTGAAAGATCGTCGTCCGGAATAAAGAAAAGGATGAGGCTATTACCTATAGCCGCATCCTTTTTATTACCTTAATAACTCAATACCTTGTGCGGCCAGTGTCTCACCCAATACCTTTACCATGATCCCATAACTGATCACATGCGGATGAAGGCCATCATCTGCGAGTCCCTCACGCAGCGTGAGTCCATCTGGATCTGTGAGGTGGGAATGATAGTCGACATAGATAGCACCCGAACCGGCAGCCATCGTCTTGAATGCCTGATTGATTCGAACGACGAGTTCATTGCGCTTGTGATTCAGGGCATATCGATCCATTCTGGTAGGAAGCAGGGAGCAGACGACCGGACAAATTGCTTGCTCCAACGCTGCCTGAATCATACCCTCTACATCGCTAGTCACCTGCTGATAAATCTCTTCGCTGGATAATCGGTCTTCTGGAGAAAAGGCGTCCAAGGCCCATGTATTATTAATCCCAATCATGATGATGACGTGACGAGGGCGCAGCTGCAGGACATCAGCGGCAAAACGCTGGCGAGCATGCGTGGTCGTATCACCACCGATTCCACGGTTGACGATGGTATGCGGGGAGTTTTCAAAAAACGTAGCTAGATCCCACCAGTGTGTAATAGAATCGCCAAAAAAGACAGTATCGATGGAGCGATCATGATAGAGTAGGGCTTCATTGTGGAAGTCAAACTCGTTTCGCCGCCGATCCGCAGCGGCATTGACACTGAAAAAGCCGGGTCTGATCAGTTGTGGACGTTCCTGATTCACGAAACATCGCCTCCTAGAATAGATTGTACCATGCACGTAACAGGTGAGAATGAAAATTCGTGATTGCTGCTACTTGATTTTGAGGGAAGGAAACGATAACATATGAAAATGAGAACCATTATCAAATATTTTTATTCCTAGAAGGTGAGCCTATGTCCATTTCTAAAGTAATTCGCGAGCGTCGATCGATAAAAAAAGACTATAAACCGGATGCCGTCCCAGAAACGTTGGTCCTCGAACTGCTAAATGACGCCGTCTATGCTCCGAACCATGGTTTGCGTGAGCCTTGGCGCTTTCTGTTTGTCCCAACGGAAAACAAAGAGACATTTATCGAACGGATGCTTCCCGTGTACGCTCTCGAGCAGCAGCAAAACCGTCGTGAGCTGTTCAGCGCACCTGCAGCCTATCTGATCGTGATCATGAAAGAAGACCCTCGTCAAAAGCAATGGGAGGAAGATTTCAGCGCTACCTGTGCGATGATCCAAAACTTCCAACTGCTAGCTTGGGAGAAAGGCCTCGGCGTCGTATGGAAAACGAATCCGCACAACTGGGATCCAAAGGCCCATCAGGTTCTGGGTGTAGCCCCAGGAGAGAAAATCGTCGGCTTCTTGCATCTCGGATTCTTTGAAGAGGATTCTGTGCCAAAGCCTGGTCCGCGAACACCTGCTGAGAAAAAATTCACCCGATTTGAATAGAAGGAAGCGAGCTCTCCGTTGGAGGGCTCGCTTTTTTATATGTACTTTCCTTTTTATGAAAAAAACCCGCCCGATCTAGAAGGGGGCTATTCGGGCGGAAAATGGAGGACGATATGTCCATCGTAGGGTCTGACAATCCCCATGATAGAGGACAGATGTTAAGGAACAGTAGAGACAACATGAAGCATTTGTTAATTTTTAGGCCGGACGAGGCAAGCACCCGTTTTTCATGAATTTGGGACTTGAGATAGACAGGCATCCATACGGTCATGACTGGATTTTCATATGTTGAGATAGAAGCGCTGTGTTGATAGACAGTTGCTTATATCGGCAGGAAAGGGGAGGGGTAACGATGGGATTTGGTTTTGGATTCGGTAATGGCGGTTTTCTGTGGATCATTCTCATTATTATTCTGATCGCTGCTTTCTGCGATGACTAAGGTGGATTCATACAAAAAGACTCTGTGCCAGTAGAATGGCGCAGAGTCTTTTTTCATTCTTGCATAAAGAGATTACTTCAAATGCTGGAGGAATTGACGGGTCCGATCTTCCCGAGGCTGGGTAAACAGCTGCTCTGGCGTCCCTTGTTCCACAATGACGCCTTGGTCCATGAAAATGACTTCGTCAGCAACATCGCGAGCAAATCCCATCTCATGGGTAACGACGACCATGGTCATTCCTTCCTGAGCGAGCTCCTTCATCACCTTCAGCACTTCGCCAACCAACTCGGGATCCAAGGCTGAGGTAGGTTCGTCAAACAGCATGACTTGTGGATCCATACCGAGAGCGCGGGCGATTCCCACTCGTTGCTGTTGACCACCGGAGAGCTGGGAGGGAAAATGGTCTAGCTTATCTCCCAATCCCACTTTTTTGAGAAGAGAAGATGCCTTTTCTCTAGCTTTATCCTTGCTTTCCTTTTTCACCGTAACCTGACCTTCCATGACATTCTCCAGGGCGGTCATGTGCGGGAATAGATTGTAGTTTTGAAACACCATGCCGGTTTGCTTGCGTAGCAAAGGGAGCTGAGAACGTTCTACTTTCTTTGAGAAATCTACCTCTACCTCGCCGATCTGAACGACGCCCTTCGACGGAACCTCCAAGGCGTTCAGGCATCGAAGCAGTGTCGTTTTCCCGGAGCCAGAAGGACCGATGATCACGACTACCTTTCCTTGGGGAACGTTCAACGTTATTCCTTTCAACACTTGCAGGTGGTGGAACTGTTTGTGCAAATCAGTGATGGAAATCATTCGAATTCACCTACTTCTTTTATACATATCGGTCCAGCCTGTTCTCGAGTCGATCCTGAATGATGGAGAGCACCAAGCAAATCATCCAGTAGATGAGTGCGGCCTCCGAATAGACCAAGAGAGGCTCATAGGTAGAAGCCACAATCTCCTGTGCTTTTCGGAACATCTCAGGTACGAGGATCGCAGCAGCGAGCGAAGTGTCTTTGACCAGACTGATAAAGGAGTTGGACAAAGGCGGCACCGATACACGCGCGGCCTGCGGGAGAATGATCCGCTGTAAGGCCTGGCGATAGGTCATCCCGATCGAGTACGCAGCTTCCCATTGCCCTTTGGGGATGGACAAGATAGCCGCTCTGACCACTTCAGAGGAGTAAGCCCCTACACTGAGCGAGAAGCCGATAATGGCGGATGGAATCGGATCGATCATCACACCAATACTGGGGAGACCGAAAAAGATGATAAATAACTGAACGAGCAATGGTGTTCCGCGAATAATCGAGACATAGACACGTGAGATAGCGACCAATGGCTTGATACCAGAGATCCGGGCCAGAGCAGTTAAGATAGCGATGATCAGACCGAAGAAAAAGGACGCAATCGCGAGCGTCAGAGAATAGAGCAAGGCTCCTTTCACCAGAGGGAGAAAGGAGCTTTGCGCGATTGAGATCCAACGGTCCAGGCGTTCTGGATTGTCAAAAAAGTTACTGAGAGACATCTGCACCAAACCATTTCTCGGAGATTTTTTTGAGTGTGCCGTCCTTTGTCATTTCGTCCAAGGCACTATTGAATGCTTCTACAAGCTCCGTGTTGCCTTTGCGGAACATAAAACCGTTTTCCGCGACATTCGGATCTTTCGCCACGATCTTGATCGGCGTATCTGGCTTCTGTTTCAGGAAGTCCAAGAGAGAGAGGCCATCGTTGATCGTGATGTCGACACGCTTGGATACGAGCAGGTCCATCGCTTGGTTAAAGCCTTCAACCCCTACGATTTCTGCACCGTTTTTCTTCGCGATTTCGGTCAGATTGCTCGTGAGCGTTTGGGCTGCTTTCAAGCCTTTGATATCTTCAAAGCCTTTTACGGTTGTGTTGTCCTTGTGTGTTACGAGTACGGCGGTAGAGACCGTATACGCTTTGGAAAAATCATATTTTTCCTGACGATCGGGACGAATACCTACCTGGTTGGCAATCACATCAAAGCGTTTGGAGTCCAGACCGGCGAACATGGCGTCCCATTGCGTTTCTTGGAAAACCGGCTCTACTCCCATGCGTTTTGCTACTTCCGCCACGACATCCACATCATAGCCGGTCAGCTTGCCGGTTGTATCGTGGTAGGTGAACGGAGCGTAGGTGCCTTCGGTTCCAATCAGGAGTTTTCCATCTGCTTTTACTTTGTCCAACAAGCTTTGTTCCTTTGGTGCTTCTGCAGGAGCAGGGGTTGAGGCCTCATGATTTTGGTGCGGCTGACTTGTCGTTGCAGTCCCGCAACCTGCTAAGGCAAAAACCAGGGTCGAGACAATGGCAGTGAATAATTGTTTTTTCATAACATAACCCCCACTAAACCGATGTGAATTAAATAAGGAACATACTATAAGGGTTGGGTGGTTTTGTCAATGGATTATTTGGAAATATCCTCGCCAAACCATTTTTCGGAAATCGTTTTAAGCGTGCCGTCTTGCTGCATTTCATCGAGCACCTTGTTCATCGCGTCAGCCAGATCCGTGCTGCCTTTGCGGTACATGAATGCAGTCGGTTGACCTTCTTCATTTTTCGCGACGATTTTGATAGGTGCATCCGGTTTTTGTTTCAAGTAATCGAGTACAGTCAAGTTGTCATTGAGAACGACGTCTACACGGTTGGTAGCAATCAGGTCGATCGCTTGGTTAAAGCTATCCACAGCGACGATCTCCGCTCCATTCGTGCGAGCGAGGTCCGCGTAGTTGCTGGTCATCGATTGGCCCGCTTTCAGACCTTTAATATCCTTGAAATCCTTCACAGTCGAATTGCTTTTGTTGGTGACCAGAACCGCGTGTGAAACGGAATAAGGCTTGGAGAAATCATATTTTTCTTGGCGGTCAGGACGGATACCCACTTGGTTGGCAATCACGTCAAAGCGTTTGGAATCGAGACCTGCAAACATAGCATCCCATTGCGTTTCCTGGAAGACTGGTTCTACACCGAGGCGCTTTGCCACTTCAGTCGCTACGTCGACGTCATAACCCGTCAATTTTCCGGATTGGTCGTGGAACGTGAAAGGAGAGTATGTACCCTCAGTCCCGATCACGAGCTTTTTGTCTGCTTTTACTTTCCCGAGCAAACCTTGCGAAGCAGCTTGGTCAGCAGGAGGTGTTGCGTTATTTGGTTGGGAAGTGGATCCGGAACCGGACGTACCGCAGCCGACAATACCCAGTAGCATACTAGAGATTAAGGCGGAGAAAATAAGCTTTTTCATTGAATGATCCCCTTTGGTGTATTTGAATTTCATTGGTTTATATTAGAGGCGGAAGCACTGTTTGTCAATCAATAAAGTGTTAAATCCGATTTGTTTTATTGGTTTTTGTTTTTCCCCCTCGTGTTCCACCTTAGGATACACAAAGGAGCGGAAGGCTATGTCAGGACCTTTGATGAAGGAGGTTTTGTGGTTGAGCTTCACAGCGAAGAAGCGTACAATTAGGTACGAATCTCGGCAGTTTGCTTACATAGATGAGCAGATGAGAAAAGGAGTCAAACGATATGTTGAACGACTGGCGTCTTTATACAGATGAGAGTGGGATCGAGCAAAAGCACGTCGCTTGGCATGAGGTCCTAAAAGAAATCGCACAGCTGAACGGGAGCAATCGCACATTGGTTCACGCCGCTTACGGTGATCACGTAGACTTGGTCGTGGCAGGCGGGAATAACGGTCAAGTTCTTGTGCAATGGAAAGAGCACGAGCCGGCTGAACAGCATTACGTGCTGATAACGGACAAGCATCCCGGTGTCATGTCTGCCCTCGTCATCGAAGGCAATGAAGTCACGTTCCCCATTTCGTGGTGCGTGCCATTGGAACAAGTAGTTCCGCTTTGTGGAGATCTATTACGTACGTGTGATAAAGGTGAGCCAAGAGAGCTTCAGTGGCTCCCTGTACAGATGTAGGCGGGAGGACGGCATGGAATTTCAGACGTTGACACAATCCATCCTGATTATGGCCGTCATCATCGGAATCGGTAGCCTGATTGGCTATCGACAACCGTTGACGGCCGATTCTCGCCAGCTCGTCATTACGATCATCGTCAATGTGGCGATGCCTTGCATCATCTTAGACGGAATTTTTCAGACACCGATTGACAGCAATACTCTGACCCAAATTTTTTCAATATTCATCATTTCCATACTCTTGAATTGTTTAGGAATCTTAATCGGCTGGACAGGCGCACGCACCTTGCCTCTATCTGCGAAAAAACGTCGGGAAATTGCAATCTTATCTGCGTTGGGTAACACCGGTTTTATCGGGCTGCCGCTTTGTGCCGCTCTTTTCGGACCAAAGGGAGCGCTGCTGGCGGCGATTTTTGACGCTGGGGTAGACGTCGTTTTGTGGACGGTTGCGGTGATGATGCTGCAAGAGAAAGGGGCTTTTTCGCTCAAAGGCTTGAAGACGATCATCAACATACCGATGATTGCGATCGTCATTGGTCTGGGCTCTGCCATGATTGGTTTTGCTCCACCTGAACCAGTCAAGCAGCTGTTTGGCACGTTGTCCAAGCTCGCTTCCCCGCTGGCGATGATGTATATCGGAATGCTGCTGCCGATGTTTATTCGAAGCAAGCCGCAGGTTTCCTTACCGCTCTTGAGCATGCCGATCGCAATGAAATTATTTGTATTTCCTCTGTTGACTGCCTTTCTGCTGTCTGCTTTTTCGATCGACAAAGACATTTCCAGTGTGACGTTGATCCAGGTGGCGATGCCGACGCTGACGTTAGCATCCATTTTGTTCAGTCGGTACAAGGCAGATGAAGAAATGGGAGCGATGACAACGGTATTTTCGACGCTCCTTGCGCTGCTGACGATTCCTGCTGTTGTGCTGATGGGCAATTGGTTTTTGCATTGAATGGATGTAGAGAGGACAGACCCGATCTCCGACAAAGGTGGAAATCGGGTTTTGTTTGAACGTATAGGAATTTATAAGCGAGCGCTTATGAATTCCGGAGCGCATGACGAAGTGCCTCAGCGTCAGCTTCTGGCATCACTTCGGCAAAACTTTCCACTAAAACGCGGTCGCTCACCCTTGAGGAGGCCTCGATAGAGGTTTTCTTATCAGGAATGAAACGAATAAAAGCAATCTCTAGTCTTACAAGATAGAAACAACAATGAAGGCGTGCAGACGAATGGAGGAATGAATATGAAGGGCAAGATTTTACTGGCGGCCACGTTGGGAATGCAAATGCTCGTTGCCTATCCAGCCGCAGCGGCGCCTGCTTCACCTGCTGCTCATGTGTATGTGAACGGGGAGCGGGCTTCCTTGGAAAAGGCACCGATCCTGGTCGATCAGCGGACGTATGTTTCAGCTAGTGATGCGAGCCAGATCTTGCAGGCAGACTGGACGCTGTCAGCGGGCAGCGGCGTGTTGAAACTATCGGACGAACAGTCGTTTACGTTTCGCTTGAACGACGGAAAAGTCGCGGTAAATGGGAAGTGGAGTGAAAAAGGTCAGGGAGCGATCGTACGTAATGGTCAGGTCTACCTGCCGCTGAGATGGCTCGTGGAACAAGCAGGCGGCAAAGTCGCGTGGAACGCCGAGAAAAAGGCGGTGGAAATCATGGCAGCCTCGCATGAAGGCGGTCTGGTCTTGGTCACGGAAGACAAGCTGACGAAAGAGCAGCAGGCTTACGTAGAATCAGTCAAGAAAAAGCAAGGCATTTATCAACAAGGCAACCTGTATGTGGTCGCTCGGGGTGAATCGCCGAATCCGGGATATGGCTTGCAAGTGACCCACACCCAGTGGAGCTGGGAGCAGCTGTTAGTCTATGTCAAACAGACCAAACCTGAACCAGGCAAAATGTATACACAAGCGATTGCCTATCCGTATATCGTAGCGAAGGCCGATTTGCCCCCGTACACAACGGTTGTCTTCCTCGATGCCGATACGAAAAAACCGCTGTTTGCATCAGAGCAGTAGGCGATTCCCCGTTTTCTCAGAAGCATGTTGAGATATTCAGTAACCTGTTGTATAGTGGAGGATAGGTAAAATTTCCCCTTGGAAATGGAGGTGTAGGTACGTGTTTGGATCCGTTCACGCATGGTTTGTGGTAGAGATTACCAGTATGACACATGATGTTGCATACAACGGGATCAGTCTGCCCATTTTTAACCATACAACTGAACGGGAATACCATAGGCGTACCATGCATCGATCGGGAACGGTTGTTTTGTTCTAACTAAGTAAAGGAAACGGGTCAGGCACAGCAGGAGCTGTCGCCGGTTGCCAGTCCTTTCACGATGCCGCGGGCGTAGGCCTGCGGCTTTTTTGCGTTTTTACCGTTACCCCCAAAACCAAGGAGGATGAAATTTATGATACTAGTAGCGACTCAACATATCCAAAAGTCGTACGGGGCAGATCCCGTTTTACAAGATATTACGCTCGAGATCAAAGCAGGTGAACGGGTGGGAATCGTCGGACCAAATGGAGCCGGGAAAACGACACTGTTCAAGCTGCTAGCAGGTATAGAGTCACCAGATGCCGGTGAGCTGTATCGCGCAAAAGGCAGCGTATGGGCGTATTTGCCACAGACTCCGAACTACCCGAATGAATGGCGTACACAGGACGTCATTGCCAGCGCGTTTGAAGAAGTCATCCGGCTACAAAATGAAATGCGCAGCCTCGAAGAGCAAATGGGGCAGGCATCCGATTCGGCAACGGACCTCGAACGGCTGATGCATCGCTATCAAAAGCTGCAGGAGGCGTTCGAGCAATTGGACGGTTATCAGTGGGAGACGAAAATGGCACAGGTCACAGAAGGCCTCGGTATTTCTCCTGAACATTTGGAAACGCCATTTGCGCGGTTGAGCGGGGGAGAGAAAACCAAAGCGGGTCTAGCCAAGCTCCTCTGTCAACGCAGCGACGTGCTCCTGCTCGATGAGCCGACGAACCATTTGGACGTAGAGTCGATGGAATGGCTGGAGGAATTTTTAAAAGAGTACCCAGGCACGGTCTTGATCATTTCCCATGACCGCTATTTCCTCGATGCTGTCGTGACCTCTGTCTATCATGTCGATGGGGGAGAGGCTGAGTATTACATCGGGAACTACAGCGCTTTTGTCAAAGAGCGCGAGGAGCGGCTGCTGCGTCAGTTCGCGGCATATCAAGAGCAGCAAAAGCAGATCAAAAAGATGAAAGAAACGATCAAGCGACTAAAAGAGTGGGGGAATCGCTCCAATCCTCCGAACGAAGCCTTTCACCGCCGTGCCAAAAGCATGGAAAAAGCTTTGGCGCGGATTGAGCGGATCGACAGGCCAAAGATGGAAGCGGATCGCATGGGGTTGGCTTTTCAAAAGACGGAGCGGAGCGGTCAGGATGTGCTGATCGCATCAGGTGTTCACAAGGCATTTGGAGGGAAAACGTTGTTTGCGGACGCGGGATTCCTGCTTCGATACGGCGAGCGAAAAGCACTGCTCGGGCCAAATGGCTGCGGCAAATCTACTTTGATCCGGATGCTGCTGGGAGAGACGGAGCCGGATGCGGGCACGCTCAAAATCGGCAGCAACGTCAAGGTCGGTTACCTTTCCCAACAAGCGCTCGAGGGAGACCAAAACTTACGTGTCATCGATATGTTCCGGGAAGTGGCTCTGGTCACGGAACCTGAGGCACGTCATTTGCTGGCCCGTTTCCTCTTTTACGGGGAGCATGTGTTTAAAAAGATTAGGCAGTTGAGTGGCGGAGAGCGGATGCGCTTGCGTCTGGCACAGATGATGCATCAGGAAATCAATCTGCTCGTACTAGACGAACCGACCAACCATTTGGATATCGAGGCGCGGGAAACGCTAGAGGAAGCCTTGGCAGATTTCAGGGGCTCCCTGTTTATCGTCTCCCATGACCGTTACTTCTTGCAAAAGATGGCCGATGGCGTGTTCTGGGTGGAAGACAG
>JARDZO010000232.1 GCA_029240815.1 Brevibacillus sp.
TGATGGCTGGTGGCAAACGGTTGCGGCCTATGTTGGTGCTTGCCGTGCTTGAAGCATTGGACAAGCCAATTGAGCGTGGTGTCCCTTTTGCTGTAGCTCTGGAAATGATACATACGTATTCCCTCATCCATGATGATTTGCCAGCTATGGATGATGACGATTTGCGCAGAGGCAAGCCGACGAACCATAAAGTATACGGTGAAGCGACGGCCATACTTGCGGGGGATGCCCTGCTGACTCGTGCTTTTTCGCTTATCGCAGAGTCGTATATGGGACGCAAAGACGTTACGGCTCTAACCACGGTCAATCTGATCGCCGAGCTGGGCAAGCGAGCGGGTGCAACCGGAATGGTCGGTGGCCAAATGGCTGATATTGAAGGTGAGAGCAAGCAGTTGGGGCTGAACGAGTTGGAGTTTATCCACGAGCACAAGACTGGGGACCTGTTGATTGCTGCTTTGCGCGGGGGAGGTTACTTAGCTGAAGCCAGTGAAAAGCAAATGGACAATCTGACTCGCTACGGATACTGCATCGGACTTGCCTTCCAGATTCAGGATGATATTTTAAATGTAGAGGGTGACGCTGCAGAGCTCGGGAAGGCAGTCGGCAGTGATGCGGTGCGCAAGAAGGCGACGTATCCTTCTATCTTGGGTCTAGTGGAATCCAAGGAGCGTTTGGCTGCGCTTATTACAGAAGCTAAAGCAGCGTTGGTGGATGCGGGATTGGAGCACTCTGCATTACACCCATTGGCTGAGTATGTTCGCGATCGTAAGAAATAGAGCTATAAGCTGAAAAGGCCCGATGATGCTTCGGGCCTTTTCTTGCTTTGATGCAAGGTTGAATCCTACGAACCGTATTTCACTGATGAAGAAACGCTGGTTCCACTTCAGCTATAATGGTCTGGTTTCTTCCAGACTTCTTAGCCTGATACAGTGCCTGGTCGGCCAAATGTATCAACTCTTCAGCTGAAGTCGAGTGGGAAGGATAGTGTGAGATACCTAGCGAGACGGTAATCGTTTCCCCTACGGGATTTACACTATGCTCAAGGGTACTACGAATTCGTTCGGCTACCAAATAAGCCTCCTCAGAAGAAGCATGGGGAATTAGGGTAATGAATTCTTCCCCGCCAAACCGACAGCACACATCGCCTGGCCGAATGGAGGAGGCAATAATTTTCGCAAAATGCTTCAATACTTCGTCTCCAGCCCGATGACCGTATGTGTCATTTATCGATTTAAACTTGTCAATATCCATAATGATAATGGAAAAGGAGGTTTTCTCCTCGCGCCATCTAAGCATGATTGCTTCAAGTGTTCGTCGGTTTGTCAATCCGGTTAATGGATCCGTCATCGCTTCCAGTGTCAATTGATCCGTTTGCTTTGTGATTTGCCGTACCGCAAATCGAATGGCTTCTGTCAACAAATCCGCCTCTCGATTCCAGTGTCGCTTCCCTTCAGGAATTTCTACCTTCTCTTTGCCTATTTTACCGACGAGGTTGGCCAGTGAAACAAAAGGTCTTGCCAAGCGGCGTGCAAGTATGATGACGACCAGCATTACCAACACGAAAGGAGGCAGTGTATACAACAAGATCTCTTTTATTTGCGCATTCAGTTGCCCGTTAACGACATTCATCGGCGAAACTACAACTACACCCCAGCCATTTGCAGGAACTTTAACGTATCCCGCAAGCAGTGCTTCCTCTCTCAAGTTGACCATTTCTTCACGACCACTTTGATTTTGTAGGAGCTTTCGGACGACTTGATTCGCGCTGATATCCTCACCTATACGATCATTGTCGCGATGGAACAGCACATGTCCGTTTGATCCCACGATGTAAAAATAGGAGCCTAACTTATCCGAAAGGTTGTTTGCGAATATCATGTTCAAAACGTTTTTTTCCTGGAGGTAAAGAGAACCTCCTATATATCCGCGGTAAATACCGTTTTTATCGTAGATGGGCTCGCTCATGAATACAATTAGACGTTTAGATGTTGCGGAAATGTAAGGCTTGGAGACGTATGGTTTTTTTGATTCCAAAGCGGCCTTCGCTTCTTCCGTTGCTATATACTTTCCAACTGTACCGATAGATTTTGGCGACGCGCTTCGTATCAATCCTGTTTCGTCCACCACAGCAATGGAATTGAAGTAATTGCTGCTATGGCGCAGCAGTTCTAAGTTGGAAGATATCTCTTCTGTACTCATGGTGTTCATATTGGATAGCATGGTTGCGGAATAATGCAAGCTGCCTTGCATGGATATAAACAAAGAGTCTATGGTCTGACTCATTTTGACCGCGTTTGAGTAATTTAAGGTAAGAGTAGTATCGATAAGTGATTTTTTTTTCGATTCGTAAGATGCAAATAGAAGAATCGTCAATGTGAGTAAAACGGATAGAGAGACGAGTCCTGTTAAAAGTGTGGTCAAGCTTATTTTCTTACTGGGTAGCACAGCTATCGTATAACCTCCTCGATTTCCAAAATGCAATGCAAACCTGCATAATTCTATCATATTAATCCATTCATTCCATTTAGGCTACTCGTAAATGCCGTAACTTTCATGAGTCGAATGAAAACAACCAGTGTACCACGGAGAATTACCGTAGTTCACTGGTTGCTCTAGGCATATTTGGTTGTTTGAATAGATTTTTATAACGCCTTGTCGTTAACGTTGTCGAGCCAGCTCCTAATGTCACCGATCACGGACTGGACGCAGCCATCCTCAAACGGGGAGTACAGCTTCGCTACTTTCACCAATTCAGTAAAGGACTTTCTGCCACCTTCTTTGCATAACGTCAGGTAATCGGCCCAAGCCTGATTCCGATTTTCCTGAGCCCGTTTCCAGAACTGGAAGGCGCAAATTTGAGCCAGCGTGTAGTCGATATAGTAGAAAGGATCGCGATAGATGTGGCTTTGCTGCTGCCAGAAGCCACCTTCCTCAAGGAACTCGTTTTCGTCGTAATTGCGATGAGGGAGGTATTTTCGTTCGATTTGACGCCAGGTGCGTTTTCGGTCGGCAGGAGTCATTTCCGGATTTTCATAAATCGCATGCTGGAATTCGTCTACGGCGACCCCGTAAGGAATAAAGGTGAGCCCGCTTTCCAGGTGCGAGAATTTGTACTTCTCTGTGTCCTCTTGAAAGAACAGCTCCATCCAAGGCCATGTCAAAAATTCCATGCTCATCGAATGGATTTCGCATGCTTCATAGGTCGGGAAATGGTATTCAGGGACTTCAAAGCTGCGGCTTACGTAAACCTGAAACGCGTGCCCTGCCTCATGAGTCAAGACGTCAATGTCCCCGGAGGTGCCATTGAAATTGGCGAATATGTACGGCAGCTCGTATTGGCTGATATACGTGCAGTAGCCTCCGTTTGCTTTTCCTCTTTTGCTGAGCAGGTCCAGACAATCGTTTTCCAGCATGAAGGAGAAAAATTCATCGGTTTGCGGCGATAGCTCTGCATACATCTTTTTGCCGTTCTCGACGATCCATTCAGGTGAACCCTTTGGCGTTGGATTTCCTGTAGCGAAGTCGAAGCCCAAATCGTAATACTTCATAACATCTACACCAATTCGCTCGCGCTGACGCTCAGCCAGCTTCGTGGCGACGGGAACGATGTGCTCGTATACCTGCTTGCGGAAATTGGCTACGTGCTTCGCATTGTAATCGGTACGATTGAGACGCGCATACGCCAGTTCCACAAAGTTTGAGAATCCGAGCTTTTCTGCGATCCGGGAGCGTACCTTGACCAAATCATCGAAGATACGGTCTAATTCTTCCGCATGGTTTTTGAAAAATTCGTACTTGGCTTCATTGGCGCGTTTGCGTGTCTCTCTGTCCGTAGAGCTCTGGAAGGGGATCAGTTGCGGGATCGTCCGCTCTTCACCGTCAAACTGAATCTTTGCTGAAGCGATCAGTGCCACATAACGGCTGACCAGTTTGTTTTCTTCCTGCAGATCACCGACGACTTCTGGAGAAAAGGTCTTCAGTGTTGTTTCTGCTATGCGAAAGAGTTGTGGTCCCCATTTTTCCTCGAGCTGAGGACGGTATGGGGAGTGGACGATCGCATCGTAGTAACGGGAAATAAGTCCTTGGTACACGGGTCCTACTTCATCCCAATAATCCTGTTCCTCTTTGTAGGTATGGTCCTCCGTATTGATGGTATGGCGAATCTGTGCGACTTCTCGTGCAGATTCCACTTCTTGACGCAGCTGGATCAGCTGTCTCATCACCTTGTCTTGCTCTTCAAAGTTTGCAGCATCCTGGAAGGATTTCAGCAGCTGGTCAAAGCGTTGTCGCACCTGATTCATATCGATTCGTTCATAGGCTATTTGAGAAAACTTCATGGAGGCTCCACCTCACCCTCAAAATTTTCCGATCTATTATATTTTAACGTGTAAGAATTTGTTAATGCAATGCTAATAGTCTTCAGATGCGAGAGGTGTATTCGCCACAATTTCTTCCAGAAGCTGGGCGGAGTGGCATGATCATTCGTCGATATTGATGAAAAGTGGTGTTTTTGTATAGAAACCGTTATAATGAATCAAGCGTAAAAGAAGGGTAATATGATGGCTCTGCCCAAAGGGGGAGCCGAGTTTTCCATGGGTTGGATTGGATTGCAGCACGCACAATCGCCGGAGAACGAACAGTGGAAAGTGAGGAATACCCATGCTGCTTACTACCATAAATGATCCTCAAGACTTGAAAAAGTGCATACAGCCGCAGCTATATACGTTGGCATCAGAAATCCGGCAGTTTCTCGTAGAGAATCTGTCTAAAACGGGCGGCCATCTGGCTCCAAATCTCGGTGTAGTCGAGCTGACTCTGGCTTTGCACTATGTCTTCGATAGCCCTCGGGACAAGTTGATCTGGGATGTGGGTCATCAAGCATATGTACATAAAATGTTGACAGGTCGTAGAGAAATGTTTCCTACCCTGCGTCAATACAAAGGATTGTGCGGATTCCCGAAAATGATCGAAAGTCCTCATGACGTCTGGGAGACTGGGCACAGCAGCACCTCGTTGTCTGCTGCGATGGGGATGGCGACAGCTCGTGATTTGAAAAAGGAAAAAAACCACGTAGTTGCCGTGATTGGCGATGGTGCTCTTACTGGCGGGATGGCGCTGGAGGCGCTGAATCACATCGGGCATGAGCGCAAAAACGTGATCGTGGTGCTAAACGACAACGAAATGTCGATTGCTCCAAACGTAGGAGCTTTGCACAACTATTTGGGCAAATTGCGTTCTACGGAGAACTACCAATGGGCCAAGGATGAAGTGGAAGGCCTCCTCAAGTCGATCCCGGCAGTTGGCGGGAAATTGGCAAACATGGCCGAGAGATTCAAGGACAGCATGAAGTATTTGCTGGTTTCCGGCGTTCTATTCGAGGAGCTTGGGTTTACGTATATAGGTCCGATCGATGGTCATGACATGGGGCTTTTGCTGGATACGATGAAGACAGCGAAGCAAACCAAGGGGCCGGTCCTGATCCACGCGATTACGAAAAAAGGAAAAGGGTACGCCCCAGCCGAAGCGGATTCCGTCAAGTGGCATGGGATCGGTACCTACAAGATTGAGTCCGGCGATACACCAAAGTCGGCCCCAACGTATACATCCATTTTTGCGGATACCATGATGACTTTGGCGAGCGAAGACCAAAAGATCGTGGCGGTTACGCCAGCTATGCCAGCGGGTTCCGGTCTAATTCCATTTGGCCAGAAGTTCCCGGATCGCTTATTTGATGTAGGGATCGCTGAGCAGCATGCTTGTACCTTTGCTGCTGGTCTGGCGACTCAGGGACTGAAGCCAGTCTTGGCTATTTACTCCACATTTTTGCAACGGGCTTACGACCAGCTGATTCATGATGTTGCCCGTCAAAAGCTCAATGTCGTGTTCGCAGTTGACCGTGCGGGACTAGTGGGTGCTGATGGTGAAACGCACCAGGGGATGTACGACACTGCCTTTATGCGGATCATTCCTAATATGGTGATCATGGCACCAAAAGACGAAAACGAGCTGCGTCATATGATGAAGACCGCTGCCGTTTACGAAGAAGGGCCGATTTCCTATCGTTACCCTCGCTTGCCCGTACGGGGAGTGCAGATGGACGAAGAACTGAAAGTCCTGCCGATCGGGAAGGCAGAGATCGTCCAAGAAGGCAAGCACGTCGCTATTGTGTCGTTTGGTCATGTATTCGAGATAGCCGAACAGGCTGTGAAGCAGCTGCAGACGGAAGGCATCGAGCCTATGCTCGTCAATGCGCGTTTTTGCAAGCCGTTGGACGAAGAGCTGCTGCTCCGTTTGGCAAAGGAAGGCTACAACATCATTACTCTAGAAGAAGGCTCCGAAATGGGCGGCTTCGGCAGCGCAGTGCTGGAGTGCTACAACCGTGCAGGCTATCATGATGTGCATCTGCAGATGGTTGCGGTGCCTGACTATTTTGTTGAGCATGGCAGTGTCAAAGAACAACGGCTAGAAGTAGGACTCACGGCAGAGAACATTGCGTCCCGCGTGCGTGCTTTGATGCCTTCGAAGGGCGTAGTGGAAGCATGAGTATAAGAAAAGAACGCGTAGATGTCCTCCTCGTGGAGCGTGGCATTTATGAAACGAGAGAAAAAGCAAAAGCAGCCGTGATGGCTGGACTCGTGCAGGTAGCAGGCGATAGATGCGATAAACCGGGGACCAAATTCCCGGAAGACGTCGCCATCACTGTCAAAGGTGAAATTCATCCGTATGTAGGTCGTGGCGGACTGAAGCTGGAAAAAGCATTGCGTGTATTTGAAATCGACATGACCGGACGCGTGATGATGGATATCGGAGCATCTACCGGTGGCTTTACGGATTGTGCTCTACGGCACGGTGCTCGTCTCGTGTATGCCATCGACGTGGGTTACGGCCAATTGGCATGGAGCCTACGCCAGGATGAGCGGGTCGTTGTGATGGAACGGACCAATTTCCGCCATCTGGATCCGGACGCGTTTGAGCACGAGATGCCTGATTCCGCTTCTATCGACGTATCCTTTATTTCCTTGCGTTTGATTCTGCCGGTCTTGCACCGTTTTCTCAAAGAAGGCGGGGATGTGGTCGCGCTTGTAAAGCCACAGTTCGAGGCAGGTAAAGAGAAAGTTGGGAAAAATGGCATCGTGCGCGACCCCGAGACGCATCAAGCAGTCTTGACGGACATCGGTGAATTTGCTCGCAGTCTTGGCTTTGCGCTCAAGGGATTGGACTTCTCTCCGATCACCGGGGGAGAAGGCAACATCGAGTTTGTCATGCATGCTGCAAAAAGTGAGTTGGGTCTGGATTCGGAAGAGTGGCTGAACCTGGTAACAGAGGTAGTCGCTTCTGCCCATGCCGTGTTAAAATAAGGAAAGTGAACAAAGCCTCGGGAGTTTTGTCCGAATCGAGGCTTTTTATTTATGCAAGAGAAGTTGTATACTTGTATAAGGATTTCCAACCAACCAGTTTGGGGTGGACCATGTGAAGAAAATTGGAATCATAGCAAATAAAGGGAAACCGGAGGCACGCATTGTCGCAAGGGAGCTTCTGTATTTGATTGAGGCGCGCGGTGCTCAGGTTTTTCTGGATGAGAACATCGCATCTGACCTGGGACGTGCCGAACTCGGAGCGACAGTGGAAGATATCGGGAAACAAGCGGATCTGGTATGTGTCCTCGGAGGCGATGGCACACTCTTGGGTATCGCCCGTCAGCTAGCGGGTCGCTCGTTACCGATTTTGGGGATCAACCTAGGGACGCTGGGCTTTTTGTCTGAGGCAGAGCCAGAGGATTTGCCTCATGCGGTCGACAATCTCCTTTTGGGTAAATATGATATTGAGGAACGCACGATGCTCGAAGCCACGCTTGTTCGAAAAGGCGTGAGCTTGGGTATGTATACGGCGATGAATGACATTGGAATTGCGAAAGGCTCGTTCTGCCGCATCATTCAATGTGCCGTTTATTTGGACAATGCTTATGTCGCCACTTTTAGCGGTGATGGCGTCATCGTATCGACGCCGACTGGCTCGACGGCATATTCATTGTCTGCAGGTGGACCGATTGTAGCGCCCAATGTGGACATGCTATTACTGACACCGGTTGCCCCGCATTCCCTGACTGCGCGGCCGATGGTTCTCTCCGGCAATGAGGTGATCCGTGTCGAAGTCGACGCGATCCATCAGGAAATGGGCTTGTCGATAGACGGCCAGTTTGGTTACAGGCTCGAGGGTGGCGATCAAATTTACATTAAAAAGTCGCCGTATGTCACACCGCTGATCAAGTGGAAAACAGGTGGCTTTTTCGAAGCAATCCGCACGAAATTACAAGGGGAATGGGAGTAAATCATATGAACAAAGGGCAACGACATATCCGGATCAGGGACATCATCAGCAATGTTGAGGTGGAGACCCAGGATGAGCTGGTGGAACGTTTGCGTGCAGCCGGATTTAATGTGACGCAAGCAACGGTGTCCCGCGACATCAAGGAGTTGCATCTAGTAAAAGTGCCGCTGCCAGATGGCCGGTACAAATACTCTATTCCAACCGAGCAAAAGTTTAATCCTCTGCAAAAGTTGAAACGCATGCTCGTCGATTCGTTCATGAGCATCGACCAAGCAGATCACTTTATTGTATTAAAAACACTTTCGGGACATGCAAATGCCGTAGCCGAATTGATTGATAACCTGCCATGGGAAGAAATCATGGGCACGATCAGCGGTGACAATACGATCTTGATCATTTGTCGTTCCAAAGAAAATACAGATGAAGTCACAAAGCGCTTAATGGAAATGCTGTAAAAGGTGGTCGCTTGCCATGTTAGTGGAACTCTCCATTCGAAATTTTGCCATCATCAAATCTGTAACGGTTTCCTTTCAAAAAGGGTTGAATATCCTCACAGGTGAAACAGGAGCAGGTAAATCCATCATTATCGATGCACTTGGCTTGCTGTTAGGAGGTAGATCCTCCGCTGACTTTGTCCGTTACGGGGAGTCGCGTGCCGAAGTCGAAGGGCTGTTCGAACTGCCTGCGGGTCATCCGGCATTGGCAGTATGTGAGAGCGTCGGCGTCCAAATCGAGCAGGATGGCATGCTTG
>JARDZO010000032.1 GCA_029240815.1 Brevibacillus sp.
TTTACGCCATTCGCAAAAAACGCTTGTAAATCCGGTTGAGTGCCAGAAGACGCTGCGGCAGTCACCGCGACCGTTCCCTGATAGGCCGGGAAGGAGAACTCTTTGACATAGACATCGACGCCTTTATTTTTCAGATTCGCAGCGAATCCGAGAATTGCGTCTCTTGTTGGCGCTGCAGCAGCGAACATATACTGTTTGGCATTGTCCTTGTACAGCAAATGCGGAATGCTGAGCTTATCGAGTGGCTCTGTCGCTGCTTGGGCTGAGGCGTCCGGCTGGAATACCCCGGCTTGTGCTACAAACATTTTTACTTCTGGCAGTTGTACCTTGACCGTTGTCTGAGTCCCTGACGTCGTCACAGGTGAATCTGCCACAGGACGATCCACCCCTGGCAAGACGGGGCCAGCAATAGCTGATTGCTTCGAAGCAGGCAGGTCAGACGATCCTTGTGCCGTTAGCGTTTGGACCGTATCTCCGAGGACATTGCGGTACGATTGTGACAATTCCTTTTCCGAAAAGACCGTCAGGACAAGGAAACCAAACAGGAGACCGATGGCGATCGCGCCACCTGTCGAGACCAGCGTACGCATAATGGGGCCCTTTGGCAAAGTGGAAAGAAGACGAGTAGCTGGTTTTTTGCTAAACACATTCTCCCCTAGATCCTCTTCCACATGCCCGGTTTCCTCCAAAAGGATGCCAGGCTCCCTGCCCGTCTCACGCTCGGCTCTGCCCCTCATTTGAATCAAACGGTCCCAGGCTTCATTGCCATTTTGCACAATCGGTTGGGTTGGAAACGGGATAGGCGTGCGCTTACGCGGTACCTTCTCTTCTTTCACCGATTCTTTGTTGCTGGCATCATCCCGTTTCTCATCCCAAAACCTTCCGTTCATTTTGACCGTGACATTGTTTCTTTTTTCTCCGCTCACAACCATGCCCCCCAGTAACAGGCTCTTTGTAGTAGCTTACGTTGTACACGGACAGGTTATGACTAAGACTAGCAATTCTATTATCTTGCATGACTCAAGTAGATGCATCCATGATAAAGCAGCAGCCCAATCGTCACAAAAGGAGCAAATGGAAGGGAAGACTGCCAACCAATCCGCTTGGCCAGCAGCAGAATAAGGGATACCAGCAGTATGAGCAGACAAGCACTCGTCATGATCAGCACAAATGGCCGCAGTCCCATGGCAAACCCAATGAGGCCTAATAACTTCACAT
Source organism: Brevibacillus sp. (assembly GCA_029240815.1). Next base: position 1,219 of record JARDZO010000032.1, read on the forward strand.
CTCCCATCCCGAGGCGATCTGGCCAAAACCAGGCTGCAAGACCAAATGTGAATACGACCCCCACCCCACTTCCGAGACGAGCCATCCATAGCTCTGTGGTCCAAATGACACAACCTGCTCCTGCTATCAGCAGAAGTCCGACTAAGAGTGCACGATTGGGAATCCGTCTGTACCTTACATCCGTCCATGATACACAGATGCAAACAACAATGAGTATCCAGGTCATCCCCATTAGCTGATTCCTCCCAAGAAAAGCGTTACCTGCCTTCCTGCAACATATTACCGATTCTCGTTCGCACAAAAAAAGCCGCCCGGGTCGTATAGGACTCAACCCGGGGACGGCACGAGATTTGATTATGATTGCTGGGATGGATTCCAGGTCAGCAGCAACCCGGCGTGGACGAGTCCGCCTCCAAAGCCGTACATCAACAGGGTGTCGCCTTCTTTGACCGATCCTTCTCGAATCCCTTTCGCTAATGCGAGCGGGATGGTAGCGGCAGACGTGTTGCCGTAATACTCGAGACTATAGAGTGTCTTCTCGATAGGAAACCCGCTCTTTTCACAAACCGATTCAATCATGCGCAGATTGGCACTGTGCGGGATGAACCAGTCGACTTCCTCCAAGCTCGTGTTCGCACGGCTGACGACTTCCCGCATTCCTTTCGGGATCGTAGTTGCCACCCATTTATATACTTCTCTGCCGTTCTGAACGATGCACCCTTCACCCGAAAGCTCGCGACCTGCCATCTCTTTGGACAGACCGGATCGATAAACGTGAATGCCTCCGTCCCCCTTTGCACCCACATAGGCGGAACGAAAGCTCGGATGCGCCTCGTCCCGTTCCACCAAAACAGCCCCTGCACCGTCACCAAACAGGATGCAGGTAGTCCGGTCGGTGTAATCAGTCACTTTGGACAACGTTTCTGCCGCGACCACGAGCACTTTACGATGTAGCCCTGAGCTGATCAATGCATTGGCCATGTGCAAGGCATAGGTAAAGCCAGCGCAGGTAGCACCCAGATCAAGCGCTCCTGCCCGTTCGATGCCGAAGTGCGCCTGAATTTGGCTAGCGACACTTGGAAACGGATAATCTGGCGTCGACGTGGCGACGAGTACCATATCCACATCGTCCAAAGACGATTGATAAGTTTGGACCATATCTTCGACAGCCGCGATAGAAAGGTGGCTGGTGAACTGATTCGCCTCTGCAATGCGCCTTTCATGAATACCCGTTCTTTGCAAAATCCACTCATTTGATGTATCCACCAATTTCTCCAGATCTGCGTTGGTCAACACACGCTCTGGAACATACGTACCGATTGCGGTTATGCGTGCTTGTGAATGCAAGCTCATGATCCATCACCTCTCTTTGAATTGTGATCTTATTATAACACTAACCATTAGTATCTGGTACTAATTTTAAAATTAGGTGTGACTCTTTCCGTTTGGAAACAAAAAAAGGCATGAACCCGAATAGGTCCAAGCCTTTTTTCTCGATTACAAAACGTTTATTTACCGAACTTCTCTGCAAGCCAGAAAGCAGACTTCCAAATGTCGCCCGCTCCCATCGTAAGGACGAGGTCGCCTGGCTGCAATTCATTGTACAGTTGTTCTTGCAGCTGCTCTTTGGTCGGGATATATTGCGCCCGCTCGTGGCTGTTCACGCGAATCTTTTGCACGAGAACCTCAGACGTCACACCTTCGATTTTGGCTTCTCCTGCAGGTGAGTAAATATCCGTAATAATCACTTCATCTGCATCAGCAAATGCACGGCTAAACTCATCCATCAGGAAATAAGTACGCGTATAGCGCTGCGGCTGAAATACGGCAATGACCCGACGCCCAGAAGCTTTTGCACCTTTCAAGGTAGCAATGATTTCTGTCGGATGGTGAGCGTAATCATCTACGACCAGAATGTCACGCGCTTCCCCGATAATTTGAAAACGACGCTTGGCTCCTCGAAAAGAAGTCAGAGCGGTAGCAATCTGTTCAAATGACAGGCCTGCATCCAGGCAAACAATAATCGCTGCCAGCGCATTGGCGATATTGTGCTTACCCGGAACCGTCAGAGCCAGCTCTCCCAGCAGTTGATCACCATGGAAGACCTGACATAGGCTTCGGCGATCTCCACACTCGATGGAAAGAGCCCGGTAGTCAGCTGAGTCCACAAACGGCTTTTCAATCGCATAGGTGACCACCTGTTCCGAAACGGTCGGAAGGACATCACGGACATGCTCGTCATCCATACACAAGATGGCTTTGCCACCTGGCTTTAGATGACTAAGGAATTTTACGTACGCTTGTTTCAAATTATTGAAATCACCATCGAAATGCTCCAGGTGATCCGGTTCAATACTTGTCACGATCTCGTACATCGGCCGGTATTCGAGGAAGGAGCCATCGCTCTCGTCTGCTTCAGCGATTACAAAATCACTGCTGCCTGCCTTGGCATTCGTCCCGGCATTCATCAGCTCACCGCCAATGATAAAGGTCGGGTCGACTCCGCACTCTTCCAGTACATGAGAAATCATGGAGGTGGTCGTGGTCTTGCCGTGAGCCCCTGCGACTGCTACACCTGTCCGTTCATTGAGAATACGGGCCAGCATCTGTGAACGGTGCATTACGGGAATTCCTTTTTCCTCTGCTGCGATTACCTCAGGATTATCTTTTGGAATGCTGGTGGAGTATACAATGATGTCTGCTCCCTCCACATGGCTAGCAGAATGGCCTATATGTATGGCCGCCCCTCTTGCTTCCAGCTTTTTCGCCAAATCATTCATGGCGACATCGGAACCGGTTACCTTGTATCCAAGGTCGATCAAGACGCGGGCAATGGCGCTCATACCATATCCGCCTATGCCCACGAAGTGGACGTGTTGGGCCTGATCCACCCTATTCACCTGCCTCTTCTACTGTAGTGGGAAAGAATGCGCGCACTTGGGCGATGAAGTAGAGCGATCCACAGACGACTAGCCAGTCATCCGCCTTCGCTGATTGCTTCTCACGCATCCAAGAAAGGAGAAATGCTCGCCAGTCGGGGACGGTCTCCAGTTTATCCTCTTCCCATCCACCTGCGTGAAACGCTTCTTGCAAGGTTTCAGCTTCAGCTGCACGAGGAAAGTCAAACGTTGCCAAATGCAGGGAGTCGATCCGCGACTGTATCGGCTTAAGTGATTCCGCCATTTTTGATAGCGGCTTATCCGCCAAGCCGGAAAACAGCAGATGCAAACGGGCACCCTCAGGCAACAGCCGATCCAGACTGTTTACGAGCGCCTCCATTCCTTCCTGGTTGTGTGCTCCATCCAAGATCACCAATGGTCTTGGGGAGACGATCTCTAGACGACCAGGCCAACGCGTTTGTTGCAAACCGCGAAACATTTCATCTTCCTCCAACATGAAGGAGAAGTAGTTTCGTAAAACATCAATCGTCATAAGGGCAATCGATGCATTATCCGTTTGATGAATCCCGTTCATCGTCAGACGATAGCTTCCTTCTTGGCGACGAAGCATGCTGCGGTAACGGAACTGCTGTTCACCCAGATGCTCCTCCACTTGCTCTCCAGAAAAATCAGTACCCATCTGGTACAGCGTACTTCTGGTCTGGTTTGCTTTCTCCTGAAAAACAGCGAGCACCTCGGAACGGCGCTCTCCTGTTACAATTGGAACACCTGGCTTGATAATCCCTGCCTTTTCCCAGGCAATATCGACGAGGTTGTCTCCCAGCACGTTCATATGATCGAATCCGATGTTGGTTATGACCGAGACGAGCGGGACGACGACGTTGGTCGAATCCAGACGTCCACCCAAGCCCGTTTCCCACACGACGACAGCCGGTACAGCCACTCTTGTGAAATAGAGAATGGCCATAAGCGTAATCACTTCAAACTCGGTCGGGGAACCAAAGTCCGTTTCTTTTTCACAACGATCTACGAGCACTCGCACGTCATTGGCGAGCTGTAGCAGATCCTCTTCAGCGATCATGCTGCCGTTATACCGGATACGCTCGCGGAAGTCGAGTAAATACGGCGAGGTAAATGTACCTACACTGTACCCAGCTTCCATGAGCATTTGGGTCAAAAACGCGCAGGTGGAGCCTTTCCCATTCGTGCCAGCCACGTGGATAAAAGGCACTCTACGCTCCGGATTGCCTAGTTCTTTCAGTACCCACTGCATCCTCTCCAGCCCCGGCCTTTGGCCGAAGCGGAGAAGTCCATGCAGCCAGTCAAGTGCCTGCTTGTATTCCGCAAATCGTTCTTCTGCATGCATACTACCATGCTCCATTCTCAAAAATATGCACTGGTACGGCGGATCATTCGCTCTTCAATTCAGCAAGTCGAGCAATCACTTTATCCCGCTTTTCCATGTAGTCCGCCATTTTGGCTCTTTCTTCTTCTACCACTTTTTCTGGGGCTTTTGCCATAAAGCCGGCATTGTTCAATTTCTTTTCAATCCGTTCCACTTCATTGTGCAACGTTGCCAGCTCTTTTTCCAGACGTTTGATTTCCTGATCGAGATCAATCAGACCAGCAAGCGGCAAGAACAGCTCAGCACCTGTAATAACGGACGACATCGCTTTTTCAGGCGTCGTTAGCTGCTGGTTGATTTCCAGACGCTCCGGATTGCAGAAACGGGTGATGTAATCTTCACCGCGCTTAAGGCGTTCTAGAGCAAGAGCATCACTTGGCTTGATCAAGAGCTCGATTTTCTTGGACATCGGCACATTCACCTCCGCACGGATGTTCCGTACATTGCGAATGACCTCCATCAAAAGACCCATTTCCGCTTCGGCATCAGCAAAGATCCATTGCTCATTCACAGTTGGCCAAGCAGCAACGGTAATGCTCTCGCCTTGGTGCGGCAGAGCCTGCCAAATTTCTTCGGTGATAAACGGCATGAATGGATGCAACAAACGCAACGTTTGATCAAGTACCGTAACGAGTACGGATTGAGTCGTCTTCTTTGCTGCCTCATCCGTTCCGTAGAGCGGCAGTTTCGCCATTTCAATGTACCAGTCGCACAGATCATCCCAGATGAAGTTGTAGAGAACCCGTCCTACTTCCCCGAACTCAAATGCATCCGTCAGGCGAGTCGCATCAGCGATGGTCGCTTGCAAGCGAGAAAGAATCCATTTATCTGGTGTGGAGAGCTCGCCACTGAGATCAATATCCTCATAACGGAAGCCTTCCAGATTCATCAGCGCAAAGCGTGACGCGTTCCAGATCTTATTGGCGAAGTTGCGGTTGGCCTCTACTTTTTCCCAGTAAAAACGTTGGTCGTTTCCTGGGGAGTTGCCAGTCGCCAATGTGTAGCGCAGTGCATCTGCACCGTATTTTTCAATAACTTCCATCGGATCGACACCGTTTCCGAGGGACTTGGACATCTTGCGCCCTTCGGAGTCACGGATGATACCGTGAATCAATACCGTTTCAAATGGATTTTGCCCGGTGAACTCCAAACCGTTGAAAATCATGCGAGCAACCCAGAAGAAAATGATATCGTATCCCGTTACGAGAACATTCGTCGGATAGAAATACTTCATGTCCTCGGAGTCTTCTGGCCAGCCCAATGTAGAAAACGGCCACAGGCCCGATGAAAACCAAGTATCGAGAACGTCATTGTCTTGTTCCAGCTTGTGGCTGTGGCAGCTCGGGCACTCGCTCACATCTTCACGGGAAACGATCGTCTCTTTGCAATCCGAGCAATACCAAGCAGGAATGCGATGTCCCCACCACAGCTGACGGGAAATGCACCAGTCGCGAATGTTTTCGATCCAGCGCAGATAATTGTTTTTAAAGCGCTCCGGTACAAACTTGACGCTGTCTTTACTGGCTGCGTTGGCAAGCGATTCGTCTGCGAGCGGCTGCATTTTTACGAACCATTGTGTAGACAGGTAAGGCTCTACTACTGCGTCGCTGCGCTCGCTGTGACCGACTTGATGAATGTGTTCTTCGACTTTGAACATGACGCCTTGTTCACTCAAGTCTTTGATGATCTGCTTGCGGCAAGCAAAGCGATCCAGGCCTTTGTAAATTCCAGCCTGTTCATTCATCGTACCTGCTTCGTCCATCACCACGATTTGCGGCAATTGATGGCGGAGTCCCAGCTCAAAGTCGTTCGGATCGTGGGCTGGTGTGATTTTCACCGCCCCTGAACCAAACTCAGGATCTACGTAATCATCTGCGACAATTGGGATTTCACGCCCAACGATTGGCAAAATGACGGTTTTTCCAATCAAATGCTTGTAGCGCTCGTCCTCAGGATGGACAGCTACAGCTGTATCGCCCAACATGGTTTCTGGACGTGTAGTCGCCACTTCGATATAGCCGGTACCATCAGCCAATGGATAGCGCATGTGGTGCAGAGCGCCCTTTACTTCCTTGTAGATAACCTCAATATCAGAGATGGCTGTGCGCGCAGCTGGGTCCCAGTTGATGATGCGGTTCCCGCGGTAAATCAGCCCTTTTTCGTACAGGCGAACGAATACTTCTCGAACGGCGCTGGACAACCCCTCATCCATCGTAAAGCGTTCACGGGAGTAATCCAGAGCCAGGCCCAGCTTCTCCCATTGCTCGCGGATATGCGAAGCGTAGATGTGCTTCCACTCCCATACCTTTTCTACGAACTTTTCGCGTCCGAGGTCATGACGAGAAATGCCTTCTTCTCGCAGAGTCGCTTCTACACGCGCCTGCGTCGCGATACCAGCATGGTCCATCCCTGGCAAGAAAAGGGTGCTATATCCCTGCATCCGCTTGGTTCGGGTGATAATGTCCTGCAGTGTCGTATCAAGCGCATGCCCCAAATGAAGCTTACCAGTCACGTTTGGCGGGGGAATCACGATGGTAAAAGGACGTTTGTTTGGATCGCGTTCTGCCTTAAAAAATTGATTCTGAATCCAGTATGGATACCACTTGGTCTCAGCTGCCTTTGGATCATAATTTTTTGGCAGCAGCTGATCGATGTCTTGTGTTGGTTGAGATGACATGCGTGACTCCTCCTTGTGAGAAATAAAAAAAACCCTTCATCCAAAGGACGAAAGGATATTTTCGCGGTACCACCTTTGTTAATACACATGGTCCACATAGACGATGCGTATTCCCTCAGACACGATAACGGTTGCGAACCGTTTCCAGCTGGACATTCGTCCTGACCGGAACAACTCCTGGGCGACCTTCAGTCATTCGTCTCCTTAGAGAATCTCGCAGCTGGTGATTCTCCTCTCTGCCAAGGGATCCTGACTTACTCTTCCCAATCATAGTTGCTTACATATGGAATTATCATAGACATTTCTACGTTATTATATACAATCAGTCGGTTTCGCGTCAAACCCAGTTTCAACAGCCTTTGCCACCGAAATACCCAGAGCCTCTGTAAAGCCAAGTACACTCAAAATATCCAAGATCTCTTCCCGTACATTCACTATTTCCACTTGCTTGCCTAATGCCAGCAGTTCTTTCGTCGTAAAAAACAGGCTGCCTATCCCCGATGAGTCAACAAAAGAGACGCCCTGGAAATCGACAGTAACGGATTCGTTGCGTCCTCCATATTGCTGGAGCAACTCCCCTACCCGGTCTCCCACAGCCATGTCCAGTTCCCCGTCAAAAAATAGCGTGGCTTGTCCATTTGTTTCTGTCGCCCGATAGTCCATGTACAAACTCCTCTCATTGATGTATAGGTACCCACCGTACTCCCTTTTTTCAAGTTACCCCTTTTCACGCAAGTACAAACATTCTCCGTATTTCCACCCATTCACTGCGAAGGGGCAACGCACTCGAGGATGAGTTTGGTCCCCGCAAGAGAGCTTCCCAGATACAGCCGATCACAATATTGCAGCATGACGTGGAAACCTGCGCCGAGTGAATGGCGTGTGGAGTACCCCTGCAGCAGCGTGGCTCGTGGCAGCTCTTCCAGCATAATCCCTTGGCCTTGATCGTGAATCACCACTCTGCACATGCGCTGTTCGCTGGATACATATACCGTGATCATCCCGCCATCGCCATGCTTTAACGTATTAGAAGCCGCTTCATTGACAGCGACCAGAAATTGCAAAATACGCTTGTCCGACAAGCCGAGCGGTTCCAATGCTCGCTTGCACGCTCGTCGCAGCTCCGCGAGATGCTCCGGTGCACGCACGTCCATGGCAAACGATTTACGGCCATTGCGCAATAGAAAAAACAGCTCCTCGTCATTTAGCAGCAGCAGCTTGTTATGTGTGACAACACCAAGAATATCCCTGTATATTTCCCATTCTCTTCGCTGCCGTCGCCGTTCTTCCGCAATCGCCTCAGTCACATCGATCAGCGCAATCCCGCACGTCTGATCCGGTAAGGGAGAAGCGTACATTTCAAATAGCTTGCGTCCATCTCTGGATACCAGTTGTTCTCGAAAAGAATCCATTGAACTCCTGCCGTCCGTGATCAGCCGATGCATCTCCTGCTCGATGTCCCGCTCTGCCCGGGCAGTTCCTAGCGGTCGGAGCTTGCCTTCATCAAACAGATAGAGAAAAATGGTGCCGATCTGACGCAAGATGGATAGCTTTTGCAGCTCCTGCTTGATCAGGCGTCCTCTCTCATCATCTCTTTTTTTCAGATCCACCAGTAGTTCGCAAGGATCGAGCTCGCCGCTCATGTTCCAATTGTGAAACTCCTCGAGCAAGAGACGTTCCAGCACCTCATCTCGCCGTAATACTTTCTCAATATCGACCACATAGTACGGAACGCCATCAATTCCGTGCAGCCCGCTCCCTATGATCCGAAAATCGCCGGCGAGTTCAACTTCCAGACGTCCATGCAATGGTTTTTCATGACTAAACAGCCCGATTGCCGTACGGCTGACTGTGACAAGTTGTGCCTGGCATACTTCCGATGTCAATAAGTTGGTGATTCGGACAGGCCGTGGAGGTACTACCTTTTGAGCCGAACCCCCAGAACGAAGCTCGGTCAGGCAATTATGGCAAGCGGGATTGTCAGGACAACCCTCACACAAAATCACATGTCATCCTCCTTTCGTAACACGATCCCTACAGATTAGCAGGTGGTGCCGTGACTGCGTTTATTTCCCGAAACGGCTGTTCCGAAGGCGATTGAAATTGTAGGATCAACACAGACATATCGTCCGTTTGCTGTTCTTCGCGAGTCATTTCCCATATGTATGATTCCACGCAATCCATTGCATTCTCGCTTTCTCTCTCATGCTTGTCCAAAAGCAGAGACAGATCTTGGAGCCACGTATGGATGCAATGAACCACTTTTTTTCTCCCAGATTCCACGAAGCCATCTGTATATAAAAGCAGAAAGCCTTCTTCCTTTAATGGTACTTTTTCGAGCTTGTAAGTGCTATCAGCCAAAAGCCCTAGACCGACACCACCCACACACGGAAGTACCATTTTTTGACTCGCAGACAGGTAAAGTGGCCGTGGATGTCCGGCACGACTCAGCAACAGAGCGTGTTCGTCTGCGTCGTACAAGGAGACTAGCATCGTGACATACGATCTCGTTTTGGACAGGTCATCGTAAAGCAACTGATTGAGTCTAGTCAAAACTTCGTCAGGAGACCAGCTTTTTTGCAAGACAGCTCGAACCGCTGTACGAATCCCGGAAGCTAGCAAACTTGCAGGCAAACCATGACCTGATACGTCTGCGATAATAAAACAAGTATAGCGTTCATTGACGCGAATGTAATCAATATAATCCCCGCCAACATAGGTAAAGGGAGCATAAACGGCTCGCGCACGTAACCCTGTCAGTGTCAGCTGTTCTTTGGGAACAAGCATGGATTGGATGCGTCGTGCCAGCTCCATTTCCGATTCCATGAAGCGCAGTTCCAACGCCTGGTGCTGGTGCAAACAACGCTGTGCAAGACCGCGAACATTGACTAACAACAGTTGGAAGAGGGATTGTTCCAACTCTTTTTGCTGGCTGTCCTCGGCAACGGTATATGCCTCAAGCCTTACAAATCGAGGAGTCAGTGCAGAATCCAGATCCTCATGAACAATGATCTGCCCCGAAACCCGATGCAGCAGGGCGGGATCGTTCCTCTCACCTTTCTCTATCTGAAAATAAACGGTCTGATTTTGCGACTCCAAAGAGAGACTCAAATAGACAAGGGAATCGATCTTGGAATACCACGTCTCCACCAACTCTTCGATCACCTGCTGCAGCGTTTCATAGGTCACTTCTCGCAAGCTCTGTTCATTGCTCGCAATCAGCAAGCGCTCATAGTTTTGCTTGAGCGTAAGCACCCGTCTCAGCTCCTCGTTCGATTTCTGTGTCAATGCCAATTGTTCTTCAAATTGTTGTTCGAGTCTGGTAGCTGAATAAAACGTCTCATTTTCTAGTGAGCTATTGTCGCGAATGGTGAAATACACACGGATACAGCCAAACAAGATCGCGACCCACAAGCCAATCCGTCCATAGGAAGGAATTTCTGGAGCGCCGATCAATAAGGCCGCACATAGCATCAGCATGACTTGTACCATGATGATATCCCTTTTGCAAAACGTCAGCTTTTGAAAAAGATAGCGATACTCAGGCTGATCGATTTGGAGCTGCTTCCGATTATCCAATCCGCGATGTGCCCCTACCAAAAAGGCAAGGGAGGTTACTCCCAACGCAACCATAACGGGTGTGGGAACAAACGGCTGCAGCATCGAAAATCCCGCAAACAGAATGGTGGCGATCACCAACAGCCCACGCCTTATGCGCTCTTTTGATTGAGGACCCGAAGCCTTCCAATTTTCTACGATTAATGTGATGGCGGGAATCATCAGGAACACACCACCCTGTACGGGAATCATGTACGGGATATGCTCCATTATGTTTGAGTCGTACGCCATTTCGTGCAGCACGACCATTATCATAAAAGTTGCAATCAACATGACGCTGTCAAAAGCGGTTTTCCAGGACGCATAGGCCATTGTGGAGTGCTGAAGCGCATGCAGTGACAAAAGGAAAAAAGTATAAGTGAAAATACAGGATGTCAGACATATTTTTTGAAGCCCCAACAGGGGATACAGCGTCAGAAGGTTCCCTACGCCCCACGCAATCAAACCAAGACCTTGCAAAAATGAAACATTATACCAGTGCTTTACGGATGAGAGGCTGGACGAGCGCATTACGATAGACACACCTGCACAAACTCCCAACACATAAAGCAAGGTTTCCCATATCATGTCGATCACCCTTACGAGTACGTCCTTTTCGTTCCTGACCATTTAGGTACCCTTTTGCTTTCCTGTTTAAACCTTGTTGTCTCCTCGTCCCCGTATCGATCCTGTTTTTCTTCTTGTCCTCCTTTTGCCCATCTAGCACTGTCCTACCATTTGACGCATATGCTGGAATGAGGTGATTTTGATGAATTTTCGCTGGAAGTACAATCCCACCTATTTGCGAATCAAGTATGGATTTAAACAGGTGCTCATTCCGCTCATTGTCTTTCAATTCATTCGCACCATCATCTTGCCTACATCCTTTGATGTGGTTATTCTCGGAATACTTGCCCTCGTTTACGTGGCAATCTCTCTCGATTGGTGTTGAAAAAGAAAAACAACGCCCCACGCGGTGAGACGCTGCTCGCTAAAAAGCTTGTTGGACCCAACGATGCAGCCGCATCAGACGGTCCATATCTTTTTCTAGCCGTTTGACCGCATACAGCTCACTCCACTCTTTGCGGCCATTGTAATAGATGTCTACATCCCGCATGATTCGTTCGGGATAGGAGAGAAAAGCGGCTAAAAGTTCAATCTCTTCTGGTCGCAACGGGAAAACAGCAGCGTAGTGATGGAACAGCTGAGAGGCTCCTTTCTCATCTCCGGCCATCTGAAAATACATCCGATAAAACAAGGTCAGATCACGGATCGGCGTATCAAAGGTGGCACGGTCAAAATTGAGCAGCTTGCCTTTTCCAAAGCGATCCAAGATGATGTGTGCAGGATGAGGGGATCCATGGATCAGGGCCAAGCGAAAATGAGCGTGTGTCTCATGCCGCTCACGCCAGTCTTGCAAAAGGTCCGTTGCGGTCTTGGCCATCTCGTTGATAAACGCTCGATTCGCGAGAAAGACCAGATCAAATGGCGACTGGTAGGGGCGCTCACTGGCGACCTGAGCCGCTTTTACCATTTGCTTCTGCCAGTATTGCCAACGATTCAGCAACGAATCAATCAAAGGCTCCACTTGCCTGGGGTCATCAAAGCGGTAGTTTTGCGTCAAATGATGCAGTTCAGCCAATCGCTCCAAGGTAGGCGTAGCCCATGCCAGCGGTTGGTCTTCCCCCGGTTCGCTATTCGGTTGCCAGGAGGTCAAATAGTAAGTAGCGTCTTGATACTGAACGAATGGGTCGTCATACTTTGTGTGCATAAAAGGGACAGCCCCGTCCCAGCCTCGCTGTTTCAATTGGCGCAGCACATCGCTGACGTACTGCAGACGTTGTCCAGGAGCCTGTGTTCGTTTGCAGACGTACGAGCCATACGGAGTGATCGCCTTGAAGACGTTTGGCTCCTTCAGGACATCGATGTTCTGCGCAAACATGTCATACTCCTGAAACAACGGAAAAATGTCTTCAAAGCGGCTCATGGACTTCCTCACTCCTTGGTCGCTCGGCCCGATCGGCGATGTGCCGCAATAGCAAGTCTACCGATTGCTGGCTTTTTAGAGCCTGCTCAATCCCTGCTATCGGTACATCCTCGTGGACCGAAACGCGTTTTACGTAAGACTCAACACTCTTCCATATCTCCCGAGGTCGTGCCATGAAAGCGAGCAGTAAAGTGTAATCGCCGTAGCTGAGAGGTTTTACTTCCTCATAGCCATCCAAGAAAGAATCGATCTCACGCAAGTCATGATTCTTCAGATAGATGTCCCGCAAATAACTCGCGACATCTCGCTGCTGAACGGATAGAACGGGTCGAAAAAAGCCTCGCAAATACAGCTTTCCACTTACCATCCCCCAGTTATCGCGAAAAAGGTCCCGGTGTGAAACGCCGATGGTTTCTGCCGTGATGCTGTCGTTGCCGAGCATGGTTGTCGAGCGTTCCATCCTCTGCAGCATGGGTTCCATCAGGCTCCCTACCCAGCGCTTCTCCCCCGTTTCCTTCCTGAACTTGGAGCGGTACGATTCGACCAGAGCCTTGGCACGCGCCCACTCTGTTTCAGCCTTCATCTGCTCTTGCTGCAAGTAATCGACTCCCGCCAGTAAATTGCTTTCTTGTTGCGACTGGTGCATCATAGCGACGACACGACCACACTGGTAGGTCGTGTCCATTTGAGGCTGGTACGTCTCCACATTTCTCAGATGATCCGTCATTGTGACTCCCTGCTTGCCCACGATGACAAACGGCTTGGAGTCGCGCGTGCGAATAAATCGCTCTACCTCGCGAAACCCCTGACGCGCCAGTCGTTCGCGCCAGGCAAACGACCAGCGCATCACATCGACACGCGGCCAAACGTGCAGCTCTTTGGGGCCCCGGTTTGTCTCCAGCAAATAATAATTGTCGAGAGGCGTGACACGGATCACGCGAGCACGATAGTTTTGACAAACCTCGGAAAGATCAATCTTGTCCACGGTCCCCCACTCCTCACTGTGGAATGTACAGGATTTGTCCGGCGACAAGCTGCTCTGTAGCCAATCGGTTCACTTCCACAATTTTGGAAACGGGCAGGGAATACCGTTGCGATATCAGTTCCAATGTCTCGTCACGCTGAATAATGCACATTTTCAACTGACTCGAACGCTCTTCCTTATGGCGAATAAACGAGGTCAAATTCTGCATCGCTTCCACTGTGGATGGAGTGGCATTGGTTGTTACGCCTCGTCGCGAGGAGCTAGCTGACGATTCCGCCTCCAGAGCCAACGCTTCCTGTTTGGCACGGCTAGCTTGAGAAAATATCGACGTGATGTTGACATTGCCCGACTCTTCCCGAGACGGCTTGCCTGAAATGGCCACTCGCAATTCAACTTCTTCATTGGCTTCCAGCTCAGCTAGTACCTCTGCTACCTCTTCCTCTTGCCCATCCACTTCAGTCTCTTCTATCTCTTGTGTCTCTTGTGTCTCTTGTGTCTCTTCTGTAGCGATGGGTGTAAAGTCAGGCTCATAGTGATCATGGATCGCTAGTGTCGCTTCATCCTGTTCCTCCCGATCGGCAGGAACATCCACCCATTGCTCCACTTGATCAGAATTGGTCACCTGCGTTCCGTAGACAGGTGAATCGTAAGCGGCTGACTCGATCGCAGGCGTATCTGCTTCCCAGGACACAGGGGCGTCAGCATACGCACCCTCAGGATAGGCAGCGAATTGGCCGTCATCTGCTTCCGTCACTTCCCCGAAATGTTGATCCGGGTAATAGTCTCGTGAAGCTACCTCCATAGCTGGCGCATCGTACAAGGAGGTAGAATCTGCTGATTCGTAGGCGACCGGTTCTGCCTGCCTCTCCAGTTCTTGCTCGAGCTGCACCAATTTTTGTTCGATGTCCTCGAGAGATGCAAGCTCGGGCACGCCTTCCGGTTGATCCGATGCCACATGGGCAAACTCCCACGCCTCTTCCTGACGTGCGGCTTCAGGCTGATCGTAAGGATACGGATCGGCAGGCGATGCGACAGGTTGGTCAGAAAGCACGATCCCGACAATCTTCAGTTCGGCATCAATCAACAGTTGATGCGGTGTTTCCAGCTTGTAATCGAAGCTGTCCACGATTGCATAAATATCACCGATTTCCGCAATCCGCTCGAGTGGAATCGTGATGTTGAGCGGAACACGATGTCCGATCTGTTCCTCCCAGCCGTAATACGGTCCATCCGTTCCTTCAGGCCGAAACGGAGAGAAAGTCATAGCCTGAACCAGAGTTTCCGCTCCACCGCCGTCTGCCCCAGCGGTATCCCTGATCGGCTCGTACTTCCCGAACAACTGCAAGCAGCCTGTAATGGAGATGAAGGATTCATTCTCCAACACCTCTACATCCGGTACCAGTTCAAGCTCTTGCAGTTCGCCTATTCCAGCTCTATCGGATGAGAGGAAAATGGTCTCCTTGATGGCAAACGAGAGCAGTCCATCCTGTAACGCCATTCATGCTCCTCCTTTCAGGTGCAGGACATTTCCCTATACTATATGGACAGGACGAGTCGTTTAGCACCGGAAATTCGAAAACCTGACTCCACTCCACCGTTTTTTGTGATTCCCTTCGCCAAATTTCTGAAAGCATAAAAAAACCGGGGAACTAGTTCCCCGGTAGAGCCATCTCGATCAATTTCGATGCTGCTTTTTTTCCTTGGTCAATACAATCCGGCACGCCTACTCCGCCGTAGGAAGCCCCCGCAAGAATGACACCCGGAAGGCTAGTCGCTACTTTTCCGGAAACGTCCTGTGCCCAAGCCTGATGGCCTACGACATAAGGAATCGCATTTTGCAAACGGGTCACCCGATAAAAATCAGGTTCTTGGCGAAGCGTCATGGTTTTGTGCAAATCGCGCATGGCGACATCCACTATTTCCTCGTCCGTCAGCTGCATAAACGACTGCTCCTTGGCTTTCCCCACAAAACAGCGAAGCAATGCCTTGCCAGCTGGGGTCGTATGCGGCCATTTGCGATGAGCCCACGTACATGCTGTGATCTTTGCGCCAGAGTTGCGAGGGACGATAAACCCGGTCCCTTCCAGTCGGAGATCGACAGCTGTTTCTGGAAACGCCATACTGATGGTGGCAACCATATGCGGTTTGGCCTCTGGCAAGGAAGGTACAGAAGTGTACGGGCGAAGCAGTGGCTCTGCTACGGCATGCGGCACCGTGAACAGGACAGCATCCGTCTCGATGCGCTCACCGTCTTTTGTGACTAGCGTATATCCGCCTGACTCGCGTTTAATCAACTCCTGCACCCCGGTATTCTTGCGAACCGTGTTTGCAGGCAGCTTGCTTTCTACCCCTTCAACCAGTGTCTCCAACCCGTTTTTGAGCGTGAGGAAGATCCCTTTTGGCTTTCCTTGACTCTTGGATTGGGGACGGGAATGCTTCATCGCCAGAATGAGGCTGCGATGCTGCTTTTCCAACTGCGCGAATTGCGGGAAACTGGCCAGCAGACTGAGATTGTCAATATCTCCTGAATAGACCCCTGACAAAAGTGGTTGGATCAGGTTCTCAATGACCTCGTCGCCCAGACGACGGCGGAAAAAGTCTCCGACCGAGATGTCCCCATTTTCTTTGGAGGCAGGCAAAAACAAGTCAGCCGCAGCACGGATTTTTCCCGGCCAGGAGATCAGCTCTGAGGTAACGAACGGCATGATCTTGGTCGGAACGCCCATAATGGCCCCTTCCGGTATAGGCACGAGGCGATCGTGGTGCCAAATATACGCTTGGCCGGTGCTGTTTCGTACGAGCTCCTGCTCCAGCCCGAGATCCTTGGCCAATTGAGCGGCACTCGTCTTTCGCTCCAGAAACGAATCTGGCCCTTGCTCGATGACAAAACCCTCATGTCGCCACGTCTTGATCTTGCCACCCAACCGGTCTTTTTCTTCGAGCAATTCGAAGCGAATCGGCAGGCCCTTCGCTTCCATTTCTTTTTGCAAATAAAAGGCGGCGGTCAATCCCGTGATGCCGCCACCTACAATCGTAATATGATACGTTTTGTCACTCATACAATCGATCCCCTAGTCCGCCAGCTTCTTCCCGACGGCATCAGCCAGACAGGAGATAAAAGCAGGTCTGGCATTGGGCATCGGAGGGCGGTAATAATGGACGCCCAACTCTTCCGTCACGGCCTTGCATTCATAATCGTTGTCGTATAACACTTCAAGGTGCTCGGCAACAAATCCGACCGGACAATACACGAATGCAGAAAAACCATGCTTGGCATGCAGCTCACGGGTCAAATCCTGAACATCCGGTCCAAGCCATGGTTCCGGAGTGTTTCCCGCGCTCTGCCAGCCAATCGCAAAATCAGGAATTCCCGACAGTTCCGCGATCAGTTTGGCCGTCTCTTCCAGCTGCTGTGGATATGGGTCACCAGACTTCAAGATTTTCTCGGGCAAGCTGTGTGCCGAGAAAATAACGACCGCTTTCTCACGATCCTCTGCTGGCATCGCAGCAAACGTATCGTTAATCGCTTTTACCCAATAATTGATAAATCCTGGCTCCAAATACCAGCTTTCGATGCTGTGAATGACCGGACCTTCAATGGATTCTGCATGCTCTTTTGCACGTCCGTTGTACTCTTTTACACTGTAGCTGGAGTAATGAGGAGCGAGGACCAGGCTGACTGCTTCTGTGATCCCATCTCGCTTCATCTGGTCGACAGCATCTTCAATAAACGGAGAAATATGCTTGAGACCGAGGTACCCGACAAATTCACGATCTGGAAAACGCTCATTCATCTCATTCACCAAAGCACTCACTTGCTCGTCCGTAATCTCGGCAAAGCGATTCAGTCCTCCGACTGCGACGTAGCGCGCCTTCAGATCGTCCAGCAGCTCCTGTGGAGGTTTGCGCCCGCGTCGGATATGCGTGTAGTATGGCTCGATATCCTCCGAACTGCGTGGCGTTCCATAAGCCATCAACAGAAGTCCTGTCTTTCTTTTTGCCATCGTCTATGCACCTCCTGATTACACGTCGCGTTTGTAGCTATGGATGAACTGGGTCAGCTTTTGCAACGTCTCTACTTTCGCATCCGGGAAAACGCCGTGCCCCAGATTGAAAATGTATCCTGGCTGCTGCGTTCCTTCGTCCAGGATTTCTTTCGCCTTGGCTTCGAGCTTCTCCCACGGTGCCAGCAGCAAGGTTGGATCGAGGTTGCCCTGCAGTGTCTTGGTCACGCCCATTTCTCTAGCTGTCGTAATCGAAGTACGCCAATCCAGGCCGACGACGTCTACAGGAAGGCGATTCCAATCCATCAACAAGTGCCCAGCTCCGATTCCAAAGTAAATCGTAGGAACGTTCGTCTCTTTCAATGCGTTGAAAATCCGCGTCATCACCGGGGTAATGTATTCACGGTAATCTTCGTCGTTCAATGCTCCCACCCAGGAGTCAAATACCTGTATAGCCTGTGCACCCGCTGCGACCTGGGCTTTCAGATACGTGATCGTCAAATCCCCCAGTTTATCCATCAGCGCCTGCCATGCTTGCGGTTCCGTGTACATGAACGCTTTGGTCTTGTGATAGTGCTTGGACGGTCCACCCTCGATCAAATAGCTGGCAAGGGTAAACGGCGCGCCTGAAAAACCAATCAGCGGAACCGATAACTGCTGTCGCAGTATCTTGATGGACTCCAGAATGTATGGAACATGCGTCTCCGGCTCCAGCTCATGCAGGCGGTGTACATCTGCGAGCGACTGAATCGGATTGGCAATGACCGGTCCGATCCCCGATTCGATGTTTACATCGACTCCGATTGGCTTTAGCGGTGTCATGATGTCCGCAAACAGAATGGCGGCATCCACACCGAGCTGCTCCACGGGCAAGCGTGTCACTTCAGCACAGACTTCAGGTATGTAATTCATTTCAAAAAAGCTATGCTTCGCTCGGATCGCGCGGTATTCAGGCTGGTAACGCCCAGCTTGACGCATATACCATACAGGCACATGGTCCGTCGCTTCCTTTCGACACGCTTTCAAAAAAGTATCATTAAATGGTTTTGCGGTCATGAATAAACCTCTCTTTACACAAGAATCTTCCCCTCCATTATGATACCACTGGGCATTCGACAATGTAGGGCTCTTTTGTGTCAAAATCTTTTCGTTTCTCAATTTTCCCAAGCTCTTCCATCAGTCTTTCCAAACTTCCCCTATTGAATGCGGATATCTCCTGTCGCAGTTTTTACGGAGATGACCGAGTCACCGGTACCGATAGAAGCCTCGACATTGTGTTCTTCTTTTCGGTCATACTTCAATTCTGACCAATCGACGCTGATATCCCCTGTATCGGATTCCAGTTCCAGCTTGGCGTCAGTCGGCTTTTTGTCTGCAGAAATGCGTACATCACCCGTATCTGTGCGAATGTCTACATGGTGGGTAAGTTCAGACAAGACGAGCTTGCTTACATCCCCAGTACTGCTCTCAATCTTCAGAGCTGAATGAATCTGCAGAAGCTTCAAGTCACCTGTATCCGTATCGACGGTTAGCTGTTCTCCTTGAAATCCCCCGAGCTCAATGTCTCCTGTGCTTGAGGTCAGGATTGCCTGCTTGGCTTTGAGTGCACTGCTTTTAATATCCCCTGTTGCCGTCTCCAGAATAATACTCTCGTACACGGCCTCAGGAACTAAGACCTCTACTTGCAAGTGCCCATTTCCCATGAAAAACATGCCGATGTGATTTTGTTCCCGCAGTGTAACATTCAGGATCCCATCCGTACCTACTTCACTCGTAAATTGGAGCCTCTCCATTTGCTGATCAACGGCATTGCCTACCAGTCGAACAATAGCAGTCGACTGATTGCTTGGCCCAATGATTACATCAATCGTCTCCGTCGACAGATTCAGCCCTTTAATGGATTGGGATACTGCCCGTTCCTCATTCACCGATTTTAACGAAAAAGTGAAATATTCCTGTTTTGAAAATAACCAGACGAGTCCGGCCGCTCCAACGATAAAGAGCAGCAAGCATAACCCAAACAGTTTTTTGCTCACATTCCTCATCTTATTTCCCCCTGATCATTTGCACGTTGAACTGGAGATACCGCAAGAATTGCCGGTACAGCCATTTGGTCAAACGAAGCAAGCCGATCACCAGCATGCCACCCAATCCGACTGAAGCCAGGCTTCCGAACAACAGAAAGAGCCGCTCGTGAGATAGATTCGGAACACCATACTGGGCAAGCATCCCCAACGGCGCCACCAATAAGGAGACTGACACTCCATAGCACGCGACAAGCACGCCGATCAGTGCCATAAACGGACCGAGCACAAAGATTAAATTGAAGAATCCGAGGCTGACCGTCGCAATAATCGCACGGGTCATGTTTCCGACAGACGCATTCGATTGTGCCTGGTGGATCCGGTAGCCTGCCAGCAGCTCTCTGGCCAACCCCTTAGGACTGCCTAACGTCTCAGCTATCTCATGCTCACTCTTGCCATCCTGAATGCCCATCAAAAAATGCTCCGTATAATCGGCCAAAATGTCCAGTCTTTCCTTATCGGGTAATTCACTTAACAGCGAGCCCAATTCGTCCATGAACTCACGCCTTGTCATAACCGAGTCCCTCCCCTATGATCTGGTTGACACCGCGGTCGAAAATGCGCCATTCTAAAACAAGATCGTTCATATATTCACGTCCTTGTTCTGTCAACTGATAGTATTTGCGCGGCGGACCTTCTTGCGATTCCTTTAGATACGTGGTAAAAAAACCTTCCTGGGTCAACCGACGCAGCAAAGGGTAAACCGTACCCTCAGCGATGTGAAACTTTTCCGAGATGCTGGCAACGAGCTCGTAGCCATACCTGTCACGCTTGGCCGTCAAAACCAGCACACAAAGCTCTAGTACGCCCTTTTTAAACTGAACATTCAATGCCCATCACCCATGTAAAAGCTTACCAAAGAGGTACTGTATATTGCAAGGTACTTTATGATAAAAAGGACAGGGAGCATTCACCTCTCCCTGTCTCACTAACATATGCACGCTTATTTTACTTCTACAATGCGGCCTTCCACTTTTGGATTGACCACTTGGCGTTTGATCAACGCTTCTTCTACCACGCTGTACATCGACAGGCCTGTGTTGAAGAACGGCTTTTTAAACGATTCGTAGCCATCGCCACCCGCTGCCAGGAAGTCGATTGTCGCTACTTTATATGTTTTAGTCAGGTCAAGTGGCTTGTCGCCTACTTTCACTTCGATCACGCGCTCAAAAGCTGGCTTCGTAGGGTTGTATGTGAAGCTCATGCCGCTGATTTGCGGGAAGCGACCTGCGCCCGTCTCCACTTGGCTCACACCGTTTTCCAGAGCTTTTTTCAGTTCTTCACCCGTTACTTCTACGATGGAAAGGGTGTTGTTTTCAAACGGCAGGAGCGTGTACAGGTTTTTCTTGGTGATATCGCCTGCGTTTAACTGTGTGCGGATTCCGCCGCCATTTGCCAGTGCCACATCTGCCTCGTGGCCTTTGATCGATTGGGTACGCTCCAGCATGATGTCAGCAATCAGGTTACCTACGTTGGTTTCTTTTGCACGGACCAGCGCACGATCGCCATCCAATGGTACTTCGGATTTCGCGATGACCACATTCATTACACTGTCAATTTGAGTAACAACGTCTTTGACCATTTTGTCTACTTCTGGATCCGCTTGAACGGTTTCATCGTACTCTTTCAGACCGCCGCTGAATGCTACCAGCTCTTCATCCAAATAGTACAGGTCAGCGCGTCCGAGAGATTTTCCGTACTCCCAGTCTTGAACGATGTAAGTACCGTTTACGACTTCTGGCGTTTTCAGTGGAGTATGGGAGTGACCACCTACGATCAGGTCAATGCCTTCTACGTTTTTCGCGATTTCACGGTCTACGTCCACACCGATATGGGAAACAACCACTACGTGATCCGCTTCTTTTTTCAGCTCTGGGATAACCGTTTTCGCTACTTCTACCGGGCTTTTGAACGTCAATCCTTTAACGTTGTTCGGGTGAGTCAGTACCGGTGTGTCTTCCGCTACAAAGCCCACGAACGCGAACTTCTTGCCGCCAATCTCAGCCTTGAAGGTCGGTACCAGCAAATTTTTGCCATCTGCTGTAAATACGTTTGCATTGATTACTGGGTAATCCAGAGCGTCACGCAGCTTCAGCAGCTGCTCATAGCCAAAGTCAAACTCGTGGTTGCCTGCAGTCATCAGCGTGTAATCCAGGCTATTGAGGATTGGCAGGATGGATTCGCCTTTGAACTGGTTTACAAAAACAGTCCCTTGGAATGTGTCACCCGCGTCCAGCAGCAGGAAGTTCGGGTTTTCTGCACGCCATTCTTTCAGCAAGGTTGCAATTTTAGCGAAGCCGAATTCTTTTTGCGCTTTATCTTCTTGGATGTGTCCATGCGTATCATTTGTATGTGCAAGTGTAATGTGCGTAGTAGCTGCGTTACCCAAAGCATTGAAGAACTCGCCACGAGTCACTGTAGCTTTGTTTTCCAGTGCGAGCGTGTAGCCCAATTTTTTCGCTATTTCAGCCAGTTTTGCAGAGGTAACGACTTGAGCAGGCTTTTTGAAATCGTCTTGCGTTACAGCTCCTTGCGTTTTTGCCCAAGCCAGGTAAGGAGTAGCCCAGTTTTCACCTTTTACAGGTGCGGCAATCTTAACCCCCTTCAGCTTGGCAAATACAACAGTCGCCTCTGCCAAAGTCACACTACGGTCCAGAGCAAGATCACCGTTTTGTCCAGCAGTAATGATCGATTTTTTTACCATCCAATCTGCGTGTTGAACAGGGTGAAGCGGTGCAGCAAATGCGGAAGTCGTCATCAAGGAAGCGAAGACAACCGACGCAAGAGCCGTCATGGTAATGCGACGTGCTTTTTTCATTTGTAAAATTTCCCCTCTCATATGTATCTATATATTGATAGGATTTCCTTGTTCATTATAGCAAAATTTACTAGGCCTTTGGTGGGGTTTCTCTAATATTTCGACACAAATCCTAAGATCGCCTCGGCCATTGCCCCAGGATCCTCCAACATTCCCATGTGTCCCGCATTGCTAAGCAAAACTTGATCAACGCGCGGTCCGTTCACGATAAACATTTTTTCAGAAGGAATGATCTGGTCCTCTTTACCCGCGACCAATAGCACAGGAAGATTCGTCGATCTGAGTACATCATTGCGATCCGCTCGATCCCGCATGCCTTTCAGCGTCTGAATGGCACCTGTCGGTTTGGTTTTAAACCCGATTTCTTTGGCCACTTGCACGTCTTCGGGCATCGTCGTGACATGTCCGGGCGCAAACAGCTTGGGCACCAATGCCTTGATAAATGGCTCCATGCCGTTTTCCCGAATGTTCTCAGCGCCTTTATCCCGATTTGCTTTGGCTGCATCATCGTCAGGATAGCCGGTTGAATGAATCAACCCGAAGCTTTTCAATTTGTCCGCGTACTTCTGCGCAAATGCGAGGGTCACGTACCCGCCTAGGGAATGGCCGAACAGATGAACGGGGCCACACTCAAGCTTGTCCACCAACAGGGAGAGATCTTCTGCGAAGCGCTCCATCGTGTACGGCTCATCTGGCGCAGAGCTGCCTCCATGTCCTCGCAGGTCTGCTGCAACCACATGATAAGATTGGGAGAGCGCTGGGAGAATTTTATTCCAATAGGCCGAGCTACCGCAAAAGCCATGCAGCAAAATGATCGTTTCCTTACTGCTGCTACCCTCTTCCTGATAAGCTACCTCGACTTCATTTTCTAGCTGTACTTGTTTTACCATGAGACATCTTCCTTTCAGTCTTTTTTCAAAATGGTGCCCCGTGCAGGTCGAAAGAATGCTTGTCAATACGCCTACGGCAAGGAAAACATTGCATTTGGAGAGCTCTCCATGGCTGACCGGAGCAAGTTGATGCAGGAGGATGTCCAGACAGTTGTAGAGAAAGTCCTCGCGGACCATGCATACGAGCGGATCTTCTTTTTGGGAAAATCGATTGGGACGATGCCGATCGTAGATGGATTATTACAAAACCCATCGTATGAGAAGGCGGCAGCCATCCTATTTACCCCGATCTTAACGAGCGAATTGCTGGCTGCCAATCTGTTGAAGACAATCCAGCCTGTTTACCTCGCCATCGGCACCGCGGATCATTATTATGATGAGACACTCATCGGTCACTTGCAGCAGAGCGTCCTTCCTATTCGGACGAACATTGTTCCGAACGCCAATCATTCTCTAGAGATCGGATGGGATCTGCAGGCTTCGATCTCCGTCTTGGAAAGCGTCATGTCCGGACTCGACGGATTCGTTTCCAAGGTTATCGGGGAAGATTAAGTTAGATGCATGACAATTTTCTTCATACGCTTTTGACGTGAGACTAACACTTCGGTCATGAATTTTTTCTCCGTCTTTTTCAAGTAACTTTTTGGCACCTTACCGATGGCTTGACGGATCGTTGATCGGGGCAAGCGCTGTATTTTCCTGATCATTTTGTCCGCTGCACTCTGATTGGCTCTAAAAAAGCGTTTCAATCCTTTTGGAAATAACAGCCTTTTTCCTTTTTTCGATAGCAAAGCAAATTTGTGCTGCTTTTTCCGCCGAAATGCTTTTTTGGCTTTCCTCAATTTCCATTGGTCCTGTTTTCCAAACAGAGCGATCCCGTGATCAATGAGATACCACTTGTATCGCTTAGACGACTTTTGGCGATATAGAATCAAATTGTGGGAGGTACGATCGGGATTCATGATCCAGGCGTCAAAGACCACTAATTGGGCGAGCAAGTCCGCTTTTTTTACATAATGGTGAGGCCTCCTGAATACTTTTCCAGGTGCCTTCTTCCAGGGGATGACCTTTTTCCCCGCGGCTCTGATGGAAACGATGCCTTTTCGTTTTATTCCTCTGGGTCCTCTCACTGAGACTTTCTTCACTTTGGCCACGGGTAGGCCCAGGCGTTTGGCGAGTGAAGCGGCAATGTACTCGTTTGCTACGAGAATGCGGAGATCCTTGTGCTTTTGGGAGACAAAAAATTTAAAATATCCCTTTTCGCCCTTGCGAGTGGCTATCTTCCAAATTTGCCTGCCGTACCGTTTGCGTACTACTTTCTTAAACTTCCATTTGCTCACTCCATCTCTCGCCTTCCCATGCAGTTTGTACTTGTATATGCAGGGATATATCAAGTGGTGAAGTTCAATTATGGTTCATTTGCAAGGGGGATGTAAATCTCATACGCATTTTCAGTCCGGCTCGATTCGTGCTCCGCAGGAACATACCTTTCATCATATCGCTCCATTCGCAGAGCTTCTTCATCCACTCGGTATCCTTGTTCCTTTAGCCATTCAAACGCCTTCAGGTACGTCTTTTGCACCTGATCTATCGGTCCAGAATGAGTGAAGCGAGCATACGTCTTCTCCGGTAAGGTCAAGCCGACCATTCCCACAGGAATCTGTTCGAAACGTTCTACTTCCACCGTAATGTACTCGGTGTACATTTGATAGGAGCGGTTTTCGTTGCTGATGTCATAGCGAATCAAAGGCTGGACAACGAGCGGAATTTCTGACTGACGCTGCAAAAAAGTCGCCCATAGCTTGGGCATTTCTGCTACCAACGCCTGAAAGCTGCCTGAAAAGCTCAAACCAATCATATGCTTCTGCGCCACCACTACGATGCTTCCACTCACTGAGATCACTCCATTTCAGCCAGTTTTTCCCACTCATTTTATCATAATCGTCAGACAAAGCCTGTAAAAAAACGAAAACCCTCCTGATCTGCTTCAGGAGGGTTCTGTCTAGTTCCTTATAACTTTTTCATCGCCTGGTAACTCGCTTCAATCGTTCTCTCGATATCTGCCTCGGAGTGAGCCAAGGATACGAACATGCCCTCAAATTGCGAAGGCGGGATCATAATGCCTTCCTCCAGCAAATGGCTGAAGTACGTAGAGAAGCGCCCCAGATCGGAGGTTTTGGCTGTCTCGTAGTTGGTGACAGGCGTGTCTGTAAAGAACAGACAAACCATGGAACCAACGCGATTGAGTGTGTGTGGAATACCGAGCTTGCTCGCATTGTCTGCCAAGCCTTCTGCCAGACGTGCAGACATTTTCTCCAAACGCTCGTAAGCGCCGGGCTTGCTCAGCTCCTGAAGAGTGGTCAATCCTGCTGCCATTGCCAGCGGGTTGCCAGAGAGAGTTCCTGCTTGATAGATCGGACCAGCTGGAGCGATCTGCTGCATGATTTCACGCTTTCCACCATATGCCCCTACAGGTAGGCCTCCACCGATGACTTTGCCCATCGTAGTCAAATCAGGTGTGATTCCGTACAGCTCTTGTGCACCGCCGCGAGCCACGCGGAATCCGGTCATCACTTCATCAAAAATGAGCAGTGTGCCGTATTGCTGCGTAATTTCACGCAAGCCTTCCAGGAAGCCTGGCAATGGAGGAACGACACCCATGTTGCCACCGATCGGCTCGACGATTACCGCAGCCAAGTCGTCTCCATACGAAGAGAAAGCAAGCTTTACGCTTTCCAGATCGTTGTAAGGAACCGTAATCGTATTGACTGCTGTTCCTTCTGGTACGCCCGGGCTGTCAGGCAAGCCCAGAGTAGCGACGCCCGAACCCGCTTTGATCAGCAGGCTGTCGGCATGGCCGTGATAGCAGCCTTCGAATTTCATGATTTTATTACGCTTCGTATAACCGCGCGCCAGGCGCAGAGCACTCATCGTTGCTTCCGTTCCGGAGTTTACCATCCGCACGACTTCGACCGATGGCACCAGCTCGCACACTAGCTTTGCCATTTCTGTTTCACGCTCGGTCGGTGCGCCAAAGCTCGTGCCCAAAGCAGCGACTTCCGTAATCGCCGACAGGACACGCGGGTGTGCGTGACCGAGAATCAATGGTCCCCATGAGCCTATGTAATCAATATAGCTGTTGCCATCTACATCAAAGATTCGGGAGCCTTCCCCTTTTTCGATGTAAATCGGGTTGCCGCCGACGCTCTTAAAAGCACGTACGGGACTGTTTACCCCACCTGGAATGTAATGCTGCGCTTCCGCAAAGAGTTCCGTAGATTTTTCCCGGTTCATCATCTGCTCACCCCTTCAGCCATTTGGAGACGTCTTTGGCATGATACGTAATGATCAAATCGGCACCCGCACGCTTGAAGCCGACCAGTGTTTCCATCACGATCCGTTCTTCGTCGATCCAACCATTGGCAGCCGCTGCCTTCACCATGGAATACTCACCGCTAACGTTGTAGGCGACGATTGGTTGGTTGAAGCTTTCACGCAGGCGCACGACCATATCCATGAACGCGAGGCCCGGCTTCACGATCAGGAAGTCCGCTCCCTCTTTCACGTCGGAAGCTGCTTCACGCAGGCCTTCACGCGAGTTGGCAGGGTCCATCTGGTAGCTTTTGCGATCGCCAAATTGCGGCGTAGAGTTCGCTGCTTCGCGGAATGGTCCATAGAAAGCAGAAGCGTATTTCACTGCATAGGACATGATCGGAATATGTTCAAAGCCAGCCGCGTCCAGCGCTTCCCGGATCGCGATCACGAAACCGTCCATCATATTGGAAGGTGCGATGATATCCGCCCCTGCTTTTGCTTGGGAAACAGCTGTTTGTGCCAAGAGCTTGAGCGACTCGTCATTGTCTACATCCCCATCATGCAACACGCCGCAATGACCGTGATCGGTATATTCGCACAGACAGGTATCGGCGATGACGATCATTTCTGGATAAGCTTCCTTGATCAGACGAATCGCTTGTTGGGTAATAGCATGATCGTCAAAGGCTCCAGATCCGCAAGCATCTTTTTCTTCCGGTACGCCAAACATGATGACGGACTCGATCCCTGCTGCCACAATTTCTTTCATTTCGATAGCCAATTGATCCAAGGAAAAATGGTACACACCGGGCATCGAAGGGATTTCGTTTTTCACATTGCTTCCTTCTACTACGAACAGTGGATAGATCAAATCCTCCATCCGAACGTGATTTTCCCGAACCAGATTGCGCATGGCCGCGCTTCTACGCAGGCGGCGATGGCGGTCAAATGTTTGTGCCATTGTCTATCCCTCCCAGATTTTCTATCAAAGCTGTAAGCAAGCCTTCCACCGTGAATTCCGTTGCCACTACATGAACCGTTAGCCCGTTTTGCCGCGCTGTTTCTGCGGTGATGGGCCCGATGCAGGCGATTTTTACCTGGTCGAGCCATCCTTTCCCTGCAAAAGGGGCCATCGCTTGCACAAAATGGGTAACGGTGGAGGAACTGGTAAACAAGATGCCGTCAATTTCTTTATCCCTCAAACGCCGAGCAGCTTCCGGAGCTTGCTCGCCATCGATGACCGTATGATAAACATCTACCTCTGTTACTTCCAAGCCCAGAGCAGCAAGCTCCTGAGGCAGTGCCTTGCGGGCGATGTCGGCCCGTGGCAATAAGACTCGCTGACCGGGGCTCATTTGATCGTGCAGGCTGGTCAACAGCCCTTCCGCCACATAATCGGACGGGATGACCGCTACCTCCAGTCCGCTATCATTCAGGATCGCCGCAGTCTTGGGTCCGACGGCTGCCACTTGGCCTCTGATCGAATCGATCCCTACACCGATTTCATTCATCCGCTCCAAGAAGAAGCGAACGCCGTTGACGCTGGTGAAGATCAACCAATCAAAAGTGCCCACCTGTGCGATTGTCTTATCCAGATGGCTTTTATCCTCCGGCGCCACCATTTTCAGAAGAGGAAAGGCATAGGCCTCTCCCCCCAATCCTTCGATCGTATCCACCAGCTCCCGCACCTGGCTACGAGCCCGCGTCACCATAATGCGCTTGCCTGCTAACGGTCCAGCAGATCCAGCCTGCGCATCTGGCAGGGTCATTGCTGATTCTCCCGCAATACCTGAGCCAATACTTCTCCCGCTCCTTGCGCGAGCAACGCCTCCGCTACTTGTATGCCCAAGGCTTTAGGATCATGACCACTCGCCGTGTTCTTGAACATTTGCTTGCCATCCGGGGATCCTACCATCCCTGTCATGGTAATCAAATCTCCTTCACCGACGGTCGCATAAGCACCGATCGGCACTTGGCAGCCACCTTGCAGCTTGTGCAGGAAGCTGCGTTCAGCTGTCACTGCGAGCCGCGTCGGCTGATCGTCCAGTCGTCGGAGCAATTCGAGTGTCTCTTCATCATCCGAGCGGCATTCGATTGCCAGTGCCCCTTGACCGACTGCAGGCAGGCTGATTTCTACCGGCAAAAATTGCGAGATCTTCCCTTCAAAATTGACTCGCTCCAAACCAGCTGCTGCCAGAATGATTCCGTCAAAATTCCCTTCCTCCATCTTGCGCATGCGCGTGTCGATATTCCCTCGCAAGGATTCGATCTGGATATCAGGGCGATACGCCATCAGTTGTGCAGCACGACGCAGGCTGCTCGTACCTACCAGCGCCCCTGGTGGGAGTTCATCTAATGTCTTCCCGTCCTTGGAGAGCAAGACATCTCGTGGGTCAACCCGTTTCGGAATCGCACCAATCACCAGACCATCCGGCATTTCAGCAGGCATGTCCTTCAAGCTGTGAACTGCAAAATCTGTTTCTTTATCGTAAAGCGATTGTTCGATCTCTTTGACAAACAACCCTTTTCCACCGACTTTGGACAACGTCACATCGAGGATGCGGTCGCCTTTGGTCACGATTTCATGCAAGTCGAACTCCGCTTCGGGAGCGAGCTCTTTCAGATGATCTACGACCCAATTCGTCTGAGTGAGCGCCAGTCTGCTGCGGCGCGTACCCACGTTCCATTTTTTCATGACAGCCTCCTAGAACAGCCTTTACCACCAGCTGTGAAATGTAGATGAGTTTGCTCCAAAAAAGTTGATCAACAGCAAGGCAAACGCCAAAACGTTCCATTGCTGCATCCTGCGCATCGGCATCGTATCTCGGTATCGTTTATAAAGCCAGAACGAATAGCTCGCGAGGACCATCAGGGAAAGAACCACTTTCGCATCCAACATGAACTTTTCCGGCAATACCATTTTTCCCCAAATGATTCCTAATACAATGGACAACAGCAGCATCGGCACCCCCAGCATGTTCATCCGGTACGCATAGCCTTCCAGTTGATCCAGACTCGGCAAACGTCTGAGCAGTGGTGTCCATCGCCGTTCCTTGAGCATCTTGTGCTGCAGCAAATACATTCCCGAAAAAATCATCGAGAGGGAAAATGCTCCATAACTAAACATCGCCAGTGTAACATGAGTCAGGAGTAATTCCGAAGTCAGGATGCTGGAGACAGCAACGATCGGGGTCTCCGGCAAAAACATCGACATGACCAGAACAACAAACCCAATAATGTTGGTAAAAAAGACCAGTAAATCTATTCGAAAAAAATAGTGAATGGCAAGTGATAGACTCACCAACA
>JARDZO010000233.1 GCA_029240815.1 Brevibacillus sp.
TATCGACGGATTTCTTTAATACGAGCTGCTTTACCTACGCGATCACGCAGATAGTACAGTTTCGCACGACGTACTTTACCATGACGCACGATTTCGATCTTGTCGATCTTAGGCGTGTGCAATGGGAAGGTACGCTCAACACCAACACCGTAAGAAATCTTACGAGCGGTGAAAGTTTCGCTGATACCAGTACCACGACGGCGAATGCATACGCCTTCGAAGAGCTGAATACGCTCACGCTGACCCTCGATTACCTTAACGTGTACACGAACGGTGTCACCAGGTCGGAACGCAGGAATGTCCTGTTTCAATTGCGCTTTTTCCAATTCACGGATTACTTGGTTCATTTGAATTCCCTCCTTCCGATCAGACGTTCTTACTCGCCTACCAATAGATGGCTCAGCGCATATGCCTGAGATACGAGTAGCGGACCGCCTTAGTCAGCGGGCAAAATTGCCACAAGAAGTATATTACCACATTGGGCGAAGGACTACAAGGCAGTTTCTACGGATTGTTCTCCATTTTTTTCTCTTTTTCCAACTCAGCTAGCAATTTTTTCATTTCCGCTGTCAATTCGAGCTTGTCCAAGAGGTCTGGTCTGCGTTCGCTCGTGCGTCTCAGCGATTCTTTCAAACGCCATTTCACGATATTCGCATGATGGCCGGAGAGGAGTACGTCAGGTACTTTCCAGCCACGGAATTCAGGTGGCCTGGTGTAATGTGGGTACTCCAGCAGCCCCGTAGAAAAAGAGTCTTCTACTGCTGACGTCTGATTTCCCAGCGCGCCTGGCTGCAAACGGACGACGCTGTCGATCACAACCATCGCTGCCAGTTCACCACCGGTTAGTACATAGTCGCCGATCGAGATCTCGTCCGTAACCAAATACTCGCGTATACGCTCATCATAGCCCTCGTAATGACCGCAAACAAAGACGAGATGTTCTTCTTGTGCAAGTTCTTCGGCAAGCTTTTGATGATAAGGGACTCCCTGTGGGCACATGAGCACCACACGGGGCTTCTTGTCACCTGCCATTGATTCTACTGCCCGAAACAGTGGCTCAGGCTTTAGAACCATTCCTCCGCCGCCACCGTACGGGGTATCGTCCACCGTTCCGTGTTTGCTTTCTGAGAAATCACGAAAATTGGTTACGTGAAAATCCACGATTTCCTTTTCACGTGCTTTTCCCAAGATGCTGCTGGATAAAACTCCCTCGAACATCTCAGGAAAAAGCGTAAGAATATCAATGCGCATACGAATTCGATCCTCCCTACAGCAAGCCTTCCATCAGATGGCAGACCACGCGTTTGTTCGCAACATCCACTTGTTTGATGCAATCATCGATGTAGGGCAACAAAATTTCGCCACGCTTTCCCTTTACTACCCAAACGTCATTGGCGCCCGGTTGCATCACGTCGACGATTTTCCCCAGCTCCTCGCCTTCGTCCGTTACCACTTCGCAGCCAATGAGCTGATGGATGTAAAACTCGTCCTCTTCTAGCTCCATCAGCGACTCTTCCGGAATTTTCAACTCGCCACCCTTGAACTTCTCGATGTCATTAATATTCGTATAGCCATGGAAGCTCAAAATCTCAAACCCTTTATGCGGTCGGCGAGTCGCGATTTTCAGTTTCAATGGCTCTGCAAGCGTCGGGTGAAACAATAACAGTTCGTTCCCTTTTCGAAAACGTTGATCAGGAAAATCAGTGGTGGGTATGATTCGCACTTCCCCGCGCAAACCGTGGGTGTTCACCAGATTCCCCACTCCATAGAATCGCTTTTCCAATCCGTCCATTCCTCCTAGGCTCTTACCTTTGGTCTGATGTTCGCTGACGAATCTCATGCACCTGACCATCTTTTATCAGGATTTCCGTTCCTGCTATGATTTCATCCCAAACATCGCCGATATGGACCGTCACCGGACTTTGTACGGTCTGATAATCCATTTCGCTGCCCTCCGGCAAATTTTCTGCCTGCTTGAGCTGAAATTGGAGAATCTCAATCTTTTCTTTGCGCTGCTTTTCTTCCCGCGCTATTTTTTCTTGTGCCAACGCGTATGTATCAGCTGACTTTTTCTTCGCGTCAGCGAGAATCTTTTTCGTTTGAAACTGCCACTGCTCCCACCCATCGCGATGTTGGCGAATCTGCTTTGCATACTTCTCTACCAACACAGCACGGGATGCTTCTGTCATGATGATCTTGACCTGTACCGAACGAAAAATAGTGAGCATGAGGTGCCACTCCTTTCGACGAACGATCGAACCAACCGCCCAGAATTGCTCTCACAGGAAAAAAGACTGGGAATGCTCCCAGCCTTTTCACTCAAACAATTTCAACCGTGACGCGCTTGTCCGTTTCCACGGATGCCGCCATCACGACTGTGCGCAGTGCTTTCGCAATCCGTCCTTGCTTGCCAATGATCTTCCCCATATCATCAGGGTGGACCGACAATTCAAAGACGAGAATGCGTTCTTTTTCCACTGCGTTCACACGAACCTCATTCGGATGATCGACGAGAGCTTTTGCGATCGTTTCGACCAGCGCTTTCATCATCAGACCTCCAGATGACCGACTTATTTGCCGTATTTGGTTTCGTGTACTTTAGCCATTACGCCTTCTTTGGAGAGAAGGTTACGAACGGTATCAGTCGGAGCTGCACCATTCAGGATCCATTGTACCGCTTTGTCGGTATCAATTTTCACCACTGCCGGTTGTGCAACCGGATTGTAGTAACCGATTTCTTCAATGAAACGGCCATCACGAGGGGAACGAGAGTCAGCTACTACTACACGGTAGAAAGGAGCTTTCTTGGAACCCATACGCTTCAGACGGATTTTAACTGCCATGTTGTGTCACCTCCTGTATGGATCAACGCGATATTCACTTCGCGTTGGTGCTACTATATCTGAACCATCGCGTCATCTGACGAATCAGCGGCGCGAAGAGATCATGCAAACTCATTTAAACGGCGGTTTGAAATTAAACGGGAAGTTCATGCCACCCTGGTTTTTGCCGCCACCTTTACCCATGAACGGAAGACCCAGTCCACCTTTTTTCTTGGACTTCTTCATCATCTTGTCTGCGGCGCCAGAGAACTGCTTCATCATCTTCTTCATTTCATCGAATTGTTTGATGAACCGATTCACTTCCTGAATGCTGGTACCACTACCGTTTGCAATACGCTTGCGACGGTTTGCGTTCAACAGGTCAGGATTGGCTCTCTCCGCTTTCGTCATGGACTTGGCGATTGCTTCTACACGGGCGATCTGCTTCTCATCGACGTTCATTTTGCCCTTCATCTTGTTCATTCCTGGCAGCATGCCGAGAATGTCTTCAAAAGGACCTAAATTGCGCAGCTGCTGCATGGAGTCCAGGAACATGTCAAAGGAGAATTCACCTTGACGCATTTGGCGTTCCATGTCGCGCGCCTTCTCTTCATCAACGGATGCCTGAGCCTTTTCAATCAGGCTGAGCACGTCACCCATACCCAAGATACGGGATGCCATACGATCCGGATGAAACGCCTCCAGCGCGTCCAGCTTTTCACCCATCGCCGCAAACTTGATCGGCTTACCGGTGACAGCCTTGACAGATAACGCTGCACCACCTCGGGTATCGCCGTCGAGCTTGGTGAGAACCACACCGGTCAGCTCCAGCTGACTGTTAAAGCTCTCTGCTACATTGACAGCATCTTGTCCAGTCATCGCATCGACGACGAGCAGGATTTCATCGGGCTTGGTTACCTCGCGAATCTGCTTCAGCTCATCCATAAGCGCTTCATCGATGTGCAGGCGACCTGCCGTATCGATCAAAACGACATCGAGATGATTCGTCTTGGCATGCTCAATCGCTTGACGAGCAATTTCCACTGGACTGACTTGATCTCCGAGAGTAAAGACGGGAACTCCTAATTGTTCCCCCAAAACCTGCAATTGCTTGATGGCAGCAGGGCGATAAATGTCACCCGCCACTAACAGCGGCTTGCGGTTTTGCTTTTGCAAATACTTGGCAAGTTTACCAGTCGTGGTCGTTTTACCGGCCCCCTGCAAGCCTGCCATCATAATGACAGTCGGTGGTCGGTGAGCCATCGTCAGTTGAGCAACACTGCCGCCCATCAGCTCGACCAGCTCTTCGTTCACGATCTTGATAACCATCTGACCAGGTGTCAGGCTTTTCATGACATCCTGACCAACTGCGCGCTCCTTTACTCGAGCGACGAAGTCTTTTACTACTTTAAAGTTAACATCTGCTTCCAACAGGGCGAGTCGTACTTCACGCATCGCTTCGTTGACGACGGTTTCGTCAATCTTGCCTCTGCCTCGCAGTTTGTCAAACGCGTTCTGCAGCCGATTGGCTAAGCTCTCAAACGCCATGCGAGCCCTCCTAATCCATCTCTGACAGTTGGTGCAGCAAAGTGTTCAGTTCGTCTCTTGCCTCGCTATCCGCAAGCTCGTTCACAAGCTCTTTCATTCGGTTCAGCACGTTCATCCGTTGTTCATGTCGATCTGCGAGGTGGAGCTTCTGATCGTATTCGAACAGTTGCTTTTCGGCTCGCTTGATGTGGTCATAAACGGCTTGGCGGCTGACCTCATGCATCTCGGCGATCTCTGAGAGCGACAAATCATCCAGATAGTACAACTCCAGATATTCTCGCTGCTTGCCCTTGAGTAGCGGCGCATAGAAATCAAACAAGAGGTTGACTTGATTGGTTTTTTCCAGCATGGAATCCAATCCTTTGCTATGAGGTACTCGGTGCAAACTGTAAAGACTTTTTCTTTACAGCACGTAGATTATAGTACCCAATTCCACACCCAGTGTCAAGGTTTTTTATTGACATCATTTTTTATTGAGAGAAGAACGCTACTTACGCTTCTTTTTGATCTTCATTTACTTCTTGTGCAATGAGTCCTGCAAACAGGGCATGCACAAACTGCTCAGGGTCAAAGCGCTGCAGATCATCCATTTTCTCGCCCAATCCAACATACTTCACAGGGATGTTCAGTTCGTTGCGGATCGCAATGACGATCCCACCTTTTGCAGTACCGTCCAGCTTGGTCAGGACAAGTCCGCTCACCCCGGCAGATTGTCCGAACGTTTTGGCTTGGGAAAGCGCGTTTTGGCCAGTCGTCGCGTCCAACACGAGCAATACTTCATGAGGAGCACCAGGTAATTCGCGTTGCAGAACTCGATGTACCTTTGCCAGCTCTTCCATGAGATTGACTTTGTTTTGCAGGCGACCTGCTGTATCACACAAGAGGATGTCCACTTGGCGTGACTTGGCAGCCTGGATCGCATCGTAAATAACGGCAGCTGGGTCTGAGCCTTGTTGCTGCTTGATGACGTCGACGCCTACCCGCTCTCCCCACACTTCGAGCTGTTCGATTGCTGCAGCACGGAACGTATCTCCCGCTGCCAGCAGTACCTTTTTGCCCTGCTGCTTGAACATGTGCGCCATTTTTCCGATTGTCGTAGTTTTCCCTACACCGTTTACTCCTACGAACAAGATGACGTTGAGACGTCCGTCCTCTACGTTGAGTGCGGTATCGGATGCTTCGTCGTTTTTCAATAGAGCAACCAGCTTTTCCGAGAGAATCGGCTGCAGATCGATGGCATTTTCGATTTTTTGCTTACGTACTTCCGAGCGCAGGTCATCGATCAGCTCCATGACGGTATTGACTCCGACGTCGGAGGTAATCAAAATTTCTTCGAGTTCATCAAAGAAATCATCATCGATTTTTTTATAACGGCGAACCAGATCCTCGACTTTCTCAACGAGAAGATTTCGCGTCTTGGCCAGCCCATCCGTAAACTTCTGGGTAACCTCTTCTGATTTTTGTACAATCGTGTCACGCAGACGCTTGAAAAAGCTCATGTTCATCTTCCTTTGCGGGTAATAATAAATCAGTGACAGAGATTACGAAGCGGATTCGATAAATTTGTCGCTCTCCGCAAGCTTCACGGAAACCAGCTTTGAGACGCCGCCTTCTTGCATCGTAATTCCGTAAAGTACGTCTGCACTCTCCATGGTTCCTTTGCGGTGTGTGACACAGATAAACTGAGTCTGATTGCTGAAGTGATGCATGTATTCGGCAAAGCGGTTCACGTTCGCCTCATCCAACGCGGCCTCGACCTCATCCAGAACACAGAAGGGCACGGGCTTGACACGCAGGATGGCAAAAAGTAGAGCCATTGCTGTCAGGGCACGTTCTCCGCCAGAGAGCAACGCCAGATTTTGCAGCTTCTTCCCTGGAGGCTGAGCCACGATATCGATCCCTGTTTCCAGCAGATTTTCCGGATTGGAGAGCACCAGATCCGCACGCCCACCGCCGAACAGCTTTACAAAAACATCGCGGAACTGCTCGGAAATCGCATCAAACGTCTCTTTGAATCTGCGCGACATCTCTGTGTCCATCTCCTGGATAACCTGATAAAGCATGTCTTTGGCTTCGTTCAGATCTGCTTCTTGGGAACTTAAAAATTGCTGACGCTCGGACAAACGTTCGAATTCCTCGATCGCGCCCAAATTCACTGTCCCCAATGCACCAATCTGTTTCTTGAGGCGCGCGACGATCTGCACCTCTTCGGATATCTCACCGCGAGCCGGATACTTTTGCTTAGCCAGATCGTAGCTCATTTCGTATTCTTCGGAGAGTTTGTTCAACAGGTGATCCAGCTCGACCTCATTACGGTTCACCTTGACCTCTTCCTGATGCAGCTTTTCCTCGAGCGATTTGACTTCTCTGCGAATCTCTTTGACTTGCTGCTCGACTTGTTCCTGCTTGTAGAACAAGGTAGCTCGCTCGCTGCGGCGCTCCTGAATCAGGCCGGCTACTCGATCCTTATCCTGCCGCATTTCGGTAATTTTTTGATCCAGCTCGGAACCAGACGTTTCATTCGTTCGCTCCAGCTCATCGAGGGAGGCAAGTGTCGCGTTTTGCTCTTCCCATTCCTTTTGCAGCGTGCCTTTTTGTTCATGCAAACGCTCCGTCTGTTCGATTCGCGACTGATATTCCTGCATGACCTGCGCGTTTAGCACCTTGAGACTGGTGATTTTCTGATTCATTTCTTCCTTGGATTCGAGCTGCTCCTGGCGTTTGGCTTCGGCTGCCGCAATCAGGGCTGCCAGTTCCTTTTCCTCTGCATCCATGGAAGACAAAGACACTTGCAGCTCTTCTTGCTTCCGCAGAGCGTCCTCCATCTCACGGCGGTAACCGGCAATGTCTTGTTCAACCAACTTGGTTCGCTCTCCTAAAGAACGACCTTCTGCTTCTGTTTGCTGGAGATTGCCTTTGACTTCCTGTTCCTTCAAGCGCAGAGACTCACCTTGTGAACGTAGCGCTTCTTGTTCTTGCTCCATTTGGCGCAATTCTTTCGCCAGTTGATCCATATGCGTAGTATGCCCAGAAATTGCCTGGTCGATTTCGTTCATTTGTCCTTCCAGCTCTTCGGCTTGTCGATTGCGTCCCAAGAGGTTGGTACTGTTCTTTTTCAGCGCCCCCCCTGTCATGGAACCACCCGCGTTGACAATATCCCCTTCGAGTGTAACCACCCGATAACGGTAACTCAAAGAACGTGCTACCCGGTTGGCCTGCTCCAACGTTTCCGTCACGATCACATTGCCTAGCAACGACTCCAGAATCGGACGATACGTTTCCTCAAACGTTACCAGCTCACTCGCGATCCCTACAACACCCGACTCTTTTGCCAGCTGACGCTTGTCATCAGACTGAAGCTGGCGCGGGCGAATGACATCCAATGGCAAGAACGTCGCGCGACCGGCGTTGTGTTTCTTCAAGTGGGCAATAGCAGCACGACCAGCACTTTCATTTTCTACGACGACGTTCTGCAGCGCACCGCCGAGTGCTACTTCCAGTGCCGTCTCGTATTGCTCTGGTACAACGACCAGTTCTGCTACGGCTCCGTGAATGCCCGCAAAGCCTCGCTCACGAGCCTTCAAAATTTCTTTTACACCTTGTTGGAAGCCGGCGAACTCCGATTGCATTTCTTTTAAGAGATCCAAACGCGACTTGGCTGCTTCCTTCTTTTGTTCCCATTGGCGCAGCTCGCGACGTGCGGTCTCCAGACGTGCTTGTCCTTCGCGATTTCGCTCCATCAATTCCTTGTAGCTTGCAACTGTCTCTTGAATGGTCTGGTCGATCGACTCGAGCTGCTCCTTTAAGGAAACAAGCTTGGACAAGCGTTGTTCTTCTTCTTGATCCAACTGTTCTTTTCCTGACAGCTGACGGTCCAATCGTGCCTGACTCGTTTGAATCAACTGCTGTTGATGACGCATTTCGTTACGCAGGTTGGCCATTTCGTTGAGCTTTTCGAAATAGTCCCCTTTCAACCGCTCCACATCATCTGTCAGCGACTGCACCATCGAAAAAAACTGTCCTTCTGCTTCTTGGAGCGAAGAGTTGGCTTCCGTCATCCGACGGTTGGCTTCCTGTGCACGATCTTGCTCCTCTGCCAGTTCAGCCTCGAGGGCGTGCTGCTTCTCGGTGATCCGATGCATCTGCTCCATCGTCTGCTGGCGATTGGCATGCAGGTTACGCATACGCTCTCGCAATACTTCACGCTGGCCCTCTACCTTCTCCGCCTCTTCACTGACCGTCAACAGAACTTGCTGCAGCTCTTCAATGGATTGGTCAATCTGCGTGACGTGAAAGCGAGCCTGTTCCAAATCCGCTTCCTGCTTGGATGCTTCTGTCGATTGACCTACCAGTTGCTCCTGCAGCTCCTGAACACGTTGTGTCGCTGCTTCCCACTTGGCGTGTGCTGCTTCGATCTGCTGCACGTACAGCGCGACTTCGTGCTCGACCAGCTTGCGATGAAGTTCCTTGTAGGTACGTGCGGTATCGGCTTGCTCCTGCAAGGGACCGATTTGCTCGGTAATTTCACTAACTATGTCATGAATACGAACGAGGTTTTGCTCGGTTTCATCGAGCTTCTTTTCCGCTTCACGCTTTCGAGTCTTATACTTGACAATCCCGGCGGCCTCTTCAAAAATACCGCGGCGGTCTTCTGATTTGGTACTGAGAATTTCTTCGATTTTCCCTTGACCGATAATCGAATAC
>JARDZO010000234.1 GCA_029240815.1 Brevibacillus sp.
TGCCCGTGTACGTCATTGAAAAGGTAGGGGGAGAGGATCGATGGTACTCTGGAATCTATTCCTCGGATTTTTCCGGATCGGCATCTTGGGTTACGGCGGCGGACCTACGATGATTCCCCTCGTTCACGCCGAAGCTGTACAGAAATACGGCTGGATGACGGACGAAGAATTTACGGACGTTCTGGCTATGGGAAACGCTTTGCCGGGACCGATCGCAACAAAAATGGCAGGGTATATCGGCTATAAAGTAAAAGGAGCCGCAGGTGCATCTGTAGCGATCATAGCCATGGTCATACCTGTGCTGATTGCGATGATCCTGCTCTTGGGTCTGATCTACAAGCTGAAGGATTCAGGCATCGTCGGGGGCATGACGCATGGCGTGCAGCCTGTGATCGGCGTCATGATGGCCGTCATGGCCTATGAGTTTTTCCTGAAATCGTGGAAGAGCTGGATCAAGAGCAGGACGATTGCCTGGACGGTTGTCTCACTGGTGGCACTTGCCCTGCTGAATGTAAATCCAGGGCTACTCATAGGAATCGCTCTCGCATATGCCTTCACTGAATCGACCTATCTTGTTAGAAAACAAAAGAAAAAACAGGCTGGTTCGCCGGATAGGGGTATATCAGCATGATCCTGCTACAGGTATTTTGGGCTTTTTTCATCCCAAACATATTGGGTTACGGTGGCGGTCCGCCGATCATTCCCTTACTGCAAGCAGAGGTAGTCGATCATTACGGCTGGATGACACTGGAGCAATTCGGAGATGTGCTCGCGCTCGGCAATGCGCTGCCAAGCCCGATTGCGACCAAGCTTGCCGGTTATATCGGCTATCAGGTTGCTGGGGTTCCAGGAGCGATCGTCGCCCTGATTGCAACGATTGCCCCGACTGCGATCGCGATGGTGATTCTGTACAAATTTCTGCACCTCTTCAAGAATTCTCCCCAAGTATCGGCGATGACTCAAATTGTGCGACCGATTGTAGCCGTACTACTGGGCACGTTGGCCTTTCAGTTTTTCGCGAGCGCCTATCAGGCCACAGGGATCTGGCAGACGGCAGCAATCACCGCGGTCAGCCTTATCACATTGGAAAAACTGAAGGTCCATCCCGGCATCGTGGTGGCGAGTGCGTTGGTGTATGGAGGCGTGTTTTTGCAATAGGCCGACGGGCATGTCTTCGAAAGGGTTGTTGTATATCGATAATCATATCGATTAAACTAAGGAAAACAACTCTCGGAGGTATACCAGATGCCAGACACGCCAGTTATTTGGAAAGATGAGGACTTGAGCCCGATTCGGGACAAGGTTTATCAATACATCAAACAAGCGATCGTGCAAGGTATTTATAAATCAGGGGAACGAATTATCGAACGCGAGCTAGCCGATCAATTAAACGTAAGCCGCACACCCATTCGGGAAGCACTATTTCGATTAGAATCCCAAGGGTTTGTCAAAACATTGCCGCGTAAAGGAGTCATCGTCTCCCAGCTTTCTCCGGAGGAAGTCGTGGAAATTTTCACAATCCTCGGCTCGTTGGAAAGCTTGGCGATGAAAATGGCCGCGCAAAAAGCAACTCCAGAAGCGCGTGAGGAACTAAAGCGAATTATCGATGAGATTGATGCTGAGTTTTCCAAGCCAGAAGTGAACCAGGAATATAAAAATTTTCATTTCGATATCAACGAGGTTATTTTTCGGGCTGCTCAAAGTCCGAGATTGACGCAAATGCTGGATGGTCTCTCCGATTACATTCGGGCCTTTGTCCATCTCGGATATGAGCTTCCGGGCAGGCAGCGCAAGGCAATGGAAGAGCATCGGGAAATAGCGTTGGCGGTGTACAACGGTCAAGCTGAATTGGTCGAGAGCTTAACCAAAATTCATTTGGAGAATTCCAAACGAGCGTATTTGGAAGCTCTAGATAAGCAGTAACAGAGGCTGTCCCACATTCTTACTGCAGATGGAGGTGTTTCTATGCCGAACGTGAAATTTCATCAGAACGGTCAAGTATACCAGCAAGAAATCGGTGCCAACAGCAACTTGGTCGTTTTGGCCGGAATCAAAAAATTCCCTCATCTGAAGTACGGATGTGGCATGGGCAAGTGTACGAAGTGTACCGTAAAAGTATTGGCCGGCGGGGAAGGGCTTCCTGAGCCAAACTGGAAAGAAAATAAAATGCTTGGGGAAAAAATTAGCCAGGGCTATCGATTGGCTTGCCAGCTCTACATCCACGAAGATATCGAGATCTGTCAGGAATAGCAGCTGTCACTGGGAACGGAACCGACGACTTGTATCATGACATTCTTATACTGGAGGGTTTGAAGATGAGCGAATATATTATGGTATCCACAACCGAACGGTACAAAACAGTAACGGAAAATCCGGATCTGGAAGTAGTCTCCGCGTACGAATACTATTTCTTCGGGAAGAAAAAGACGACCTTCTCCATTTGCAAAATTAAAAACCCCATTACGAGAATCGTGATTCAAGGTGTATCTGAAGTATTCCCTGACAACAGCATTCCGCTCAAGGTGTTCCCGAAATTTGAGACAACGGCAGAGATTGAGAAGGAAATTTTTGAGCTGGATCTGGATGACGACAGTAAAATCGTGAAGGTTCATTGATAGAAGTGAACTATCTTTGGTAGAGGTACAGGCTAAAAAGTCTGTACCTTTAGTCTGTCGAGAATGTAGCTGTGGTGCGGAGAAGCCTGTTTCCATTCTCCGCTCCGGGCTGCGTCCTGCACGGGAGTCTAGACTGTCCGCTCCGCCATGATCCCGAGGGAATCGCAAAACGGCGCGCAGCTACGCAGGTTATTCATAGATAGCGATTCTGTTGCCTCGGAATTCATGGCTCCGCTGAGTGGGACTCCGCGAGTCGCTCCGCCTGGAAACATGCTTCTCTTGCAGACTGCTTCTACTCATCGAGCTTTTCTATAACCTTCTCAAGCTAGTCTCAGGTTGCTTTCACGATTAAATGATAGTGACGATCCTTATTCCAACAAGTGGAACAACCGAGGGGAAATCTCTATCAGCATGAGTTTTGTCAACGATCAAAGGCACGGACTATAAAAGTCTGTGCCTTTTTTGGCAGGTAGAGAGGTTAAAATAGAGATCTTTATCTGCCACAAAGGTTGGAAAATCTAAATGTTTCAAACGCAAAGGATGAATTATTCTGCTTGCACTGGCTAAAGAAATCATTTAACCACGCATGAATAGTGATAAAAACATCAGCTGTCCAGGAAAAAGGGGAAAAAAGCGAAGGTATTAGGGACACAGCCGAGGCGCAGCGGAAAAAGCGGAACACGCTTGAGCGTCCACCCTCTGAGAGGCCTCCTGAGACTTCTACTTTGGACGCCGTTCCGCTTTTGGAGTGGAGCCGGACAGGGATGACCCCGGTGCAGTGTCCCTACTAACCTGGAGCATTTTCCCCTTTTTCCGTACCGGCACAATAGTTGGAGAGACAGCTTAAAAACAAAAAATGCATCCCAAGAAACAGTCACGGAAAGAACACCCGTCGCTCCAGTGTTTCAGGGAATGCATTTTTAGCCTGATGTATAAGGAAAAAGCCTACTTTATTGCGCCGCGTTGATCCGCCTCTGGGCAATTTTGTTCAGGCGCTCCACATCTTCCTCGCCCCAGGAAACCGTGACGTCTCCAGTAATGAAGGTTTGGCATGCCAAGCGGTACCCCTGCCCGATCTTATCATTTCCAAGTCGGTCGATTTCTTTTTTCATAACCTTGCTGAGGTTTTCCTGCCCATCCATAATCTGTACGCGACAGGTTCCGCAAAGTCCGCCGCCGCACTTGAATGGAACGGCACCTTCGTACCGAATGGAAGTTCTGAGAAGATTCGCGTCTTTATCCACTTTGATTGTTTTTCCTGACGTATGAAAAGTTATAGATGGCACAAGCTTCCCTCCCTCGTTGTTATAGAACAAGTATATCACAGGGATTTGGTTTATGGTATACCAAATACAATATTTTTGCTATGATAGAGGCAGAAGATATCTCGTAAGAAAAATCCAATTTCACAGGAGGGTTTATGCTCAACATCGGAATTATTGGCTACGGAACCATAGGCGAGGATGTCGTTCAAGCAATCGGACAGGATCGTGAGGGAGGGATTCGAGTGACGTCCATCTTGGTACGCGATCGGTCAAAATATGAAGTGCCCTCTGCACTCGCGGATTTGATGACGGAGCAGGAAGCTGTCTTTTTTGCGAATGACTTTGATATCGTAGTCGAGAGTGCGGGTCATGAGGCTGTCAAGTTATACGGAGAAAAGGTTCTGGAGCATGGAGCCGATTTGATCATCGTCAGTGTGGGTGCTTTTGCTGATGAAGCGCTGCAAAATCGATTGATGCATAAAGCAACTGAACGCGGCCGTAAAATCATTATCCCTTCGGCGGCTATCGGTGGATTGGACCGAATAGCGGCAGGTAGCCTGGGACCTATGGAAGAAGTGACGTTAATAACGCGGAAGCCTCCAAAAGCGTGGTATGGCACCCTGATCGAACAGCAAGTTGCATTAGCAGAATTGGTAGAACCGTATTGCGCATTCGATGGAGTGGCCAGAGATTCGGCGAGATTGTTTCCGGAGAGTGTAAACGTATCGGCTGCCCTGAGCTTAGCGGGTATCGGTTTTGATCGGACGAAAGTAAAAGTGTTCGTGGACCCGAACATTACCAGCAATACGCATGAGATTGAAGCCAGAGGAAAATTTGGCCAGATCAAACTGCAAATCCAGAACACACCTTCCGCGCGTAATCCGAAAACCGGTTATATCGTTGCCATGAGTGTCATGAAGACATTGCGGGATCGAGCGTCCAACTTCGTAATCGGCGTGTAAATGTTTGAAGATGATGGCTGCTTGATATGATTGTCCTCCTCCTGGCATAAGGTAGTGGGGAGGAGGGAGAAAAGATGGCGGGGGAAAAAGCATTTGTCGTTCTGCGGATCGTGACAGGGGTCATCTTTCTCGTACACGGGATTGCCAAGCTGCAAAAAGGAATGGCGGTGGTCACGGCGATGTTTGGTGACCTCGGATTGCCTCCGTGGTTGGCATACCCGGTGATGGCCGTGGAGATTGTTGGAGGTCTCGCCTTGATTCTGGGGATATGGTCTCGCTACGCAGCGCGGGCTTTGGCTGTGATTATGATGGGAGCGATTGTGACCGTCAAGTGGGACCACGGATTCATGGGACAGGGGGGAAAGAGCGGGTACGAGTTTAATCTCATTTTGCTCGCGGTCGCGGTTTATGTAGGATTGAAGAAAGGTGAAAAGAGACCTGGT
Organism: Brevibacillus sp.; assembly: GCA_029240815.1. Next base: position 5,286 of record JARDZO010000234.1, read on the forward strand.
TGAACGCTTCTGTCTAGCGTCAGCCAGGTCTCTTTTTCATTGAATCCTTATTCGAACAACTCATAGCTATCCCGAGACACAGAGGCGAGAAGCGGACTCACTTCTCCGACACTGTACAGATGCAATTCATGCATGGCGCGCGTGCAGGCTGTGTAAAACAGCTTGCGTTCGCTCTCCTGATGATAGCGCTCCGAAGAGGCGTTGTAGATGAGCACCGCGTCAAACTCTACGCCTTTTGCCAAATACGACGGGATGATCAAGGCTCCAGTCTCGTAAGAAATCGCGCGGGTTCCGATCATCCGAATATCCAGTTTGTTGCGCAGGCGTTCAAAAGCTTCGTGTGCTTCCTCCGCTGTCTTGGTGATGATCGCGATGGCTTGATGCCCTTCTTCCTGCAGCTTCTGGATTTGCGCTGTGATCCTTTCATTGAGCGTTTCATGATCGTGGCTGATCGTCACGCTAGGTTTGCGACCCGCTCGACGGAATGGTTCGATCCGCTCTCCGTTTTTCACAAGCTGGCGGGTAAATTCGACGATGGGCTCCGTTGAACGATAGCTTTTGGTCAGGACAAACGTCTCTGTCTGCTCAGGCTCATAGAGCGAGGCGACAGCTTCAAAGCTCGAGCTATCGTAGGCATGAGCATAAATGGCCTGATTCCAGTCACCCAGCACCGTCATTTTGGCACGGGGAAAGAGCCTTTGCAAAAGGGCGAATTGGAACGGCGAGTAATCCTGTGCTTCATCGATAAATACATGCCGAACGATGTTGTTGGTCTGAAAGCCCTCTAGCTTTTCCTGCAAGTACAAGAATGGCGGCGTGTCTTCGTAGGTCAGCTCGTTCTTATCCAATCTTTCCAGGGTTTGCGTACAGATCTCGGCCCACAGCTCCGGTCTTTCCGTTATGGAAAAGACAGTCGATGCAAGAACTGAATCAGAAAAGAGCTGGCGGTACGTAGCCGTCGTATCAATGAATTGCAGCTCGCGAACCGACTCGCGCAGAGGCCGAAATTGCTTCTTCACGATTTTTTCCGAAAGCAGCTCTTGCTCGCGATCAAAGTCGTTGAAGGTATCTTCCCTAAATTGATTTTTCTTTCGCAGCTCTTGATAGGCAGCCACGTACGCGTCTTTGTCCAAAAGCTCCAGCTCGTCTTCGACCCAAGGCTTGGAACGTTCCAGACGTTCCTGTTTCTTCAGTTCGCCGAGCAGCCATTTCGCGAGTAGAGTCATCCGGTTCGGAATGGAGATGGAGGTCTCCATGGAGTAAAAATGATCGCGAATACGCTTAGCGCTGATGATGACTCTGTCGCGGAAAGTGATTGGGCGAAACTGGATGCCGCCATCCTTGAGGAAAGAGGCGTAGTCATCGATTGCCCGCATAAAACGCGGAGAGGTTTTGATCCGGATGCCTTCCAGACGTTCTGCATAGCCAGGTTCCTCCATGGCGGTCAGCACGTACTCCATTTGCGCAAGCGGGTGTTCCAGCTGAAAAGTCGAGCCGAGCCGGTGTTCTGCGTAATCCTGAAACGTCGTTTGTTGCATGTTTTCTTCTCCCAACTCAGGGAGGACAGTAGAAACGTAGCTGTTAAACAACGAATTGGGAGAGAACAGCACGATTTGCTCGGCGCGCAGCGTTTTCCGGTAACGGTACAGCAAATAGGCAATTCGCTGCAGGGCGGCAGAGGTCTTCCCGCTGCCGGCTGCACCAGAAACGATGACGAGTCGGCTATGCTCATTACGGATGATGCGGTTTTGATCTCGTTGGATCGTGGCGACGATGCTCTTCATTTGTGAGTCAGCCTGTTTGCCCAATACTTCCTGCAAGAGCTCATCGCCGATCGTCACACCAGTGTCAAACAGATGGAGCAGTTGTCCATCGCGGATCACATATTGGCGCTTGCAAGTTATTTCACCAGAGACGGTTCCGCTCGGTGTTTCGTATTCGGCAGGTCCTGGAGAGTAATCGTAGTACAGGCTGGAGATGGGAGCGCGCCAATCATAGACTAGAAACTGCTCCTCGCGCTCATCGAGCAGAGAAGCGATCCCCAAATAAATCGGATCCGCTGATGGTTCTGTTTCTTCGCGAAAGTCAATGCGCCCAAAATAGGGTGACTGCACCAGGCGATTCAACGTCCGCAGCTGATTGTGCGCATGTCGATGGACGCGCTCACGCTCAGACAGGACCTCAGCTTGCTGTTTGATGCTGGCGTAAGTCTCGGCCGCTTCGGTAGCATCCTCAAAGTTGACGGTGACATCGTCCCAAAAATGCTTGCGGATTCCTACGATGTCAGCACTGACTTCAGTGACATGCTCTTGTAGGCTGGCGATCTTTCTCTTGATCTCTGCAATGACCTGCTCTACTCGCTGTTGCTCCATTTGTCTGCCTTGGTCAGCTTCGCTCATGATACCGCTCCTTTTTCATGCCCATTTTTGGTCTTGAGGGTTTGACAACTACTCCTGATGTGTGATAAGATAATATTGGGTAAAAATGAATTTGAATATCGTTTATCTCGAGAGACCAATTCCCATTCTACCATAGGGGACTTGGTGTTTCAACATGTATGTGAGGGTTTTCTATATAAAAATGTAGCGGGGTGCTTAGGCACTCCGCTTTTTTGCGTGTGTATCCGTACTCCAGTGGCCCTACGCATAATTAGTTCAGTAGACGGACTGTTCCCACCAGCTTGTCGAGAATAGATAAGAGGCACTTTTCTCTGAAGTAGGAACGTGGGCCATCAGGGTCATTCCAGGCCCGAGAATCCACTGTCCGTTTATTTCTGTCCCCATCGTACTCATCGGTGGAATGATTCTTGTCGTGGCGACGGCTCCTCCGCGTGGCAAGTCGGTGCCTCCAGTAGAAAAGAGAATCTTTCCTTGGGAAGGGGGGCAGGGAGAAAGCTGCGCGTAGCCGGGTGTTACAGCGGTGGATGTTTTGGCTCCGACGATCGACTCTGTTTTTCCGAACCAGAATTGTACCTCCAGAGGGCGATCGGAGAAGTTCGTCAAATGCCAGTCATGCACATATAAAAGGACGCCGGAACGAAACGGATTCGCCAAAGCCCCAAAGCTTTGGTCGTTTGCGACGACGATTACTTTTTCCGTTTGTCCGAGAAAGTATTTGCATTGGGAAGCCATCGACATGGCATTGGGGATCTGTACTTGCCGGGGGAGCTGCTCCGTGGCTGGCGGGGTAGGGAACGGGTAGTAGCCCATCTGCATGTAGACATCTGGCATTCCGTAGTAATAGGGGGATTGGTTGAAGGAGGACTTTGCCATCGGTTCCTCTCCTTTGGGTGTGGTAACCCTACAGCATATGACAATCGTCCAAGAGGGGTGCGTATCATAAAAAAACGCCCAACCAACTGCTTCTCACAGTGATTGGGCATCTTTTTGTTGTCTACTTTGACTCGTTACGATACAGCTTTCCAAGCATGAATGGCGAGCAAGGCCCAGCCTACGAGGAACAGAACGCCGCCGATCGGTGTAATGGCCCCGAGTACTTTGACCCCGGACGCCGCCAACGCGTACAGGCTTCCCGAAAAAATGATAGTACCGATCGCAAAGCACCATCCTGCCCAAGTGAGGCCAGATGAATCCGGATACCATTTGAT